>PVWD01000252.1 GCA_003003615.1 filamentous cyanobacterium CCP2 | reverse complement strand
GCATCCAGTTCGCGCAAAGTGCCGCTAGGAGCAATCACCCGCAGACGATCGCCGGGTTTGAGGGGGAGAGGCAGGAGAGAGGAGGAGAAAGGGGAGCGGGGAGCGGGAGAAAGGGGAGAGAAATCAGGCATGGATGGGAGTATTGCTCTGAAATGAATTACGCCAATAGGGGAGTAAAGGTTCTGCTTCAACGGATTGACTACGAAAGCCAATGTAGCCATCAGGACGAATTAAGTATAGCGACTCGGCGGCGGCTCCATATTGCTGGTGTAACTCCTGCTGGGGATCTAGGATGAGGGAACCGTGCCAGTTGAGATCAGACCAGTTGAGATCAAATGGAGGTTCCAATGCAGCTACAACGAGATGCAATCGAACTTGGGTTCCTAAACTAGACTCCATCTGGTTGGCAAGTTCTAACAGACGAGTATAGCCCTCTGCGGTTTGGGCCAGTCCATCAAACAGGAGCAGATTAAACTGAGTTCCTCGAAATGCTTCAAATAAGCTGATTTGCCGATAGGACGGATAATGCAAACCGAAACCTTGTGGGGCCCGATCGCCTGCTTTGGGGGCAGCATGAAAGCTGATTCGATCTTGAAGGCTGGGGGTTTCCTGAGTGCGATCGGGAAGAAGGGTACTTTTCGCGAGAGAGCCGTAATGATTCTGAGACAAGGGGCTATTGTGATAGTGAATATCAAGTTCGGCAATGCGTTTAAGCATAAAAGTTTGAATCATGCCTAAATTCAGAAGCTGGGTCAGCAATTGATCCCGGATTAATCGGATAGCTGGATTTTGAGTGGTAATAAACTGCGTTGAAGCATGGGTTCCGGTCAGCACTGATTGGGCGATCGGATGTCGTTCTGTTTCATAGGTATCCAGCAAAGATGGCGATGAATCACCTGTAATCACCATTGCTAGTTTCCAGGCTAAATTGTAGGCATCCTGAATTCCTGTATTCATTCCCTGAGCACCGACCGGACTATGAATATGCGCGGCATCTCCCGCCAAAAAAATTCGTCCTTGCCGATAGTGATTAACAATTCGACGGTGAATCTTAAAGTTGGATAACCAAGTAGGATTACTAATGGTCGTTTGGTTGTCGCCTGTGCGTTCTTGAAATATGCGTTGCAACACTTCAACGGAAGCCTCAGGAGCACCCCGACCCGAATCTACAATGCCTGCAATTAATCGCCACTGTTCCCCATCGGGCAGGGGAAAGACCGCAAACGGGCCAGACTCGTGTAGCCAAACATGAATCTCTTGTCGCGATTTTTTCCAATCCAGATTCACATCCGCCTGGACGAATTCTTCTTCATAGGTACTGCCTTCAAACGTGAGGTTCAGCGATTCTCGCACCTGCGATCGGGCCCCATCACAGCCAATCACCCAATCTGCCTGAATTTTTTCTACCGAATCATCGTGGGTATGCTTCACCTGGGCAACAACCGTGTCGTTTTCCTGCTGCAACGCGAGTAACTGCCTGGAAAATTCCACCTCCCCCCTGAGTGAACGCAGCCGTGCCAGAAGGTTCTGCTCAGTTTTGCTTTGGGGCAAACTCAAAATGTAGGGGTAGGGTGCATCCAAATGCTGAAAATCCAAACGCAATAGAGTTTTTCCACCGTCGTATACATTTCCCCCAGTAATTTGCACACCCTGAGACAGAAAAGCTTCCACCACACCCATTGCCTCAAAAATTTCTAAGGTGCGGGAATGAATGCCGATCGCCCTTGAGGTTTGGGCAAGCGTATCTTTTTGCTCAATCAGCCGACAGGCAATCCCTCGACGCAACAACTCATGAGCCATCGTCAACCCAGTTGGCCCGGCTCCCACAATCAGCAGATTGGTTGTGGAGTTCAGTAATTGACGCATTGAGTCCCCTCCTTGCCACAGAAATTGAACTATACGGTTTAGTTTAGCAATTTGAACTGAACTGTTTAGTATAGTATTGTTAAGCAAAATTCCGTCTTCCGGGAGCTTGTCTCCCCGATAAGGGAACGGGCCAGATCCCATCCCACCAGACAAATTACCTAAGGACTTGCTTAACTGCCATCGAAATCGGAGGAGAATGGGACAAATCAATCACAGCAAGCAGGGAACGCCGATCGATCGCCCCAAATCAACTGAGAAGACCGAGGCAATTCTGGCAGGTGCGATGCAAGAATTTTTAGCTCATGGTTATGCCGCCACAACGATGGATCGGGTTGCTAGCGCAGCAAAAGTTTCTAAGGCAACGGTTTACAGCTATTTTCAAGATAAAGAAAGCTTGTTTGCGTCCCTAATGGAGCGATTGGTGCAGGAGCGATTTTCCGTAGCACTACAGCTTGAATCTGAATTATGGCAAGCAGATCCTGATACAGTACTCCGCCAACTAACGACAAATTTGCTGGATGCAGTGATTTCCGCCCCAGAGGTGTATGATTTCATGCGTTTGATTGTGGGAGAGTCAGGACGCTTTCCCGCGTTAGCCCATGCCTATGTGCAGCATATTGCCCAGCCCATTTTGACCCGGTTAACCACGTATTTGGCATCTCGATCGGAACTAAACCTGCCTGACCCAGAGGCTACCGCACGAGTCATAGTGGGGACGATCGTGTATTACATCATCTTGCAGGAAGTCATGCACGGCAAAGAAATTCTGCCAATGGAGCGCGATCGACTGATTGATAGTTTGGTTTTTCTAATTACGGGAAGATGAAGGCTAAATGAGGCAGCCTCTTTCCCAGCATTACAGCTAATGAGATGAAAAATGGGTCAGAATTTCTTCGAGCCATGCTTCCATCCGATCGCCCATTGCCCGCATGGAATATTCAGCTTCGGCTTGCTGACGGCAGGTGTAACGATCGATCGCGTCTAACTGGTGAATGGCTGCGACCAGCTCATCAACTTGGTCGGGTTCAACTAACCATCCCGTTTTACCCGGTTGGACAATTTCCGATGGCCCACCTCGCTCATAGGCAATGACTGGAACTCCGCAGGCCAAAGCTTCGATCGCCACGTTGCCAAACGCTTCTACCCATTTTGGAGTCATCAGCAATCCCTGACATTTGCCCAAAGCCGCCTGCAATTCCTGCGTTCCCAAAAATCCTTCATAGCTGAACCCTTCCCCCGGATGGCGTTCACAAATCTGCTGCCAATAGTCTGGCTCAGGCATGGCTCCCCAAATTTTTAGAGGAATTCCAGCCCGACAAGCTGCCCCGATCGCATCTTCGATTCCCTTTTCTGGCGCAATCCGCCCCACCCATCCCAGCGCATTCTCTGGCTCTGGACAAAACGTATACAGAGACAAATCCAATCCGTTTTTCACACACCGAAACCGATCGCTCCCTGAAAAAGTTGCTGCTTGGGCGTGGCTATGAACGGCAATTGTTCCTGGAAACTGGGCGATCGTTTGCTCAATCACGCTGTCCATTGCGTCGGTTAGCGATCCCATGCTGACCAAATGGGCGATCGGGCGAGTGAAAAATGGGGTTAGGTAAAAGGGCAACCAGTCGTAGGCAAAGTTGATCAACACATCATAGTCTTGCTGGCAACGACGGGCATAGTCCCACATCTTTCCCAAAACTGACTGATTCGGCAAGGTAATGGGGGCATTTCGCCCTTGGGTTTGGGCCGTTGTTTGCAGCGTACCTGAAATCGGGGCGATCGGCAGTCCAGCAATTTCTGACCCTTCAGGAGCCACAATCTGAATAGTATGTCCACGCTGGATTAGCTCTTGAGCAATATTTTTCAGGGTCAGTTCGACTCCACCGCCCAACCCAGAACCAAGGGGGCCAACAGGAGTTGACAAAAGCAAAAGTCTAAGGGGTTTCGCGAACATAGAAACAGCAGGAGACGAGAACGAAGTCCATCATGACAGCGATCGCTGCATGGGTACAGAAAAATCTGCATAGGCAAAACGCTACCTTGCTATTTAGACATTTGATATAACCGATGATGTAAATTACGCTCATACGATAGGAAAAGGCAATGTGGGGATTTCCTCACACGGCGAAGTCGCTGTCGAAGGAGGGAATCTCGATAAGATTGAAGATGACTGCTGACGCATTAGCAGAGCTAGATGTAAATTACCTCAGATCACTAAAACTTAAGGAATACTGGGAGTAACAGTCGTCTAAAGCGGTTTTTCTGGCACTTTCTGGCACTTTTGGTGATCAGGTTTGATGGAAATTAGGGCAGAATAGTTTGAGCTATGGACGAAGAGAAACGGCAAGAAAACGCTCAAGAATCAGAGACTCGATTCTCCGAGACGGTAGAGCAAATGGGAAGTGAACCAATGTCTGCTGAATCAAATCAACAAAACAACATGGACGTAAAGCAAGAGGGAATCCCTGTCCCTCAACAGGAGCCTGAAGCGGCTGAAGCAGTGCTAGATGCAGATGCTGAACCATTTGACCTCAGCCCAGAGGATGCAACATCAACGCAGCCATCCGCAGATGCTGCAACATCAACGCTGCAACCTGAAGTTGAAGAACTGAATCAGCGAATTGAAGCTCTCAAAGCGCAACTAGAAGACCGCAATAACCAGTACATGCGTTTGGCGGCAGACTTTGAGAACTACCGCAAACGAACTCAAAAAGAAAAAGAAGATCAGGAGCAGCAGGTTAAGGGAGCTACCATCAAAGAGCTGCTGTCGGTAGTAGATAACTTTGAGCGGGCCCGATCGCAGATTAAGCCCCAAACGGAAGAAGAAACCGTTATCCACAAAAGCTATCAGGGGATTTATAAAGATTTTGTCGATCGCCTCAAGAAGATTGGCGTTGCTCCGATGCGGGTGGAAGGGGAAGAGTTTGACCCTAGCCTGCACGAGGCAGTCATGCGCGAGGAGACGAGTGAACATCCGGAAGGCACCATCATGGAGGAGTTGCGTCGGGGCTATGTCTTGGGTGACATTGTTCTACGCCATGCAATGGTTAAAGTGGCTGCAACTCCCATTGGGGATGACTCCGATGATGATGCCGCCTCTGAATAAGTCAGAGCTTACGCAAGCTCTATTTTATGCCTCTAGATTTAGCGTAAGGTGGGCAGTGCCCACCCTGCAATTAAAGGTTCTGCGTAAGTTCTGTATGTAAATTATTTCAGCAAAATATTCAGCGGGTACTGTGAACGGGAAAAAATCCGAATTTTCCCAATTGCAGTACCCTTACTGTTATGCCTAAAAAGTCTTGAATAACTTAAGAAGCAAGCTAAAACAGAGCCACTTACCCTAAATACGAGATTACTTCATAAACATTTTGAATAAAACTGATCGTATTCCCGAAAAAATGCGGAATACTGAGCTAGAAATGAAGCGAGAGCCACCCGTAGGTATGCGCTCATTGATGTGAACCGTATACATAACCTCAAATTATGGGAAAAGTCATTGGCATAGACCTGGGCACAACCAACAGCTGTGTTGCCGTTCTGGAAGGTGGTAAACCTGTTGTAATTACGAACTCTGAGGGTGGCAGAACCACTCCCAGCATTGTTGGATTTGGCAAAACCGGGGAACGCCTGGTTGGACAACTTGCAAAACGGCAAGCTGTTACAAACGCAGAAAACACGGTGTTCAGCATCAAACGATTCATCGGTCGTCGTTGGAATGATACCGAAGAAGAGCGGGAACGAGTCACCTACAACTGCGTCAAAGGCAAGGATGATACGGTAGATGTCCAGATCCGGGGACGTTCTTACACTCCTCAGGAAGTGTCTGCCATGATTTTGCAGAAGCTTAAGCAAGATGCCGAAACTTACCTGGGCGAAATGGTAACGCAGGCAGTGATTACGGTTCCAGCTTATTTTACTGATGCCCAACGGCAGGCAACCAAAGATGCAGGGACGATCGCCGGATTAGAAGTCCTGCGGATCATCAACGAGCCAACGGCCGCCGCACTATCCTATGGCTTAGAGAAACAAGATCAAGACCAGCGGATTCTGGTGTTTGACTTGGGGGGCGGCACCTTTGATGTGTCCATCTTGCAGCTTGGAGATGGCGTGTTTGAGGTGAAGGCAACCTCTGGCAACAACCACTTGGGCGGTGATGATTTTGATAATGTCCTGGTACGCTGGCTAATTGAGAATTTCCGTGAGCAAGAAGGCATTGACCTTTCCACCGATAAAATGGCCTTGCAACGGCTCCGGGAAGCCGCAGAGAAAGCCAAGATTGAGCTTTCCACAATGTTGACAACTTCAATCAACTTGCCCTTTATCACCGCCGATGAAACAGGGCCGAAGCACTTGGAAGTTGAATTAACGCGGGCAAAACTAGAGGAACTCACTCAACATTTAATTCAAGCCACGATCGATCCTGTCACCCAAGCTTTATCAGACTGCGACCTCACCCCAGAGCAAATCGATCGCATCATTCTGGTCGGCGGTTCCACCCGAATTCCGGCTGTACAAGAAGCGATCAAAGCCCACTTCAACGGCAAAACCCCCGATCGTTCCGTTAACCCCGATGAGGCAGTGGCGTTGGGAGCGGCAATCCAGGCAGGAGTATTGGGCGGCGAAGTTAAAGACCTGTTGCTGCTTGATGTCACTCCGCTCTCTTTGGGGATCGAAACGCTGGGCGAAGTATTTACCAAGATTATCGATCGGAACACCACCATTCCCAGCAGCAAAACTCAGACCTTTTCAACAGCAACCGACGGGCAAACCTCCGTTGAAATCCATGTTCTTCAAGGGGAACGGGCCCTCGCTAAGGACAACAAGAGCCTGGGCAAGTTTCAACTCACCGGCATTCCCCCTGCCCCCAGAGGCATTCCCCAAATTGAAGTCTCCTTTGAAATTGATGCGAACGGCATCCTGAAAGTGGCAGCCCGCGACAAAGGAACTGGTCGGGAACAGAGTATCCAAATTTCCAATACGGGTGGCTTGAGCGACTCGGAAGTGGAACGGATGCGGCAAGAGGCAGAACTTTATGCTGATGAAGATGAACGGCGGAAACAGCTTGTGTCGCTCCGCAACCAGGCAGACACCTTGCTTTACAGCTACGAGTCCACGATGCGGGACAATGCCAGCTTCATTACAGATGACCTTAAGGCAATGGTGACGCAGCGCGTTGTGGCCCTGAAAGCTGCAATGGCAGACCGCTCCATTATGCCGGAAGTCTTGCGGCAGCAAATTGAAGCCCTCCAGCAAACCCTACTGACCATTGGTGAATCGGTTTATAAGCAGGCGCAGGATAATAGCGACTATGCCTACACCACTGACGGTTCACCCACAGGTGAACATGCGGCTCCTTGGGAAAATAATGGCTACGCTGCCTCTGAAACGGTCGGAATGGACGACATTGGCATTGAGTTTGCTGACGATGAAACGATCGCCGCAGACTATGAAGCCGTTGATTAGGATAACAGGGTCGGATTTCCGAAACTCCTACAGAGGATCGGGTTGGTTTAGGATGGAGTAGTAGCTGCAAACGGCTGGCGATCGGCTACGATTACTTAGAGTTCTGTTCGATCTTAATTCGCTCTCCTTTCACTATCCTCAAAACCGCTCTATGGCAGATTATTACGATATCCTTGGTGTCTCTCGTAGTGCAGACAAGGAGGAAATTAAACGGGCATATCGACGATTGGCTCGTAAATATCATCCTGATGTCAATAAAGACCCAGGAGCCGAAGAGCGTTTCAAGGAAATTAATCGGGCCTACGAAATTCTTTCTGATCCGGAAGCCAAGGCACGGTTCGATCGGTTTGGTGAGGCTGGGGTTAGCTCTGGTGCCGGGGCCGGCTACCAAGATTTTGATATGGGCGGGTTTGCTGATATCTTTGAAAGCTTCTTTAGCGGCTTTAGCGGTGCAGGGCAACAAGCAACTCGGCGCAGAGCCGGCCCTGTCCGAGGAGATGACCTCCGCCTGGATCTCAAGCTTGATTTCCGGGAAGCCATTTTTGGTGGTGAGAAAAAGATTCGCATTAGCCACTTGGAAACCTGTACAGCTTGCACCGGCACAGGAGCCAAACCAGGCACTCAGCCCAGAGTTTGTTCCACCTGCAACGGGGTTGGGCAAGTGCGTCGGGCAACTCGGACTCCTTTTGGCAGCTTTACCCAGGTGTCAACCTGCCCTACCTGCAATGGCAATGGCCAAGTCATTGAAGACAAGTGTGATGTTTGTGGTGGTAGCGGACAAAAGCAGGAAGCCAAGGAACTAAAGATCCAAATTCCGGCAGGGGTAGACAACGGAACACGGCTGCGGGTTTCAGGCGAAGGGGATGCAGGGCAGCGCGGCGGCCCATCTGGGGATCTTTACGTTTACCTATTTGTGAACGAAGACTCTGAGTTTCAGCGCGATGGCATCAACATCCTATCTGAGGTCAAAATCAGCTATTTACAGGCGATTCTGGGCGATCGGATTGCGGTTAGCACGGTGGACGGGCCAGTTGAAGTCACAATTGCCCCTGGAACACAGCCCAATACAGTGCATACGCTGGAAAATCACGGCGTTCCTCGCTTGGGGAATCCTGCCAGCCGGGGCGATCATCTGGTGACAATTCAGATTGATATTCCAACTCGCATTACCCACGACGAACGAGAATTGCTAGAAAAATTGGCCCAAATTCGCGGCGATCGGCTCAGTAAGGGCGGTGGCTTTTTGGGAGGGTTGTTTCGGGGATGAGCAACGCAACGCCAGAGCTACAGCCGGATGCTCAACTCGATTTACGGGGAACTCCCTGCCCCATTAACTTTGTGCGTACAAAGCTGCGGTTAGAGAAAATGCCGCCAAACTCACTTTTGGAAGTCTGGCTTGATCCGGGGGAACCGATCGAGCAAGTTCCTGATAGCCTGAGAATGGAAGGTTATGGCATTGAGCAAATTGACGATCGATCGGAGTTTTTTGCCTTGATGGTGCGTCGTCCCGTCACTGAAGCCGAGGAATGCTGAGTTGGAGAACCAGAATTGAGTGCGTAGATTGCGCGATGAGGGTTGCATTATGAGCGTTGAGTTATGAGTGCCGAGGTAAAACGCCTGTCCCTCTGCCCCGAGGAGAAAGCTCCGTCTGCCCCCCCTCACCCAACTCCTCAAACGGATTCAAAACCGGATGCTCACCAAGCTGTTCCAGATCACGATTCTGAATCAGCCGCTTTAACAGGTACGGTTCTGTCCGTACAGGCTAATTACTACTGGGTGAAACTGCATCACCCACCCACTGAACCAGACGTTCAAAACCCCTCAACATTGCTTTGTACGCGCCGGACTCGGCTTAAGAAAATTGGTCAACAGGTGATGGTGGGCGATCGGGTATTGGTGGAGGAACCAGACTGGGCGGGAGGCAGAGGAGCCATTGCCCAAGTATTTCCCAGACAAACTGAATTGGATCGACCGCCGATCGCCAATGCAGATCAGCTCTTGCTGGTGTTTGCTCTAGAGGAACCCACCCTTGACCCAGTGCAGCTTAGCCGCTTTTTGGTGAAGGCAGAATCGACTGGGCTATCGGTTTGCTTGTGTTTGAATAAGTCTGACCTGGTGACGGCCGCAGCGCAGGAGGAATGGCTCGATCGATTGCAGGCGTGGGGATATGATCCTCTGTTTGTTAGCGTCTATAAAAAGATGGGATTAGAAGCGGTGCAGGCA
>PVWD01000251.1 GCA_003003615.1 filamentous cyanobacterium CCP2 | reverse complement strand
GGAGTAGGGAGTGGGGAGTGGGGAGTGGGGGTGTTGGGTTAAGAAATGGATCTGGTTTAGAAAATCGATCGACCGATGAGGGGAGTAGCGATGAGGATGCCGACTGCTACACCGGACATGAGCAGGAGTGCATAGCTAGCACGAACGATGCCGGAGAGGATGTCAAAGCGGATTAGATCTAGGGTGGCCGTCACGAGGGGCATTCCAGGGACGAGGAAAATAACAGCAGCCAAGAAGCCAGTTTGGACGGCTTGAGAGATGAACCCGATCGCAGCTAAGCCATCTAACGCAACGTGACACATGATTGTAGCCGTCATTGCACACAAGATCGTAACGGCGATCGAATGAAGGCGGATGTGTCGCAAATAAGTTTGTACAGTTTGACCAATACTGGCTCCAAAGGTTGCTGCTCCAAATTCAACGATTCCTCCTCCGTTTAGGATGGCAAACGCTCCACAGGCGACTGCCACAATCAAAATGTTGAAGGGCGATCGGTAGACGGGCGGCATTCGTTCGATGTGGTTGAGCATCAGAGTGAGGGTGTCAGGGCTGGCAGTGGGTGAAATGCTGCGAGATAAATACTCAACCAGGGTTAAACGGTTCATGTCTACGCCAACTGATTTGATCCGAGCAATTTGAGTGTAGTGCTGATTGTTTTTGTGAATTGAGGCGGTAATACCGGAAAGGGTAACGTATGCATCCAGGCGATCGGCTCCCAGGGCAATTGCCACCCGATTCATTGCCTGCTCAACGCGAAAGCTCACTGTTCCACTTTGAAGCATCAGGATGCCAATTCGCATGACAACTTGCATGATGGCAATCAGGTTATCGGATGTGCTGTTGCAATCTGCTTTGTTACAGGTTTGCTCGTTGAGCAGGTCATCTGGCAAGGTCATGGAAGAAAAAATGAAGTTGATTTGGGCGATCGATCTAAACGAGCAGCGAGACAAAAAGTTGGGGAAATTATAATGGCTATGGCTGGAAATGCCGTGTTTCTTCACAAACATTGCAGCAAAATATTGCGATCGACTGATTGAGGTAGAGCAACTTGCGAAATCGTTTTAATCTACACTCTTTCATGCTTATCTAGAGGTAGAGCAACTTGCGAAATCGTTTTAATCTACACTCTTTCATGCTTATCTAATGGATATCGCTTAAGTTAGACCGTGCAAAATCTATCTTCTTTCATCCGATAGAGGTTGCCTAATTGCATTCGTTTTAGAATGAGCAAACGTAAGGAAGTTGAACTTCTGAGGTTTTTTCTAATGAATAGCGAAGCTGAGAATAATCAGAATCAAAACACGAATAATGAGAACACAAATCGGTTGACGATCGATTCTTTGCCTGAGGATGTAAAGCAGGCTCTACCCGAAGAAGCACAGCATATGTACATAGCTGCCTACAATAGTATTATCCGCGATGGTAATGAGGAAGCAGCTCAGCGGGTTGCATGGCAAACGATCGAACGAAATGAAAGCTATGCGAAGGATGATCAGGGCAAATGGTATCGTCTTCCCGAAAAAGATGGGAAGCGTTCAGCCCGCATTAATGTAACTGCGTCGTAGATGTGATTTTTTGTTAGTACAATCACATCCTCAAACAATAATTTTCTCAAAAAATACTGCTTGTGGGATAGCGATCAAGTCTGTTTATGCAGATGAGAAAGCTGCTCCACAATTTTTTTGAGCCTATGCTGCCGAACGATTTCGCCCCATTGCTCCATCCACATTAGCAATTGCTCGTCTAGCCACTTTGCGCCAGTCGGTTTGCTCATCCCAAGGGGCAAAGATCAGTTCTCCATTTGAGTAAACTCGACAAAATAATACTTCTTCAGTATCTGCCGCCTGCACCTCAATGGTGATGGGCTGTTGCAGTTGTAGTGCGGTCATCACAGATAAAGCACTGATGAGGGAACGGCTAAAGTTAGAATCGTATCCAGCCTCCAGAATATATAACCGATCGGCTTTGACATGAAGATGGGTTTTCCAGGTTTCTCGGCCCCGTCGTTCAACCTGCTTAAACTCTAAGCGATCGACTAAACAGGTTAATGCAGGATGGGCGATCGGTTGAGGGGTACGGCTGGCATCGTCTGCCAAGGAATACCATAAGCCACCTTGCGATCGATTACAGTAAATGTATTTAGGGCGGGGCGACTCACCAAACCCCAGCGTATACTTCCGGTGGGGCTGAAGGGGTGCTGTGGATTGCTGCTTTAGCACGTCAACGATTTGCTGTAGTAAAACATTTTGCTGAGCAATCAGGTGTTCAGTATCCATAGCGATTTATTTTTAGTAGTACATTAGTTCTATAGTATAGCCGATCTAATTTAGTGCGATCGACACTAAGGCAGAATTTGTGGACAATTCTGCTGCCGCATAACCTCTGATTAAAAAATAGTTAAGCTTGCTTGGATGTCTAAATTTGGGAAGTCTGAAGATCAGGTAAGAGACCGGAAGGAGTAGAAGTTTGGAGCTTAGCCTAAACTTTGGTTGACAGGGTGAATTTGCTGCTACACACCCCAAGTGGATGGTGTACTAATGACTAGAATCGTAGGATATCGGGTAATTGAACGACTATATGAGGGTAATAAAACCTTTGTGTGCCGAGGGCAAAGAGAGCAAGACCAATTCTCCGTGATTTTGAAAATCTTACGGCAAGACCACCCAACGCCCCACACCATTACGCGCTTCAAACTGGAATATGACATTACTCGCCAGCTTAATCTAGATAGTACGGTAAAGGCTTATTGCCTGGAAACCTACCAACATCGTCTAGTGATGGTGTTGGAAGACTTTGGGGGAATGTCGCTGAATCAACTGCTGAAAACGCGGAAGTTTTCCTTAGAAGAAATCTTAAAAATTGGGATTCAAACCGCAGGAGCATTAGGACAAATTCACGATCGCCACATTATTCACAAAGATATTAATCCTGCCAATATTGTTTTAAATCTAGCAACACAACAGCTAAAAATTATTGACTTTGGCATTGCAACGCGCCTTTCCCAGGAAACACCGATCGCCTGTAGTCCTTATACGCTTGAAGGCACTTTAGCTTACTTATCTCCTGAACAAACCGGGCGGATGAATCGATCGTTAGATTATCGCACCGACTTTTACTCGCTAGGGGTAATGCTCTACGAACTGCTAACTGATCAGCGTCCGTTTCGTTCAACCGATTTAATGGAACTGGTACACGCCCACCTTGCTAGACCGCCCGTGCCGCCCCATGAAGTAAACTCAGCCATTCCCCTTGCGGTGTCTCAGATTGTGATGAAGCTGATGGCCAAAATGGCGGAGGATCGTTACCAAAGCGCGATCGGTATTCAGACTGATCTAGAAAACTGTTTACACCAATGGCAGCAAACAGGTCACATTACTTCGTTTCTGGTCGGTGTTCATGACCACTCAACAGAACTCCGGATTCCGCAAAAGCTGTATGGGCGCGATCAAGAAATTGCAACGCTTTTGAATGCTTTTCAGCAAATGGTAACAACCGGGCAACAGCAATTGTTCGTCATATCCGGTAAGGCTGGGGTCGGCAAATCGGCGTTGGTGCAAGAACTTTATAAATCAATTACTCAACAACGAGGTTATTTCATTACAGGCAAGTTTGACCAATATCAACAGAATGTTCCCTATTCAGCGGTCATTTCAGCCTTTGTTGATTTAATTCAGCAATTGTTGTCTGAACCTAGCGAACAGCTTCACCGTTGGCAAGAGCAACTTTTGGCGGCATTGGGAAATCAGGGACAAGTGCTAATTGAATTTATTCCAGAGCTAGAACGGTTGATTGGAAAGCAGCCAGAGGTTCCCAGCTTAACCGCAAATGCCTCCCAGGCACGGTTTAATCGAATATTTTTTCAGTTCACTACTGTGTTCACCCATTCAGAACATCCACTAGTTTTATTTTTGGATGATTTGCAGTGGGCAGATGATGCGAGTTTAAAGTTAATTCATCTGCTGATAACGGAATTAAACTATCAGCCCGATCGCCAATGTTTATTCATAATTGGGGCGTACCGAGATGACGAAGTGGGGACAACCCATCTGCTTTCTTTCATTCTTAGAGAAATTCAGAATTGTGGGGCGATCGTTCATTCAAGTTCGCTCACTGCCCTGAAGTTTGAACCCATCAACCAACTGATTGCCGATACCCTTCGACAAGACCCCGCAGCCACGGCACCTTTAGCAAACCTGGTATTAACCAAAACAGACGGCAACCCGTTTTTTGTCAATGAGTTTCTCAAGCAGTTACAGGCAGAAAACTTGCTCTATTTTAATCCTGAACAACGGTGCTGGCAGTGGGATAGTATCAACATCCAGGCAAAGAACGTCACGAGCAATGTCGTCAACTTGCTCATTGCTAAAATTCAGCAACTTCCTTCCTTAGCACAAACAACTTTGCCATTGGTCGCCTGCATTGGAAACAATTTTGAACTGAGTACCCTCAGCCTGATCCAAAATCGATCGCCCAGTATCGCTGCTACCGCACTTCAAGATGCCATACTTGCCGGATTAATTTTTCCGTTGAATATGCCTTGTCATCTGGTTCAGTTAGCAGAGAATCGGCTGGATGAAGATGCATCAACCAATGCAATGGGTATGGATATGAGCAATACCGAAATTCGGTATCAGTTTGTTCACGATCGAATTCAGCAAGCTGCCTATTCTCTCATTCCTGAAACCGAGCGTAAAACAGTTCACTATCAAATTGGTCAGCTTTTACTGCATCGTGCCACGCCTGAACAGCAAGATCGATTACTGTTTGAAATTGTTCATCACTACAACACAGCCTATGCTCTAATTCAAACTTCTACAGAAAGGCGCGAAATTGCTCATCTCAATCTTTTAGCTAGCCAAAAAGCAAAGGCATCTGCTGCCTATGAATCAGCATTTAGCTATTTGCAAGCGGGGTTAAATTTGTTGGAAGCCGATCGCTGGCAGCAATATTATGATTTGACGCTTGCTCTTTACCAATCAGCCGTCGAAGCCGCCTATTTAACTGGACGATTTGAGCAAATGGATACTTGGGCAGAGGAAGTGATGCACCATGCCAGAGAGCCGATCGACCGAGTGGCCGTCTACGAAACCAAGATTCAAGCGTTTGCAGCACGGACTCAGTTTCTCCAGGCGTTGCAGATGGCTTTGCAGGCATTAGGTGAATTGGGAGTTGAACTTCCAGACCAGCCTGCCCCGAAGGAAATTCAGTTGGCTTTGCGGGAAACAATGGCTTTACTGGAAGGGCGATCGATTTCAGAGTTGATTGATCTTCCCCAGATGCATCAACCCCACTCCTTAGCAGTGATGAAGTTGTTATCTAGTGCCATTTCTCCCGCTTACATTGCGGCTCCTAACGTATTGCCGCTCATTGTATTTCAACAGGTCGCTTGGTCAGTAACCGATGGCAACGCCCTGTCTTCCCCCTTTGCCTATGCCATGTATGGCTTAATTCTTTGCGGTGTTGTGCTGGATATTGAAACGGGTTACTCGTTTGGTACATTAGCCCTTCAGTTGCTTGACCAGTTGAATGCCAAATCTCTTCAGGCAAAAACCTTTGTGGTGGTTTATACCAATGTGCAAGTGTGGAAACAGCATCTCCGGACGACGTTACAACCCTTGCAGGAAGCCCATCAAGCTGGGTTAGATAATGGCGATCTAGAATTTGCTGGATATGCTGCTGCGAACCGTTGCTATTACAGCTTTTATTGCGGGCAAGATTTACCAACCCTTCAAAAGGATTTGCAAAACTACATTCAAGTGCTAACTCATCTGAAGCAATTTCGGAATGTTGATGCGCTAGAAATGTATCTGCAAGTCGTTCTAAATTTAACTGAAAAAAGTCAACAACCCGATCGCCTGATTGGTGAGGTTTTCGATGAAAATATCCGCCTGCCTAAATTACAACAAAACAACGATCGTCATGCTCTTTTTCATATCTATCTTCACAAGCTAGTGCTTAGCTACTTATTTCAGCAGTATAGCAATGCTGCTACCTTAACAAACTTCGCCGAACAATATCTAGATGGTGTAGTGAGTCTGGCTCTGGTTGTCACCTACTACTTTTATGACTCGTTAACCCGAATTGCTATTTACCCAAATGCTTCTTCCTCAGAACAAACTCTGCTTCTAGAACGTATTACCGTCAATCAGAATAAGCTCAGACATTGGGCTGATCATGCTCCTATGAACTATTTACACAAATGGTATTTAGTTGAGGCAGAGAGATATCGAATCCTACATCAAGAGGCTGAAGCTGTCCAGGCGTATGATCGTGCCATTGCCTTAGCACAAGAGCATGAGTATATTCAAGAGGCGGCATTAGCCTGTGAACTGGCGTATGAATTCTACTTTATGGAAGGACGGACGATCGTTGCGAAAGCCTATTTTCAAGAAGCCCGATATCACTACTTGAGGTGGGGAGGCACCACCAAAGTTAAAGCGTTGGAGGCACAACATTCTGAATGGGTAGAATACCTACCTGAACAAATGCGAATTGCAAGTGATAGCAGTTCTTCGAGCAGCACATCAGAAACGCTAGATTTGGTAACGGTGATGAAGGCATCCCAGGCAATTTCTCGTGAACTGGTGCTCGATCGCTTGTTGACGATGCTATTGCAAGTTGCGATCGAAAATGCAGGGGCCCAGACTGGTTATTTAGTGTTGCAGGTGGAGGGAACACTTTATATTGAAGCGAGGCGATCGACTGATGATGAGACGACAGATCTTCTTTATGCTTCTCGATTGGATGAAAGCCAACTCATTTCAACCGCGATCGTTCACTATGTTGCCCGTACACAGGAAAGCGTCGTTTTGAGCAATGCCGCTCAATCAAGCCGATTTGCCTTTGATCCTTACATTCAACAACAGCAGCCTAAATCCATCCTCTGCACACCATTGGTGAATCAATCTAAACTGATTGGTGTACTGTATTTAGAAAATAACATTATTGCTAATGCCTTTAAACCAGAACGAGTACGGCTGCTGACTGTATTATCAACGCAAATGGCAATCTCCATTGAAAACGCTCGTCTTTTAAAGCAACAGGAAGAGTTGAATAATTCATTGCAAGGAGAACGTAAGCAAATTGGCCAAATCCTAGAACGCATTACGGACGGTTTTATTGCAGTCGATCGCACGCTAACAATTATTTATGTTAACCAACAAGCCGATCAACATCTCGGCAAATCTATTCAAGATTCAGTTGGGCGCAGCCTTTGGGATGAGTATCCACCTGATATTTGCACCACTTTTTGCCAGAAAATTCATGAGGCGATCGAAACCCGAAGTCCGACGAACTTTGAAGAATTCTGTGCCTTGCTCGATCGCTGGTTTGAAGTCAATGCATACCCCGATCATGATGGACTGTCCATTTTCTTTCGAGACATCACCGCCCGCAAACAAATGGAGGAACGGCTAGTTCATGATGCCCTCCACGATGCTCTCACGGGTCTACCCAATCGGTTGTTGTTAACTGAAAAACTGGAACAGGCGATCGATCGCGTCAAGCAAGATAATCACTATCGCTTTGCGGTACTTTTTCTAGACATCGATCGGTTTAAGGTGATCAATGACAGTTTGGGGCATTTAGTGGGTGATCAACTGTTAGTGGCGATTGCTCGTCGGCTGGAACACTGCATTAGCGAAGAAGACTCGATCGCCCGCTTGGGAGGAGATGAGTTTATTATCCTACTGAACAACTCTAGTGATGAAGCCAGGGTTGCCGCCCGCATTCAAATGGCATTGAACGTACCCTTTGACCTAAATGGTTACAAAGTGTTCAACACCGTCAGCATTGGCATTGTTTCCAGCACAACCGGATACGATCGCCCAGACGACTTGCTCCGAGCTGCCGATATTGCCATGTATCAGGCAAAAGCCGCAGGGAAAGCCCGCTATGTGGTATTCGACTCGACTATGCATGAACAGGCAACCTCCTTACTGAAACTAGAAACCGATCTGCGTTGGGCAATCGAACGGCAAGAACTCCGCGTCTATTACCAACCCATCCTATGTTTAGAAACCAATCGCTTAATCGGCTTTGAAGCACTCGTGCGCTGGATACATCCAGATCAAGGGGTAATTTCTCCCTCTAAATTCATTCCGCTTGCCGAAGAAACCGGATTAATCCTGCCCATTGGACAATGGGTTTTGCAGGAAGCCTGCCGTCAACTGCGAATTTGGCAGCTTCGATTTTCTCAGGCGCATTCCCTCACCATGAGCGTGAATCTTTCGGTGAAACAGTTTTCCCAGGCAGATCTGATTCAGCGAATCGATCGGACGTTGCAAAACATGGATCTGCGTGGCGAACATCTTAAATTAGAAATTACAGAAAGTGCATTGATGAATAACCCAGAAGTAACCAGAGAACTGTTAATGGAACTGCGATCGCGACAAATTCAACTTTGCATTGATGACTTTGGTACAGGTTATTCATCGTTGAATTACTTGCATCAATTTCCGATCGATATCCTCAAAATTGATCAATCTTTTGTGCGATATATGAGTGTCAAAAACGAGGATTCTGAAATCGTGCGAACCATTATGTCTCTAGCTCAAAACCTAACGGTTGAAGTAATTGCTGAAGGAATTGAAACCCACGAACAGCTTACTAAATTGAAGCAGTTGGGCTGTCGATATGGACAAGGCTTTTTGTTTGCTAAACCCCTTGACAGCACCGCCAGCGAAACGCTGATTGGTTCCCAACTGAAATGAAAATGGGAATTCCCACAGCCGCCAAATCCCACCGCAGGCAGACGAAAACGACACACATCAATCACTACTCTGACAGATAGCAACAATCGGGTAAAGTCCTATGCAATTAGCGGGTAGGGTAGCTCTGATTACCGGAACCGGCTCCGGAATTGGGCAGGCAGCGGCAGTGTGTTTGGCTCAGGCGGGGGCAAGGGTGGCGGCAGTGGATCGCAGTCCTGAATCAAGCCAGGAAACGATCGACAAAATTCGGCAAAATGGCGGTGAAGCAATCTCAGCAACCGCAGATGTTTCCAAGCCAGATCAGGTGAAGCAGGCAATTCAGGAAACGATCGAGCGATTTGGACGAATTGATATTGTTTTGCCAATGCAGGCATTAACGGCACCTGGGCCCCGATCGACGATTTGGAACCGGATGAATGGGAGCAAACCCTCAACGTCAACTTAACTGGAACGTTTCTCACGGTGAAGTATGCCATGCCCTACTTAAAGCGGCAGGGTGGCTCTGTCATTATCAATTCATCGGTGAATGGCACCCGCATCTTCAGCAACACTGGAGCTACTGCCTACGCTTGCTCTAAAGCGGCTCAAGTTGCCTTTGCCAAAATGTTGGCCTTAGAAGTCGCACCCGATCGGGTTCGGGTCAATGTGATCTGTCCGGGGGCAATCAGCACAAACATTGACGAAAGCACAGAGCAACGTAATTTAGACGAGGTAAACAATCTTGTGGAGTTTCCACAGGGCAGAGTTCCCCTCACCGGAGGCGATCCCGGTAGACCAGAGCAAGTTGCCCAGCTCGTCCTGTTTCTGGCTTCAGATATGTCTGACCATATTACTGGAACGGAAATTTGGATTGATGGGGCAGAGTCTTTGTTGCAGGGGTAGGGAGT
>PVWD01000250.1 GCA_003003615.1 filamentous cyanobacterium CCP2 | reverse complement strand
CGAATCACCAATTGCTGTTGAGCAAAATCCACATCTTTCACCCGCAATGCCAATCCCTCACTCAAGCGTAGTCCACTACCATATAGCAATTGAATCACCAACTTGTACACGCCATACAAGTGAGAAATGACTTGCTGCACTTCCTCTGGCGTTAAGACAGTGGGGAGGTAGCGCGATTTCTTTGCCCGCACGGCATTAATGCCAACTAGCTCTTGTTGCAAGACGACACGATAAAGGAAAATAATGGCATTAAGTGCCTGATTCTGAGTGCTGGCTGCGACCTGTTCGGTTACAGCTAAATGGGTGAGAAACTGCGTGACCTCTGGTGCGCCCATCTCGTTAGGATGGCGTTTGTTATGAAACAGAATGAAGCGACGAATCCAGTAGACGTAAGTTTTCTCCGTGCTATATGAATAATGCTTGCCCCGTATAGCATCACGCACTTGGTCAAGTAGCTTTCGAGGACGAGGTTCCAGCATCAGAAGTGCAATACCTTTGTATAAAATATGTCTTATAGTATAGGTGTTCTACTGAGGACATCTAGTCGGATCTACGGAATTTCGCTGTAGATCCACCCTAATTTAGGTAGATGTACAGTAGAATTGCTGCGTATCCAGTTATTTGAGGCAGATATACAGCAGGGAGTTTGTTCATTCACCTCGGATGAAAGGATATGTAGAGCTACTCTGTACAATAAATAGTTATGCCGCAAGCTCTCGGTGGGGACGGTTCTTTAAGCTTGTCTGTCAGTGTTCAAGGTTAAGTTACCTTGAGGTTGTCAGTGGAGGAATAATTCGGTGTTAAGCTGTCGAACCCTGAATCGGTATGAATGAGAGCCTGAAACAGAAGATACAGAATGATTTTGATCGCATTGCTCTGCATGACCAAGAGGGATGGGATCACAATAATCACTATCACAGCTTCCTACTCAAGCAGTTGCCAGTTCAACGCCAAGTTGCCTTTGATATTGGTTGTGGAACAGGTGAATTTTCGCGTCTTCTGTCGAAACGTTTTGAAAAGGTCATTGCGACTGACTTATCTCCCAATATGATCGAGGTTGCGAAGCAACGTTCAAGACAGTTCTCAAATATTGATTTTCAAGTTGCTGATGTCATGCAGTGGGAACCAACAGCCGAACAATTTGATGCGATCGTGTCTATCGCTACCCTTCATCATTTGTCAGTTGAAACCTTATTACCCAATCTCAAAGCTGCTTTGAAACCTGGGGGTAGATTGATAATTTTGGATTTGCTTGAATATGAGAGTTGGCGAGATAAGTTAAGCGATTTTGTTGCAGTTCCCTTAAATTGGCTATTTCAGGCGTTCAGGAATAGCCATATTCAGCAATCACCTGAAGCTGCCGCTGCAATGAGAGAACATCTCCGGACAGACGAGTACCTCACTATTTCCCAAGCACGACGAATTTACACAAGGGCATTGAGGGGAGCAAAAGTCAGGAAACATTTATTTTGGCGTTATTCAGTGGTTTGGGAGAAGCCAACAACGGCATAACAACCCGGTCGGAGCGGACTGCCGAAAGTTCCCGATGTGGATGCCAAGGTTGCTGGCAGCCGCTCAACCGGAACGTTAGGCAGAAAAAGCCACAATTTTATGGAATCCGATCTTGCCTTAACTCCCTTCTCCCCCACTGATGTCGAGCTATTGAGGCATTGGCTGACTGCGCCTCATGTCGCTGCTTGGTATCCCGATCCTGAAGACCACATTGTCTGGGCAACCAATCCACCAAAAAATGGAGATCGAGCGCTGATCACTGTTGGAAGCCGAGCAGTTGGCTACATTCGATGGCAGTCTGTGTCGCGTGAAGTCCTGGATTCAGTGAGTCTCTACGAGATCCCTGCCGGATCGGTTGATGTTGATATGCTCATTGGTGATTTAGAATTTGTGGGGCAAGGGATTGGACCGAAAGCACTTCTGGTATTGGTGTCACAGCTTCGTCAAAAAGGAGATGTGCCGTTAGTGGGTCTGACTACGAGTGTAGAGAATCTGTCTGCACAGCGAGCATACGCTAAAGCCGGCTTTCGCATCCTGCGAGAATACAACCCTCCCGGATACGGTCGTTGTTATCTGATGGTCTATAGTCTCAACGAAGATGCCTAACATGGCGCTGAACCTGGAACAGGGCATAGATTACGTGTTGGGCTGCAACGTTTGTTTCCGTCCGGTTAGCTTAAACGTTGGGCTGCTTCAGTTCTTGGTTGGGACAGTACAGCAGGGTTATTTGTGGAAGCTTGAGTTCAACCTACTTGTGCAATCACTTGACCAATTTCTTGAGGGGTTGCTCCTGTTGCCAGCATTGCCCGAATCAGCAGTTCAATAGAAACCGACGCATCACCATTTTCAGCTTTGGCAACACGGGGTTGGCTAGAGTGTAATTTATCTGCAAGTTCTGCTTGAGTCATCGATTTTTGCCGTCGTTCTTTTAGGTTGCGGCTCAATGCCAGTTTAATCTCGATGAGTGTTGTTTCTTCTGGCGTAAGGTCTAGGAATTCTGAAACTGTTCCAACTTTCCAGCCCTTGTCCTCTAGTTTTTTTCTCTTAGCTTCGTCCATATTCTTAATCCTTCTGATCGTTGTCATACTTGCTCAAGCGTTTTTGGCAGGTATCAATAATGCTGGCGGGTGTCGTTCTTGTTGTCTTGTGAAATACCTCAAGAATGAGAATTGCATCATCATCAATGCGGTAAAGGATTCTCCAGTTCTTACTTGCATCTCGAACTCGCAGTTCATGACAATGCGCCCCAATACTCGGCATTGGTCTTGAGTGGGGCAATCCCAAACTTTCACCCTGTTGCAATCGCCTCAACAAAACACCTGTTTCTATGCGTGCTTCTTGGCTAAAGGGTGGGGTTTTCACCTCCCCATGTAACCACACCAATGGTTTATCTGTTTTGTCCTTGTATCATTTATATCATATTTGATATACTTGTGTTAGTTGTCGCACCCCAACATGTCGCTGCACCGGAACGTCGCAAGTTGTTCGGTTGGGTTGCAAAGGTTATCTGCGTCCGGTGAGCTTGGTCGTTGTGCCGCAGAGCAAACTTACTTCAGCAAGTCAGTCGAGGATTGCTTATCTGTACTTGCTTTTATGCCCATCTCAGATGCAGACAGTGCAGTCGTTGATATTCGTAAGCTGTGTGACTATTGTCTTAATCTAAAACACGAAGATGGTAGGCACAAGGCACAGCTTTTTTCGTCAATTCTCGGAATCACGGCTGATAATGCTAATGTAATTTCCAGATTTACTTCGTTCATTTACTTTGCTTTATAGATTGCATTCAAACCAAACTTGTCCAAACATTTGGCATTGTAGGTTTTGTTCCTGAAGGGTTATCGCCTGTCCGTCGATCCAGGCTTTTTGAATGGGTAAACCATGTACTTGCAGTTGGATGGATTGGTAGGGGAAAGGGTATTCGCCTTCTTGTTTCCAGATGAGTTCCAGGCTTCGTTTGTGGCAGATCAGGTAAAACCGATCGATCCGTGATTCTCCATATCCATCTCCGGCATCGCTGTAGAGGTATCCTTCACTTTGACCTGATTCGAGTGGATACAAATGAAGTATCAACTGTTGGTCTTGCTCCATTGGTAAAATGCTGCCTGCTTTGATGAGTAATGGAATCTGTTTTAAGGGAGCTTCTAGTTGTATCGTTCTTCCACCTTCTATCTTTTGGTCATTCCAAAAGTTGTACCAATATCCATTTGGCAAAGTAATCGATCGCACTTGTTTTCCTTCTTCCACGATCGGACACACCAGCAGGGCATCTCCCAGACAAAACGCATCTTCAATGTCCCAGAGGGTGCGATCGTTCCAGTTTGACCAAAATAAAGGGCGCACTGGTGGATATCCTTTTTGGGCGGCTTCCCATGCCAGCGTATAGAAGTAGGGCATTAATTGGTATCGCAATTGCAAAAAGGAGCGCATGATACTGAGATAGGGTTCGCCATACGTCCAGGGGGCACGTGGGATAACGCTGGTGGAACTATGGGTACGATAGAACATGAAAAAAGTCGCCATTTGGAACCAGCGCAGATACAGTTCTGCCGAAGGATTTCCCTGAAAACCACCAATGTCTGGCCCGTTAAACGGAAGGCCAGAAAGACCTAACCCAACAACAGTAGAGATGGTTTGCCGTAGGGCTTCCCAGGTGCAGATGGTGTCCCCTGTCCATGTCCAGGCGTAACGCTGTAATCCTGCCCAGCCCGATCGCGACACAATAAAGGGGCGGTTTTCAGGACGATAGCGTTGTAAGCTTTCGTAGGCGGCTTCTGCTTCTAATAGACCATATACATTATGGGCCTCACGGTGATCTCCGCCTCGCCCTTCTAGGCAATGTTGTGCCATGCTAGGCAGGGTATGGTCTCCCCATAAAACAAAGGCGGCTGGTTCATTCATGTCGTGCCAAAAGCCTGCTACTCCGACATCCAACAGGTAAGCATACTGACGGCTCCACCAAGCTCTTACCTTAGGATTGGTGAAATCTGGAAATACCATCCGTCCCGCCCAAACGGGAGCAATTACCAACTTACCGTCTGGATAGGTACAAAACGCCTCCAGAATTCGCCCTTCCAAAAACAAATTGCTGTGATAGCTATACTTAATGCCGGGATTGTTGATCGCAATCAGCCGAATTCCTGAGTGAGCGAGTTCCTGAGTAAATTGGCTCACTTTTGGGAATCGCTGTGGATCAAGGGTAAAGGGACGATGTTCCGCCTGACAGTCAATATCCAGATGAATAGCACTTAATGGTAGATTGTGAAATTGAAAGGTTTCAACTTCCTGTCGGACGGTTTCTTCAGTGCGGTATCCCCAGCGAGATTGATGATAGCCCAATATCCAGCGAGCAGGCATGGGGGCACGTCCGGTGAGTTGTGTGTAGCGATCGAGTAGGTGAGCCGGTTCACCAACGACCACATAATAGCGCAAAGATCCGCCTTCAAAATCAACGATCGCCTTATCTGTAAACGTGAACTGAGCACGGAATGAGTTTTCGTAGAAAATTAAATAGCTTTCTCCATCGCGTAAACCCATGTAAACCGGAATGCAAATATACATGGGATCTGTTCCTGGCGGATACCGTCCACCCGGATCATAATTCCACATGCGATAGGCTTTGCCTACCTGCGTTTCATCCAGTGCGGCTCGTAAGTTGAGCGTGGATGCCCGTTCTCCTAGCCCATAAAGATGTTCTTCGAGTTGTAAATCAGCTTGCTGTATCCACCGTTCTCCTTGTCGTTGTGGAGGATGTTCTTGCCGCACTACTTTTCCAGCCGCATTGCAAACCGTTATCGCTCCATCTATGCCAACGGTAACGTGTAGAGCTTGGCTGGCGATCGTCCAACCCTTTTCACTTTTCCCTAGGGTCGTTTCAACCATGTCCCAATCTTGCTGAACAATTGCATAGGGAACTGGCGGTAAACCGGGAAGCCAATTGAACCGCACTAAATCAGGCATCAAAAAATCAATTTCTAGCTCTGCTTGCTCAAAGGAGAAATAAGCACCCCGATCGGTTGCGGTTGCGTTCAGGAGTTTTCCAGGTGAGGTAAATGAATTTTCAACAGTTTGAGAACGATATTGTGACTCATATCGATCGCGCTTCAGGGAATAAAGAAATGCATAGGGAATGTATCGCAGAAAGAATAAAGATTTAACTAAAAAGTTTACCTTTAGCAATAGCGGTTTAAAGATTTCCATGAAGCCGATCCGAAAGCTGCAACACAAGGGGAGCTTTAATTTCTCAAAGCCTCTCTTTCTCCTTCAGACTACTGATTCAGTTGCGATCGTTCTTCTTCCAAAAGAGTGAGTCTGTACCCTTGCTGCTGATGCTTCTGCTTTCAATCCAAGGACTTCATAATACGTTTCAATTTGCTTCATCTTTGAGAAAAGTTAGGACGATCGATGGGTAGGATCTCATCATCAGTGTTCCCTTGCCCAAAATGGCTCTAACAAATTACCGCTTCAGCAGATATACTCGTGAATAACTTGCCGAAGAGGTGGGGCGATGAACGTATTAGCAGTCTTGAGTTTGGCGATCGCTCCAGGAATATTTTGGCTGTGGTTTTTCTACAAACGCGATCGACCCAATCCTGAACCAACCCATCTCATTATTAGAACCTTCTTTTTTGGCATTCTCGTTGCCTTTCCGATCGTCGTTGCCCAAGTCTTTTTTCTATTCCTACCCGCTTTTCTGCTCTACGTCGTCATCGCTCCAATTACCGAAGAGTATGGCAAGTTTGCGGTGGTGCGCTACGGCATTTATAACAGTACTGAGTTTGATGAGCCGATCGATGGCATTGTGTATGGAGCCGCTTCAGCCTTGGGGTTTGCCACCATTGAAAATATCGGTTACTTGCTGGGTAGCTACTTTTCTCCGGAAGAGGTGATTGGTGAAGGGGCATCGGCTGGGGATGCTGTCCTGTTTCTGTTTATCGCCCGATCGCTGCTTTCGGTTCCGGGGCATGCCATTTGGGCTAGTTTTTGGGGATATGGGCTGGGGGTAGCCAGGTTTGCATCACCAGAACGAGGCAGAAGGCTGATTCACAATGGGTTAATTTTGGCGATCGTCTCCCACGGGTTATTTAATGGGTTGTTATTGCTGCATCCCTTACTGGCGTTTGGCGCATTGCTGGTGATTGGCATGGGCTGGCGGATGACCTTTCAACGCATTTCTGCGGCCAGGGCTGCTTCAGCCTATCGGGCCCAGTCAACCGGACACCAACATCGGGAGTAGCACTCGCTTGAAGCCCAGAAGTCTCAAAAATTAACAATCTTGCTGAAAAATTCGATCGACTTTAGGTGAAGTTGGCTCAATCCCTGGTTTCGCTGCTCTTTGATCGCGGTTTTAGGCGAGAAAAAAGCGGCTGAATGGGCATCTAACCGCATTAAATCGACGATGAGCTTTGTTTTGCCACGGCGATCGGTTTATGAATCCCGTGAAACGGACAGAACTAACGCATTCTCTGCCTCATTACGCCTTAGGAAAGGCACGGCACTGCCATACCCCTACTGAAAATGCTGATTTTATGGATGAGGCGATCGAAGGTTTACCCAGAAAAGTAATTTTGCTTTTGTTCTGATTTAATTTAAAGCATTTACTAAATCAACCCAGTAAAAGCAAAAATATTCCCATATGGCTTTAGAGCTTTTCTTAAGCAATTTCTTCTGTCATGCTTCTTCTTCTGCCTGTTTTCTACCCTAAACATTTGTGAATCCCCTTCCACTCCATTCAAAATTCGACAATAATGCAGTCATACCAAGCGAGGCTTGAGGTTAAGGCTAAGGGTCGTTGCCGTTGTGCGGTGCCGGCCCACCCCGTTTGAGAGAACTCTGTTTAAGAGAACTCGGTTGAGAACAAGAGATTAGGAGACACTGAACGTGAAACTAGCAGTCTACGGAAAAGGTGGAATCGGCAAATCCACAACGAGCTGTAATATTTCGGTAGCCCTTGCTCGACGGGGTAAGAAGGTATTGCAAATTGGTTGTGACCCGAAACACGACAGCACCTTTACCCTCACCGGATTTTTGATTCCCACTATCATTGACACGCTGCAAGAGAAAAACTTTCACTACGAAGATATTTGGCCCGAAGATGTGATTTACAAGGGCTATGGCGGAGTGCATTGCGTGGAGGCGGGGGGCCCTCCGGGCGTGGAGGCGGGTGGCCCTCCGGCGGGTGCAGGCTGCGGTGGCTATGTGGTGGGTGAAACCGTCAAGCTGTTGAAGGAACTCAACGCCTTTGATGAGTATGACGTGATTTTGTTTGATGTATTAGGTGATGTGGTCTGCGGCGGGTTTGCAGCTCCCTTAAACTATGCCGACTATTGCATGATTGTGACGGACAACGGCTTTGATGCATTGTTTGCCGCCAATCGGATTGCTGCCTCAGTGCGGGAAAAAGCCCGGACACATCCCCTCCGTCTGGCTGGATTAATCGGCAACCGCACCTCAAAGCGCGATCTAATCGACAAATACGTGGAATCGGTGCCAATGCCCGTTTTGGAAGTGTTGCCGCTGATCGAAGACATTCGGGTGTCTCGTGTGAAGGGCAAGACGCTGTTTGAAATGGCAGAGCATGACCCATCTCTTAACTATGTCTGCGATTACTACCTCAACATTGCCGATCAAATCCTGTCTCGTCCGGAAGGCGTGGTGCCCCAAGACTCACCCGATCGCGATTTGTTCAGCCTCCTGTCTGACTTCTATCTGAATCCGGTGAAGCCTCAGCCCACTGCAGAAGAAGAGCTAGATCTGATGATGGTCTAAATTTAGTGTTGGTCTAATTGGGTAATGGTCTAATTTGGCGATGATTTAATTGGTTGATAGGCTAAACGGTCTTTAGCATTAGTAAACAGTGCATCATCGATTACTGATTACCAATCACCAATTACCAATCACCCATCATCACCCATTTGTTGAGATGTGATATTCAAGTGTGATAAGTGATGAGTTTTGGGTTATGAGTTATATCTGTGCAACGCGCAAATTATTTTTCATTTAACTCACAACTCTTCACAGGTGTGCCGTGAATATTGAGCATCTTCGCAAATCGCTAAAGGCGCAGTGGCTAATTTACTATCGTGACAATCGGAGCTGGCTAACCCATTTAGGGGTATGGGTTACTTGCGAAGGCGCACGTCGTCCCTCTTCTAGTTTCATTTTGGGAACTTTATCCACGCTGGAACCCCAACTGATTCAACTGCTGCCGTTGATTGTTGATCTCAGCAGCAATCCCGATCGCATTGTGATTGCTTTGGGTTTGAACTTCAATCCTGATGAAGAATTGAAAACATTTAAGGAACCAGAGCCGCCTGTGTCAAATGGGTATATGAATGCGGTAAAAATGCTGCCAGAAGGATCTCATACCGTTGAAGTTGCAGTGCAGCGCACGGAGCAGCAAAAACCAGAGAAGCAACTGGAGCCAGTGGAGGTTTCCCAAGAAGCGATCGATCGACCCGTTCCACCAGAAGCCCGACCTCAGCAGGAAAAGCCTTTGGCAGAACCCACTCCACCCGATGCACCAAAACACCCCCCGCAAGCGCAAACCCCTCAGCAGATCGTTGAACCTCCTAACCCTGCTCCTATTCAGCCAGCTTCCGCCCAATCCATCCGCCCGCGCCCTGCGAAACCCCTTACTCCAAACGCCCAAGAACCTGTCGATCGTCCCGTTCAAGCAGTGACTTCTTCATCTCCAGTTTTCAAAGATCGTTTTCCAGTGGTTCGTCCGGCAATGGATTCAGCCGAGCTATCGGCGGGCGAATTACCAAATCGAGAGGTGGAAGAACCAAACGGTAAGCCGCTGGATGAACGGACTCCCCATTCCGATCGTTAATATGCACATTTGAGAGGAACCGATACGATGACCCTTGCAAATACTCAGCCCCAGTCCCTGGAGTTTGAATGCGAAACTGGGAACTACCATACGTTTTGCCCAATTAGCTGTGTCGCGTGGCTTTATCAAAAAATTGAAGACAGTTTCTTTTTGGTGATTGGGACAAAAACCTGCGGCTATTTTTTGCAGAATGCAATGGGCGTAATGATTTTTGCAGAACCCCGTTACGCCATGGCCGAACTAGAAG
>PVWD01000041.1 GCA_003003615.1 filamentous cyanobacterium CCP2 | reverse complement strand
AGGCAGTGGACGGGCTAAACTTTACGATTCGGCGCGGGGAAACGCTGGGGTTGGTGGGTGAATCGGGATGTGGCAAAAGTACGACGGGGCGGGCCATCCTGCAAATGGAGCGACCGACAGCCGGGCAAGTATTCTTTGAAGAAACTAATTTAACCACATTAACGGGGGAAGCCCTGCGGCAAATGCGGCAACGGATGCAGATGATCTTTCAAGACCCCTATGCTTCGCTGAATCCGCGCATGACGGTCGGAAATATTATTGCAGAACCGATCGAAGTCTTTGAATTGGCCACTGGGAACGCCAAACGCGATCGAGTCCAGCATCTTTTAGAAGTGGTGGGGTTAAATCCAGAATTTATCTATCGGTATCCCCATGAATTTTCGGGAGGGCAACGGCAGCGGATTGTGATTGCGCGGGCACTAGCCGTCAATCCAGATTTCATGGTCTGCGATGAACCGATCGCTGCATTAGATGTTTCCATTCAGGCGCAGGTCGTCAACCTGATGCAGGCACTTCAGCAAGAGTTTGGCTTAACCTATTTGTTTATTGCCCATGACCTCAGCGTAGTGCGGCATATTTCCGATCGCATTGCCGTGATGTATCTCGGCAAAATTGTTGAGCTAGCCGATCGGGTTTCCTTGTACGAAAATCCGCTGCATCCCTATACCCAAGCCCTGCTTTCGGCGGTGCCCATTCCCGATCCAACAGTAGAGGCAAAACGGGAACGAATTGTTTTACAAGGCGATGTCCCCAGCCCGACCAATCCGCCTAAGGGCTGCCGCTTTCATACCCGCTGCCCGATCGCCGTTGAGCAATGTCAGCATGACCCTGAACCTGAATTTCGAGAGGTAGAAAATCAGCATTATGTGGCCTGCCATCTGGTGGAAGCAGCAACCTTGGATAGGGCAAATGCCTCTACTCCTCCCCTTTTCTGACCCGAATGGTTCAAATTCAAGAATCAATAATAAATCCAGATCAAATTAGGATTCCCAAGTAAAATTTCCTCAAACCGTCAGTTTAAAAAGAACTGCGACAAACTCAATATCCTTAAATTTCTACCTTTAGACGGTTGCTCAATTGGGTGAACTCATTTATGTCTTAGGAACAGAGTGAGCCCAAATGGGAAACCGATTCATCAATACGACGCTAAGAGGATGTTTGACCCCTGATTGATATGGCAGTGCAAAAAATGCCCAGGACAATTCCGTATCACCAAGCTTATCCGTTTTGGGTTCCACGAACTAATACCGTTCTAACCTTTCCATATCACAAACTGCTTATGCGAAATGCATGAAACGAATGATCCGCATTGATACGCTGCAATGGTTTATTGGCAGCTATATTTTCCTCCGGGGTGCGCTCATGCTGATTGCACCTCACAAATTGACGACCCATGTGTTCGTTCCGATTCAGCCTTATCTACCCTGGCTAGGAACCCTGCAAGTCATTGGTGGAACTGCCCTCATCGCAACGGCGGCCCTGGCTCCCCGCCGATCGCTTACCTTTTTGGCCCACCTGATTGCCGGTGCATCTCTGCTTCAGGCGGCGATCGGCCACATTCTGGCAGGAACTTGGACGGGAGCGGCTGGCTTCGGTACGCTGGCCTTAGGAACGATGGCGGCCCCATTTTTGCCTCGTGTGCGCTGGCAACTGCCAAGGGAAACTGATCTAGACTGGTTTGCTTTTCTCACGGGCATCCGGCTCACGCTGGATGGACTACTGATTCTAAGTCCGTTTAACCAGCAGTTTGCAGCTTCCCTCTATGATCCAATTCGTCCTTACCTGCCTATCTACGGTATGGCTCATCTTGCCTCTGGCGTAGGGCTTTTGGCAGTGTGCTGGTTTCCCGTTCGATCGCGGTGGTTCGTTCAATTCGTTTATCTTGTGGCGGCTGGTGTCTTGTGGGCCTGGTCGTTGGGTTTGGGCATTCCCACCTGGAACTCGCTGCTTTATTTTGGGGGGCTAGGAACCTTGCTGGCCCTTTCTCCCTGGATTCGTTCCCGCTTGCCCCAGTTGGATCATGCTTCACTGCGAACCCAGTTGCTCATGACTTTGGTGGGCATCGTGACGCTGCCAATTTTGTTTGCTGTTGCCTGGGTGACACTGCCCCAGGAACAAGCCGTCATCAACCGAGCCTTGACCGTGCAACGAACTCTGGCGGTTGCCTTGGCGCAGGACACAGAAAACTACGTGGAATTGCATCGGGCCGCAATCAATGCCCTGGCTGGTCAACCCAACTTGTCCCGCCTCAACGCTTCGGAGCAACGGGAACTGTTACAGGCCGTTAATCGAGCCTACCCGGATATGGTGGTATTTTCCACGTTTGATGCTAATGGAAATGCCATTGCCCGCAGCGACATGAATCCGCCGGGGCCGCCGATCGATGAATTACCCTTATACGATACGATACGCCGCACAGGTGAGCCAACATTGGAGGTACTGGTTGGCCGTGTCATCCAAAAACCGCTATTTGCTTTTGCTGCCCCCATTCTGGAAAATGCTCAATTTGCGGGAGTCGTGAGTGGGGCGATCGAATCTAGCCGAATTGCAGAACAGCTTAGCCAAGCGAGTGCAGATGCAGATGTGATTGCCTATCTTGTGGACGCTGAAGGTCGGGTGATTGCCCATCCAGATGCAGCCCTGGTGGAAGCTTTTACCAGCTATGCCGATCGCCCTTCGGTGCAGGCATTGTTGACCATGAATCGATCTGAAACTGGAGAGAATCCTAGAAAAATCGGAGAAATACGATACTGGGATGGCTCTGCCTGGGAATTGGCGGGATATTCCAAAATTTCCGGGTTGAATTGGGGTGTTGTTGTGGAACGTCCAGTGGCGGGGGTTTTGGGAACAGTGAATGCAGCCCGCGATCGAGACCTGGGTACGCTTTTACTGGTCACGGTTGCAGCGTTGATCATTGGCTCCATCCTGGCCCGTCGGTTAACCACTCCCCTCACCACACTGACTCATGCCTCGGCTCAGTTGGCCCTTGGCAACCTGACTGCTCCACTGCCCAAGAGCAACATTACCGAAGTTGCCCACCTGTCGGCTGTATTTGGCGAAATGCGGACTTACTTAGCCCGACGAACGGCTGAACGCGATCGGGCCGAAGCTAAATTGCAGCGCAGTGAAGCCCGACTGCGACGATTGGTGGAGTCCAACATTGTGGGGGTAATCATTGCCAATTTTGATGGTGCGATTTTGGAAGCGAACGATGCCTTCCTGGAAATGGTGGGCTACAGCCGCGAAGATCTCAACCAGGGCAGGGTGAACTGGGCAACCATGTCTCCGCCAGAGTATCGGCAGCAAGATGAAGCAAAAATTGCTGAAATTCAACGTACAGGGGCCTGCGCTCCCTTTGAAAAAGAATACCTGCGGCAAGATGGCAGCCGGGTTCCAATTTGGCAGGTGTTGCCTTACTGCCCGATCGCCAGGATAGCTGTATTTGCTTTATTCTTGACCTGACCGAGCGCAAGCAAGCTGAATCTGCCCTCCGCGAAAGTGAAGCCCGCTTTCGTCAGCAGGTGAAAAAGCTGGAAACCCTGCTGGAGGTTATTCCGATCGGGATTGGCATTGCCGACGATCCCATCTGTCAAATGATTCGGGTAAACCCCAGCTTTGCAGGCTATTTGGGCATTCCTGCTCACATGAATGCATCTCTGTCGGCCCCATCTGATGAACGGCCCCACTCCTTCAAGATCTACCACGAGGGCAAAGAACTGGAAACCAATGAGCTACCCATGCAGTATGCTGCCAGCCAGGGGTTAGAAGTGCGGGAAATGGAGGTTGATATTGTCCGCAACGACGGGGAGCGTTTGAAGCTGCTGGGATATGCGGCCCCCCTGTTTGATGACCAAGGACAGACGATCGGCAGTGTCGGAGCTTTTGTAGACATTACCGCCCGCAAGCAGGCAGAAGCCGAAATTCGCAAGCTCAACGAAACCCTGGAGCAGCGAGTCAAGGAGCGAACCGCTCAACTGGAAGCCGCCAACCGAGAATTAGAATCGTTTTCCTATTCCGTTTCCCACGATTTGCGGGCCCCCCTCCGCCACATTGATGGTTTTGTCAAACTTCTGCAATCCCGCCTGGAAGCAGCCCATTTAGACACTCTGAGCCAGCGTTACCTCACTATCATTGCCGACACAACTCACCAGGCTGGCATTCTGATTGACGATCTCCTCGCCTTTTCCCGCATGGGTCGGGCAGAAATGCGCCTGATGCCGATCGACATGAACCAACTGGTGAAGGAAGTGCAACATGAAATGAAACCCGAAACCAAAGGGCGATCGATTCACTGGCAAATTTCATCCCTGCCGATCGTTTACGGTGATCCATCCATGCTGCGGCTCGTGATGCGAAATTTGATGGAAAATGCGGTGAAATATACGCGATTATGTTCTCAGGCAGAAATTGAAATTGGCAGTACTGAAAATGAGTACGCAAGTGTGATCTACATCCGAGATAATGGCATTGGTTTTGATATGCGGTACGCACATAAACTATTTGGGGTTTTTCAACGCTTACATAGCGACTCTCAGTTTGAAGGGACGGGCATCGGGTTAGCCAACGTTCAGCGAATCATCCATCGGCATGGAGGGCAGGTTTGGGCGGAAGGAGCAGTCAATCAGGGGGCAACCTTTTATATTTCACTGCCTAAACAATCAGGAGGCGAAGCATGACAACACAAGTGAAGCGCATTTTGCTTGTGGAAGACAGTCCAAATGATGTCGAGTTGATCCTCACTTCATTTTCGGAAGGTGGGCTAACAAATGAAGTGGTGGTGGTGCGGGATGGCGAGGAGGCTTTGGATTATCTATACAAACGAGGGGTGTTTGAACTGGGGAAGGATGAGCCTCCAGTTGTGATTTTGTTGGATCTGAAATTGCCCAAAATCGATGGTTTAGAAGTCTTAGCTCACCTAAAATCAGATCCAATGCTCCGGCAAATTCCAGTGGTGGTGCTCACTTCTTCCTGCGAAGAGCCAGATCTGCTGCGCTGCTATGAACTCAGTACGAATGCCTATGTGGTAAAGCCGATTAACTTCCAGGAGTTTCGGCAGGTGGTTCAGCAGTTAGGGCTATTTTGGACGGTAATTAACCAACCTCCTCCTATCCCCGTGCTTTAATGTAGAACTGTAAACAGTTATCAGTCATCAGTGATCAGTGATCAGTCATCAGTTATCAGTTCTATTCCCTTGCTTTAATGTGGGACTGACTGGGCGAGCAAGATGCCTACCCTACAAGAGTTTCAGTGAATTGATTTTTTCTGCCTGAAGATATCATTGGCGATCGGCCAGTTTCATATTGCTAAATCTATCTTTAACTGCATCGTCCGCTCATGATTTAGCAACCACTGCTTACGCTCGATCCCGCCGCCATATCCGGTTAATTTGCCGTTCGCTCCAATCACTCGATGGCAGGGCACTACGATCGACACGGGGTTTCGTCCATTGGCCAGACCGACCGCGCGGGAAGCATTGGGTTGCCCGATGGTTTGAGCTAATTCACCATAGGACATCGTGCGCCCGTAGGGAATGGTTTTGAGGGCTTCCCAAACTCGTTGCTGAAAGGGAGTGCCTTGCAGTTGTAGCGGCAGATCAAACTCGGTGAGGCTGCCCGAAAAATAGGCCGTTAGTTGCTGTTTGGCCGCTGGGAAAGGAGCAGCAGACTCATCTTCTCGCCAATCGCTTTGAAGAATTGCATCATGTTTTTCAGATATCATGTAAAGCCCAATCAGCGATCGACCATCAGAAACGAGCCGCAAAGATTGAATTGGACTATCGTAAAAAGTAAAGTAAATCATTAGCAATCCCTCATACCCTTGAGCAACCGATTGGAGGATAAACGGGTTTTGCGACGAATGTTTCTCCCCGTTCTAAAGCTTTCCACAGATGTAATGTGGCATACGATCGCCAGGGTTGCCACTGCGTTGCCGTTGCTAGCATTTGTTTTGGACTCATTTCATTCATCACTTGTCGAATTCCGAAGTCAGTGGATAGAAAAATATCTGGATCAGCTAACACTCGCATGGCAATGTAATGAGCCGTCCAGGTGCCGATTCCTGGAAGTTCTTGTAATTGAGCGATCGTCTGTTCTGTTGAGCATTCGCCATTGAAGGAAAGAAAGCCTGCCGTTAGTGCCTGAGCTAAAGCTAAAATCGATCGCGCTCTGGTGCCAAAAATTCCTAATGTGGCAATCTCGTTTATATGAGATTGAGCAATGCGATCGGCGGTGGGGGTTAAGTACGTGAGGGTGGAGAAAGGCGTTGTAATGGGTTCTCCAAAGCATTGCACAAATCGTCCCATGAGTGTAGTTGCTGCCTTGACGCTAACCTGTTGACCAAGGATAGTACGAACGGCGATTTCAAAGCCATCAAATGCACCTGGAACCCGTAACCCAGGGTGATGATGGGCTAGTGAACCTAAATGGGCCGCAATCTGCTGAGGTTCTGCTGTTAGATCAAAGAGTTTTTTAACCCGTGCTAACACCGGTAGTAGGACGGGAACCAGCGAGAGTGAGAGGTTTACCCGCAGGGCATTCTTGCCTTTGGTAGGTTCAACCATCAGCCAGCCCTGTTGTTGACCCATACGGACGGTGCGAAAGTAACGATCGCCCTCCACAGTTTCTACCCCTGCGATCGTGCGTCCTGCCAGGTATTTTAGCAATGCTTGCCAATCGAGCGGCGGACGGTAAGCCACTTCACAGGTTATGCAGTCTTGAAGGACGGGCGTTTGAGCAATTGCGGTTTTCGTCTTCCGTAACTGGGACGGATTCAAGCGATATCGCTCTTGGAACAGGGCGTTAAAGCGACGCAAACTGTTGAAACCGCTGGCATAGGCAATGTCGGCGATTGGCAATGTTGTATCGGTTAACAGCCGTTTGGCAAGTAATAAACGCTGGGTTTGGACTAGCTCGATCGGCGAAACGCCAAATTCTTGGTGAATGACTCGGCGCAGATGACGATCGCTGACTCCCAATTCCTGGGCAAGAGCTTCAAAGTGCTGCTCAATGAAGGTGCCATCTTCAATGCGTCTGGCAACGGCTGCGGCTAACCGTCCGGTAGCATCAATGCGGGCATTTCCAGGGGCCAACTCTGGACGGCAAAGTAAACAAGGACGAAAGCCAGCTTGTTCGGCTGCGGCAGCACTGGGGTAAAAAGTGCAGTTTTTTCGCTGCGGTGTTTTTGCTCGACAAACGGTGCGACAGTAAATGCGAGTGGTGGAAACGCCCACAAAGAAGACTCCATCAAAACGAGGATCATGGGTTAATACCGCTTGATAACAGCTATCCGCATCTAAAATCGTCATTTCGTTTAATCGTTCACTATCACGATGCTTTGACTGTAGCGGGTGTTTGGCAAACTGTCTCGCCATTTTCGGACATACTTATAATGATGCTTTGGAGCGAGTTCAGGTTGATTCATGATGACCATTTGGCAAGCAGACTTTTATCGTCGTCCCCTTCAGGATGAGGCAGGTAAGCCCCTGTGGGAATTAGTTGTATGCAGTGCCGATCGCACCTTTTCAGCGAGTGCGTTCTGTCCACAACGGGAGGCCAATTCTGCTTGGCTGACTCAACAAATTGAAAAGTTTGCTCCTAATCCAGCCGATCGCCCCAAAGTCATCCAGGTGTTTCGTCCTCAGGCAGTCAGTTTGCTCCAAGCCGCGAGCCAACCCCTAGGTATGACGGTGCAACCCACGCGCCAGACACCAGCCCTAAAGCAGCTTTTGCAGGACAGGGTAAATGACTATCGCACCATGCCAAATTACACTGAACAGCCCTACGATCCCCTTGCCCTCGATCGTCCGCCTCCCGTGCCGCTTCCAGAGAACCTATGGGGCGATCAGTGGCGATTTGCTGCCATCACTGCCCAAGATTTATTACCCGCGTTTCAAAACCGCCCAATTCCCATCGCTGATCTACCTGAATCTCTGTTTCCGGTCAACCTTCAGCTTTCTTCCACGCTGCCGATTCCAGGAATTGTAATTGATGGAGGGCGATCGTCTATGCAGCTTGCCCGTTGGATGCAGCGATCGAATCCGGTTTCGTTGAACTATATTCCTGGAGAGCCAGACGGCTTAATTCTAGAAGCTGGATTAGTGGAACGCTGGGTGCTGACAACGTTTACAGATCCGGATGTGATTGGAGCGGCTCAAACGTTTCGGGAACGGCAGCAGGCTGCAAAAGGACTGCACTTTATTTTGATTCAGCCGGATAATTCAGGCATGACCTACACCGGAATTTGGTTGCTTCGGGGCGAAGCGTTTACGTAAAAAACCTTGGGACTTGTCTATGCATCTTGTCTATGCATCTTGCCGCAAATGTTTCACCCTACGAGGCGGTCAACGCTTTGGGAATGTTTCGCCACAGGTTAGAAACAACAGGCTGCTTTCTCGCATTGGTAGCACAATGAACATTTCCCTTATTTTCCTGGTACGACCAATCATCAATAAACTGAACGGGAATGTGAATTGAATTAAACTGCTGCTGGATAGTTTGCTGAACGTAATCCTGACCTTCGATCGGAGGAGAGAGCGGATCACCTGCAATTACGGTGCCGTTAATATAAATCGAATTGACTGGATTTGACCACAGCCCATAGGCTTCCTGCGTATCACTATACAAAATTGGTAATTGGATAATGCGATCGTCTGTCAAATGAAAGTCCTGCTTGGCTTTTTCCAGAATCGGATTGAGCCGCTGCTGCTGAAGTTGCTGATTCACCTCAACATAATTTAGAGCTTCATAAACTGGGAACGGTGGATAACCAATCTCCAAATCCCCTGCTCCCAAAGCTTCCAGATTTTGGACTTGTTCAACTCCTAGAGCCGCACTGTTAATGATTAAATAGGCTTCCCCTTCTGGCCCTGGCACAAAATTAAAAACTTCATCCACATGTTTAATGGATAACCACGAAGTATCCACCCAAACCGGAGACTGCACCTGCTGCATTTCCAAAAATCTCACCATTTCAGACTGCAACTCAACGCCAGTTTCCGCATTCCTGCCATAATAAATTCGCCCCAACGGAAACCCAGGCACCGGATGAGAAACTTCCAAATTGCCAAGCCAGTCTGCTAAGTGATCGCCTTCTTCCAGGTAGCGGGGTTCTCCAATGGTGATGTAGCCCATTCCAGGAGCCAGCAAAGTTGGCGGATAGCGATCGGCATCTCGGTTGGCCCGCAGTACCACATGCATTCTGGGGTGTCCTGGAATTTCTTGATAACCAATCTCCATCGTGTCCTGCATCCACATCTCTTCCCACCAGTCGGTTGTATACTCGTGCAGGTTGGCTCTTAGGGTCTGGAGGTGCTGTTGCAACTGCGATCGCATCGTTTCGTTTTCGTAGGCCCCCGCACTGACATAGACATCGGTTGTACGGGCAGAGTTGGGCAGCATCACCCAAGGGGCAACCCGAAGCCGAGTTTGGTCAGAGGCAATGTCTTGGCCGGTAGCATCTCGCACCACAACGCGAATATTGGCAAAGCCATCCCAGTTCTGATGGGCAAAATTCTTAGCTTCAATTCCCAAGTCAAGCTGATCTGTCAAATGTTCTATTGGCGACGGGTTTGCCACATCAATAAAGGCGATCGCATCGTCGGGTAAAAGCTGGAAGATATGAATAAAACTCTGGGCTGCTCCGTCTACTTCAATGTAAACCTGTACCTGATCCTGGCGCAGACCGCTAGGCAAATAAACTCTGACCGTGGCCAGATCCTCGGCATCCTGGGAACCGTTGATCACCTGATCTTGCCAATCGGGATGGCCATCTTGATCATCATCATCCACATTTGCCAGGAGCAATCCCCCCTTTGCCCAAGACCAATCTTGATGATCTAGGCGATCGGCAATGGAGGTGACACCATCCCGGTTCGTATCTCCAAATATCAGCAGGCGATCGGCAGCGAAAGCGTTGGGCAGGGAGATTGCCCGATTTTGCTCGGTTGCATCAAGCTGACGATGGGGCTGGTTCATCCAAAAGTCCCAGCCAACTGCAAGCATCAATGCGACCGCAAACAAGAACGCGAAACGCGCAAGGCGCAAAAGATGACGATTCACAGCTTCAGTTTACTAGGACGGATAGATTAGGACACATACCTATTAAGAGTCCACTACTGGCTCCTATCTGTCTTCCTCCAAAGGGAGGAACTTAATATTTCGCAACAATTTTTATTAAATTAGCATACCTTGCCTCTATTGCCAGGTTTTCACTCAATTCTGGGTTAGTTCAGCAGGCAAGATGCCGACCCCCAAGAGTTATATTCCAGCCCTTTACCCGCAGCCCTTAAACCGCTGAAGGGGCCGGATCACCCAATTGCAATGCATAAAGATTAGCATAAACGCCTCCTTCTGCAATCAATTCGTCGTGTTTACCTCGTTCCACAATCTGTCCTTGCTGAATGACTAACACCTGATCCGCCTGTGTTACGGTACTGAGACGGTGGGCAATCACAAAACTGGTTCGCCCCTTTAATAAACGACCGATCGCCTCTTGTACCAGGGTTTCTGTACGGGTGTCAATACTGCTCGTCGCTTCATCCAGGATCAAAATGCGAGGATTAATCAACACTGCGCGGGCAATGCTGACGAGTTGCCGTTGTCCTTGGCTGAGGGGGGCACCTCTTTCTCCGAGTTGGGTGGCATAGCCTTGGGGGAGCGATCGGATGAATTCATGGACATTGGCGAGTTGGGCGGCCGCTTCAATGTCGGCTTGGCTGGCATTCGGCACACCAAAAGCGATGTTTTCCGCTACCGTTCCACCAAACAAAATATTGTCCTGGAGAACAATTCCCATCTGCCGTCGCAAACTCGCCTGCGTTACATCCCGAACATCAATTCCGTCAATTTTTACGGCTCCACTCGTCGCATCATAGAACCGCAAAATCAAGTTAATAATGGTGCTTTTTCCGGCTCCGGTTGGCCCCACTAAGGCAATCATTTGTCCTGGTTTGGCCGCTAGATTGACATTTCGCAGCACCAGTTGATTGGGTGTATAGCCAAAGGAAACCTGTTCAAATTTCACCTCTCCCTGCATGGGTGGCATTTCAAAGGCATTCGGCGCATCATTTAGCTGCGAGGGTTCATCTAACAAAAAGAAAATACGTTCTAATCCGGCTAAGGCAGACTGAGCTTGAGTGTAAAACTGACTGAGGATTTGAATCGGACGAAAGAAGAGCTGCACGTAGATTAAGAAAGACGTGACAACTCCAATCGTGGCGGCTCCGGTAATTGCAAGATAACCACCGTAGGCCAGAACGGCTGCTGTTGCCAATGTATTGAGAAAGTCGATCGACGGTAAGAATGCTGCCGTAATTGCGACCGCCTGCACATTCGCATCTCGATTCGCAGCATTGACCAGATCGAATTCTTCAATATTCATCTGCACCCGGTTAAAAGCCTGCGCTTCTCGGACGCTGGTAATACCTTCTTCCAGTTTGGTTGAGAGTTCGCCGATCGTTTCTCTTGTCACCCGAAATCTGGCCCTGGCCCAGCGAGAAAATAGTCCGGTTGTGAAGATCATTAATGGCACAGCCAGGTTACTGAGCAATCCTAATTGCAGGTTGATGGAAAACATGGCAATGATAATACCAACTAAACTGAACAGGTTGCCCAACATTTGCGCGATCGTCAGCCCAAACGCCTGATTTACGGTATTCACATCATTCAGCAGGCGGCTCATTAAATCTCCTGCTTCACTGCGATCGAAAAAGCTAACTGGCAGACTCTGAATTTTCGTAAAAATATCCTGCCGCAGTTGGGCCAGAGTTCGCTGTACGATTCCGCCGACGCGCAAAATCTGTCCCCGAATTGCCCAGACACCGAGCAGATAAATCAGGACTAATCCCACCAGCATTAGCATCAGCCCTGGTAAATTTCCTGGCACAATTAAATTGTCGATTGCCCACCCAATCAGGAACGGCCCGATCGACTGGGTAGCGGCTCCTGTAGCAACGAGTAAAAGGGCGATCGGAATTTCTTTGCGGTAGGGACGGAAATACTGAAAAAATCGTTGCAGCGTGGAAAGCTGTTGTCCGGCTTTTTGGTCTGATGCCACAACGGGACTCGCTCCTCTCATCGTTGCTCCTTTGGCTGTGCCGCTAGTGTCATATTTTGTGCCGCATCTTGTGCCGCAATGGGTGGCTTGTCTTGTGCTTTCACCTGAGATTCCAAAATCACGCCATACAGAGGGCTGGTTTCCATGAGTTGCTCATGGGTTCCCTGGGCCACCAGCCGCCCTTTATCGACGAGTAAAATTCGATCGGCATTTTTCACCGTACTGATGCGCTGGGCAATGACAAAAGCGGTGCAGGTTTTTTGTCGCATCAAATCATCCAATGCGGCATGAATTTGGGCAGCTGTTTTGGCATCTACGGCAGAGGTACTGTCATCTAAAATCAAAATGCTGTAGTCGGTGAGCAATGTCCGGGCAATGGCTACACGCTGTTTTTGTCCTCCTGACAAGCCTACACCGCGCTCTCCCACATGGGTTTCGTAACCCTCCGGCAGGCTGGCAATAAAGTCGTGGATTTGCGCCATTTTTGCCACTTCGATCACGTCTTCCAAGGGGGCATCGGGTTTGGCATAGGCAATGTTTTCCCGCAGTGACCCGGAGAATAGGGTTGTTTCCTGAAATACGATGCCAATGTGCGATCGCAAGCTATGCAGGGTAAAATCTCGCACATCCCGCCCATCAATTCGCACGGCTCCTGAGGTGACATCATAAAAGCGGGGAATCAGGTTCATAATCGTACTTTTGCCTGAGCCAGTCATGCCCAGAATGGCAATTAGTTCCTTGGGTTTTGTCTCAAAGGAAATGTTTTTTAGGGCTTGTGTGGCGGCTCCCGGATAGCGAAAACAGACATTTTCAAAGGTGATTCGTCCTCCACAGGTTAGGAAGGGGACTGCATTCGGACGATCGCGAATTTCAATTTCCGCATCCACCACTTCATAAACTCGATCGGCAGAAGCCGCAGCCTGGGCAATGGCCGGAGCCGCAAACCCAATCAGCAAAATCGGCTGCAAAATCAGCAACAGGTAGGAGTTAAACGCCACAAGTTGACCAATGGAAAACCGATCGGCAATCACGGCTGCACCGCCATAGCCCACCACTACCACCGTGACTAAGTTACTTAGCAAAAACATAAACGGAAAAGTGTTGCGAATCGATCGAATCGTTGCCATATTCGTGTCGACCAGCACATGATTCAGCCGCGTATACCGCTCTGTTTCAGCCGATTCCCGCACAAAGGCCTTCACCACCCGTACCCCAAATAAATTTTCCTGAAGCACGGCATTAAGATCGCCAAGTTGCTCCTGCACCAACCGAAACAGATGCCCCGTTTTTCGCAGAAACCGCACCATTAACCAGGCAGACATCGGAATCACGGTTAGCGTAATTAATGCCAATTCCCAGTTCATAATCAGCAAAATTACAGCAATGCTGACAAGGGTGACTACAGCACTAATCACCTGCATCAGGCTGGTGCTGAGGAAAGTGCGGATCTGCTCAATGTCGCTGGTGACGCGGGTTAGCAGTTGGGAGGTTTGGGATTGATCGTGGTAGCTAAAGCTGAGGTTTTGAATTTTGCTAAAAATCTTGTTTCGCAAATCGTAGGCAACTCCCTGGGAGGCTGCTTCCGCCCAAAAGCTTTGCCCAAAGTTAAATAAACCCCGTGCGATCGCCGCGACGACCATCCATCCTGCACTCAGCAGCACAACTTGCAGGTTTTGTTGGGCAATTCCCTGGTCAATGCCCCAGCGAAACAGTTGGGGAGTCAGGGCATAGGCGGCGGTTAAAAGTAAGGAACTGGCTAAAGCTCCAATGGCAAGCCAGCGATAGGCAGACAGGCTTTTAAGGACTCGTTGTAGCGAGCGTAAGGAGGAGGGGTCTTGAGGGGCAGGTGATTGAACCAAGGCAACTGATCCTTTGCTAAGGGGGCAGTGAACAAAGAGTCTCTTGCCTTAGATTAATGCGTAATTTGCTGAATTGTTGCGGAGAATGCGATCGATCGCGTTACTGTCCTCTCAATTCACAGGGTTTTGATTAATGCAGCAAACTCCTCAGAACCGTATCCATCAGATACTGCTTGGTCGAGAAGACTCGATATAAAAGCCGGAAATGCTTGACTGATTTGGGCTGCCTGAGCCTGCTGGACAATACGCTCCCAGGCAACAAAATAGGTTTTAAGAGAAGCCGTCGGATTCTCAAATCGATTCTCGTAAATGCATTGACTCAGCTTCGCCACTTCTCCCGATACGATCGAACTGTATTCCGGGAGCAGAAACCTATAGTCGTTTACCGAAATCCCTTCAGATTCACAAATCAATGAACCGTGAACCGTGCCGAGCAGAGCACCGTAGAGATATGACAGGGTTGCACAATCCAATGCGGAAGCAGCACCAACCTGATCTCCAAGGTAAATCAGCTTCGGAGCCAAAACTTTGAGATAACGCTCAGCCTGATGAAACGCAGATTCCGAGCCAGATACCAGGATTGTGCTTTGGGGTGTTGCAATTTGCTCAGGATACGCAAGAATGGCACCATCTAGGTAATTAGCTCCTCGATCGTGTGCCCAAACTTCCATTTCGCGGGCATCCTGGGGGCTACCTGTACTAAGTTGCACCAACACCCGTCCGGAGAGTTCCCTAGCAGCTTGCGAACCGAGGATAGACCTGGCAGTTTCGTAATTATCAACACAAATAAAGACGACAGGGCTTGCACAAACAGCACTCTTCACATTTTGAGCAAGCAATGCACCAGCTTGAACCAGGGATTCAGCCTTTTGACTTGTGCGGTTCCAAACCGTAATGGAGTGCCCGCGTTGAAGAACTGCGCTAGCTAGGGCCAAGCCCATTGATCCCAGTCCAATAAAGGATGCATCGCTCATTGTGTCTCCTGATTCTGCTAGGTTTGCTGAACTATGAATTTCTTTCCCGATCAGCATACCCAGAGAATTTCAGCAAAGATGCACCGTCTACACGACATAAACGATAACGACGACTTCAAACGCTTCCTTCATGCCTTACAAATCTGGCACAATCTGCGTTTCTACTCGTCCACCGCTCACCACGATCGTCTTGTCTTGCAATCTACCAACGGCCCTGGGGCCCCGCAGGGTGGAAGGCGGGTCAGGTTGGGTGTAAACGACATTTCCCTCTGCATCCACCTGTTGAGACGCAATGTTCCAGGTGAGGCGATCGGACGTGAGCAAGGATTGGTCGTCTAGCCCACTCGCACGAACATTTCCAGTGAAATAGGCAATTTGAGGTTGATATTCAATTCTGCCCTGGTTGGCAGTCATGATGATATTTTCTTCTCGCTGAAAGACCGTGATGGGCTGCTCAGAAATTAGGGTTTGCTGATCCACATTCCACAGGAAAGATTCACCCGACAGTTGCAAAGGCGGGTCAGCCAAAGTCAAAATTGCCGTTTGCATCAGCCGGATCGTTTTAGCTTGCAGATTGACCTCAGCCGCGTTGCCATTGGCCTGGTTTGTAACCTGTTCCCCTTCTAGCTCTTGCACCTGCACCGGACGATCGCTCAGCACCATTTCTTCATCCAGCTTCCAAACCAACCTTTCTCCTTGCAGGCGGAGGATTGGTTCATCTTCGGTAATCGCTTCGATCGGTGCACCCAACAGTTCAATTTGCCGCTCTTGATTAGAAGCTCTAGCTTCTCTGGCGGTAAACCGAAGCTGGGGATGAGTCCCCGTCAGATTGCCTTTGACAATGAGCAAATCTTCGTAGGGCTGCCATTCCATTTCGTCGCCCCGCAGGACGGCCCCACTTTCAATGTCCGTTGCGATGACATTGCCCCGCATAAAGATCCGGTTGCCATCTCGCCGAATTTCTCCTTTTTGCGCCTGAATCTGGTAAACGGCTTTACCGTCCTGGTACAGTTCACCCTCTGGGTTAATAATGTCTGCATTGCGCTGATCAGGGCTGTAGGTTGCTCGTTCCGCATCCACCTTCCAGAGCAGTTGTCCCGCTTCGTCTACCTGCTCCAGCGTAATGTTTTCAAACACCAAATTAGAATCAATTTCAGCAGCAGCAGAGCTATCTTCCGCCAGCCGATCGGCCCCTTGGCTTCCCGTCCGACAGCCCACTCCTGCAATTAAAAGACTCACCACCATCACCGGCAGTGCGATCGACCTCATCCAGCCCATTGGTTTTCACCTCGTTGGCTTCTACCAACGTAAACAACACCCGTTGCCATCGTAGTAGAAACATTTAAGACAAGTTCTATTTTCCCAAACTTATCCATTATCTTGATTATCCTTGCGATCCGCTCAGTCGTGCTAAACCTTTGTCACAATCAACGCTGCTGTAATAGACGGATATTGTAATAGACGGATATCCGCCCACTTTGCTTCCCACGCTGGCTGACCCGCTTCCAATATAATAAAAATTAGAAGATGTAAAGATATGTAAAAGGGTAGTTATGACACAGCTTAGCCTAGAGCAGATTTCATCTCAATTGGAAAGCGCAGATACAAAAGACCGGATGCTGGCCCTGGCATCGTTGCGAAATGTCCCTGCTGAGGATGCCGTTCCCCTCATTAAAAAAGTCCTTGATGATGAAAGCCTGCAAATTCGATCGATGGCGGTATTTGCTCTGGGTCTGAAGCCCACTGAGGATTGCTACCCCATTCTTGTGAAATTGCTGGAAACTGACCCAGACTATGGCATTCGGGCAGATGCGGCTGGGGCCTTGGGCTACTTGGAAGATTTAAGAGCCTTCGAGCCGTTGGTTCGTGCTTTTTATGAAGATACAGACTGGCTGGTGCGCTTTAGTGCGGCCGTTGCCTTAGGAAATTTGAAAGACCAGCGGGCCCATGATGTTTTGATCCAGGCGTTAGAGGGTGATGAAGTGGTGTTGCACCAGGCGGCCATTGCGGCGATCGGCGAAATCCGCGATGTAACTGCGGTGGATCATATTTTACGATTTGCCCAGTCTGAAGATTGGCTGGTACGGCAACGGTTAGCTGAAGCGTTGGGTCATTTGCCCACGGCCAAAAGTTTGTCGGCATTGAAATATATGGAAAAAGACAGCCATCCCCATGTATCTGCTGCGGCCACCATCTCGCTAAAGCGGTTGGCAGAAGAAGGAGAAACCTTGGAAAGCTAGCGATTTGAGTCTAGCAGTCCTTACGCAAGCTCTGTTTTATACTTCCAGATTTAGCGTAAGGTGGGCAGTGCCCACCCTGCAACCTTTCAACAGGGAATCGATTTCTTGGTGCGAGGTGCGTTAGTTTTGGCAATCACATTTGGCAATCACAAATCAAAAAAGTAGGGCGGACACTATCCGCCCCATTTTTTATTTAGCCCCATTTTTATGCCGTTAAGCTGAGCCTGCCTTGATCTCGCCGCCTTCGGTTGTCAGAGCGGCTTGTTTTTCTTTGTCGAGTCTGCGTTTGCGAGCATAAAACTGAATAATGGCTGCCATTGCCACAATCATGGCAAGAATTCCCCAAGCGGCCGGAGCCGTTGGAAAGTTGTTTTTGAAAACAGCCAACAAAACAATTAGCACCAAAAAGACGGTTGGCACTTCATTTAAGCCGCGCAGTTGTTGGCTCGTCCACTTAAACTGTCCGTTTGCCATTTGCTTCATCAGCCGACCACAATAATGGTGGTAGCCGATCAGCAACACGACAAAACCGAGTTTAACGTGCAGCCACAGGTCTTTTAAGTAGTCAGGAGCCACCACCAGCATGGCGATCGCCATTGCCACCGTCAGGATCATTCCGGGCGTTGTAATGAGTTTGTAGAGCCGCATCTCCATGATTTGATACTGCTGCTGAAGAATTGTGCGGGCAGGTTCGGGCTGTTCGTTTGCCTCAACGTGATACACGTACAGACGCACTAAATAGAACAAGCCAGCAAACCAAACAACGACACCCACAATATGAAAAGCTTTGAACCAGAGATAAGTCATGGGTTGCATCCTCTACAGTCCAGCCCTCATTCTACCGAATCACCATTCGCTATCAGACCGTTTGCCGTCAAGAGTAAACAAACGTTCAAATTTTCTCCAGGGCGTGGGGTAAGACCCTAAAACGCTGAATTGCTACTTGTCAAGGCAGGCTGGCAAAAAAGGTGGGGAATTTTGGGAAATGCGAAACCGAATTCAATCAATATTCAATCAATGTCGATCGGCTAAACGGCATGTTTGAACAGGGTATCCAGATAAACGCGGGCTGCCCGACGGTAGCTGCGAGAGGCATCTGGGGTGTTGCTGCTGCCGTTTTGTAACAAGAAGAGAGACAGAGCAGCACAGAACAGGCGATCGTGATCCCAATCGGGATGGGTTTCTAGGAAGCCCACCAAGGACTCATGAAGCTCTTCTGGAATCTCTGCCAATATGCTGACCGTTGCGTGCATAGGAATCCTCGACTCTAAGCGGTGTTTCACAGGTGATTGTTGGAATCCCCCCTACAGAGCGACTGTGGCACAACCTTGCTCTCAATAAAAGCCAAAAACGGCAGTATGAGGACGCAAGATTGCGATTGCAGCCAAAAGTAACGCCAACCTGATACGTCATTCCCCGATCGCCTAGAAAATAGGTTAAAACGGGTTCTTATCGCTCAGATGAAGGCGTGCTTCATAGGTGGTCGCATCATTTTGGCTATAGGTAGGCGGGGTTGTCAATGCCGAGAAATTATGGCACGTCTTTGGGATTTTGAACCGCTCAACGAAAAAATCAATATTTGAGGTTCATTTTCGTTACATTCCTTTACACAAACTCAGCGTTTCCAGGGAAAGGCAGTATTCCCCAGAAATAGAATAAAGTCCTGTGCTTTCGTTGAGTCCTGTGGAAAACTAGCAGTAAGTCTGTGGAAAACTGTGGAAGGGTTGTGGAAAAGGTGTGGAAACCTTGGGGAAAACCGGGTTTGTTGTAAATAATTGTAAATTTTTGCAGATCTGGATAATTTTTGTGGTTTCCGTGCCGAATGATCCCCATGGGGTGTAAGGTTAGATTTCTTCAGGCAGCCCATGTCAGATAGCGCATGATTGATCTGCGGGCGATCGGGAAGCCGAAGTCACCCTTGGAGTGATACAAAAATCCTAGCAAGCTTCACCATCACCCTGGAAACATGGCTACGGCCCTACGCAAGCACGTTAAGACAGTTCCGTAATGCTAAACCTATCCGTTTTGGGTTTCAGTCACCTGAAATTGACCTAACCTTTCCATCCGTTGCCATACCTTGAGTTTGTAGCCTGTTCGCAAACCAGCTTCCTTCATGGGGAGCATCCCATTGATGCAAATGGATCGATTTCCGTAGCGCAGGCATCTTGCCTGCCAGTGAGAGATTTGTTATGGAAATGCAAAAGTGGGATGCACCCCCTTCATGAAACTTCAGTTCAGGGGTTTAGTTCAAGACTTTAGTTCAGGACACTCGATCGCCTTAACATCTTTCAAAGAGCATGTGCCTAGGCTGATCTGTCTGTGGGCTTTTTCTCCCTCCATTTCCCTAACTTTTTCTGTCTTTCTTTTTTAGGACTTACGCAAAACCTTCATTTGTAGGGTTGGCAGTGCCCACCTTACGCTAAATCCAGAGGTATGAAACAGAGCCTGCGTAAGTTCTGATTTTCTGTCTTTCATTCAACTCAGGTAGGCGATCGAAATCTTTATGGAATTCCTGCTGCAAAACCACAGAAACAAAGCCAAACAATCCTGAATCTGAACGCTAATACGCTGCCATGTCATCCCCCCATTACAAGAAAGAAGTGAAACGTCAAAAGCGTACAAGTTTTGCTCACCGTTTTGCTCACCCCAGGGGGCACGGCTAGACCGCAATGGGAAGCAATCCGGGACGAAAAGTGGGCCGATCGCCTGCTTTGATAAAGCCCGTTTTCTGCACAATTGTAAGTAAATAAACACAAAACGATTGAAGACTACATAAAGCCCTCAGGAATTGACCATCCCTGTGTTATTACTATACTTACCTGCATCTTCCTCTGGCTTACCTGTACGTTCTTCATTCCTTACCTGTACCTTCTTTTTTGTGTCGTTTCCCTGTCACCATGTCGTCCTCGTCACCTTTTTCCGAGCCTATGTTTGCTGATGCCGATCAGCAGTGGGACTTAGAACGTTTATATCAAGACCTTGAAACTGTTAAACAGAAAGATTTATCAGATACCGAAAAAACCTGTTTAAAGGGGTTGCTCTGCGGAGCCAGCACAACGACCATTGCTGAAGTGATTCCGTGCAGCTTAAGGGGGCTACGAGTCGAACTGTCACGAGGGCTGTATCGCTATATTGAGCAGATTACCCATGAGCCAGTGAAGCATTGGGCAACCGTCGCAACGTTGTTAGACCGAGCGGGCTATCGGCGAGTTGTTCCTGGTTCGGAACCTCCTGTGCCTCCTGTTCCTAAAAGCTTCCCTCGTTCATCTCACGACTGGGGAGAAGCTCCTGAGGTGTCTGTTTTTTTTGGACGGACTCAAGAACTGGACACCCTAACCGAATGGATTTTAGCCGATCGCTGCCGTCTGGTTGCCATTTTGGGGATGGGCGGAATGGGCAAAACTCGCCTGTCGGTGCGGTTAGGAGCAGGGGGCATTGGCAAGACAGATTTATCGGTGAGGCTGGTGCAAGGCATTCAAGACCAGTTTGACTATGTAATATGGCGATCGTTGCTCAATGCCCCCATGCTCGACGTGCTCCTGGCAGACTGGATCAAAATTCTCTCTCGTCAGCAAGAAACTCAGATACCGGATGATTTGGACAGTCGGCTGGCTCGGTTAATGCATTACCTGCGATCGCATCGCTGTTTGTTGATTCTGGACAATGTTGAAACGATTTTCCTGGGCAAAGGTTTGGCTGGAAACTACCAGGAGGGCTATGAAGGCTATGGTCAGCTTTTTCAGGCGATCGGTGAGGTGGGGCATCAAAGCTGCTTGCTGTTAACTAGCCGCGAAAAGCCCAGGGAAATTGCTCGGATGGAAGGCAAAGCGCGTCCTGTGCGATCGTTTCAACTCACAGGGTTAGATGCGATGAATGGCAAGCGGATTTTTGCTGAACTGGGTACTTTTTCTGGATCAGATGCGGAATGGCAAACCCTGGTTGAGCTTTATGATGGCAATCCTTTGGCGTTGGAGTTGGCCGCAAAACACATTGATGAAGTATTTTTTGGCAGCGTTACGGATTTTTTGCGGAATGATAAACCCATTTTTCAAGACTTACGAGAACTCTTGGATTGGCACTTCGATCGATTATCAGAACCAGAGCAAGAAATCGTCTATTGGTTTGCCATTAACCGTGAACCCATCACATTAACCGAACTCAAGGAAGATATTCTTTCACCCGTTGCCCATGAGCAAGTTGCAGCGACTTTACAACTGCTGCAAAGACGGTTGCCGCTAGAACGGAGCAACAACGGATTTACTTTACAGCCTGTATTAACGGAATATGTAACAGAACGTTTAATCGATCGGATCTGTGAAGAGATTAAAACTGGAAATATTACCTTGCTGGGCCGCCACTCCTTGCTGAAGGCAACTGCAAAAGAGTATGTTCGCGATCATCAATATCGGCTGATTCTGAAACCTGTTTTAGAACAGGCCATAATTCTGCTGGGTGAGCCAGAAAACCTGGAAGCCCGGATCAAAGATTTACTAAATCTCCTGCGGGGCGATCGAGGGTTGCGATCGAGCTATGCAGCCGGCAATTTACTGAACCTCCTGTGCCAATTTCAGCCCCACGTAACGGGCTACGACTTCTCCCACCTGACCATCCTGCAAGCCTATTTACAGGGAGCCAACTTACAAGGCATCAATTTTGCCCATACTCAATTTGCTAAATCTGTTTTCACCCAAACGTTTGGCGGTGTTTTGTCTGTGACGTTTAGCCCAGACGGAACATACATTGCTACGGGAGATACAAATGGGGAAATTCATCTTTGGGATGCGGTAAGTGGTAAAAAGCAACTGGTTTGTCGGGGGCATACGAGTTGGGTGTGGGCGGTAAGATTCAGTCCGGATGGACGGTGCTTGGCAACGGCCAGTGATGATGGCTTTGTCAAACTTTGGGAGGTTAGAACTGGAAAATGTTTACAAATTCTGGACAATCACACTGCCGCCGCTAACACAGTTGCCTTCAGTTCAGATGGCACATTACTGGCCAGCAGCAGCCAGGACGCGACGATTCAAATCTGGCGGATTCAGGCTCAATCTGCTGTCCCTAACCCCGCTCAACCGATCGCGCAACATTGGAAAACCTTGCCTAGCTTGACGCAGCGAGTTTGGTCGATTGCCTTTAGCCCAGATAGCAAAACTCTAGTGAGTGGTTCAGAAGATCACAATGTTTATCTGTGGAATATTGAAACCGGACGCTGTCTCCAAACGCTCCAGGGGCATTCCGACTGGATTCGCTGTGTTGCCTTTAGCCCCGATGGACAATTTTTAGCCAGCAGCAGCACCGATGGCACCGTGAAGCTGTGGGAAGTGGGAAGCGACCAGTGTTATCGGACATTGCAAGGACATACGCAAGAAGTCACTGCTTTGGCGTTTAGTCCAACGGGCAATCATTTGGCCACATGCAGCCATGACCAAACCATTAAACTTTGGACAGTATCTTCCAACGAACCCAGTGAAGCGGGGCACTGTTTGAAAACCTTCCAGGGGCACACAAACCGTATTTGGTCGGTGGCGTTCAACCCAAACGGACAGCAGCTTGCCAGTGGTGGCGATGATCACGCTACAAAATTATGGAATGTCAACACGGGGCAGTGCATCAAAACCTGGAAGGGCCACACCAATGAAATTCTGCGTTTGGCGATCGACCCTGAGCATTCTTTGATGGCAACGGGTCACGAGGATGAAACCGTTAAACTTTGGGACAGGGCAACTGGGCAAGTGGTCAAAATCCTGCATGGACACCGCGATCGGGTGTGGGGACTCTCTTTTGTGCCAAAACGGGGTCTGCGCGCAATTGGCATGGATGCAGACAACGATATTCTGCTTGTCAGTGGGAGCGGTGACAGCACCATTAAGGTGTGGAATTGTAAGACGGGGCAGTGCTTAAAAACCCTGGAGGGGCACACCAGTTGGGTTTGGTGTACAACCTTCAGTCCAGATAGTCAGCAAATTGTTAGCAGCAGCTACGATGCAACTGCGAAAATCTGGCAGTTTCCATCGGGGCAATGCCTGAAGACGTTAACGGGGCACCAAAGCTCGACGATCGCAGTGGCATTTAGTCCAGACGGGCAGAGGGTGGCCAGCAGCAGCTTTGACACGACCATCAAGCTCTGGGACTTTGAAACAGGAGACTGCCTCCAAACCCTCCAGGGACATGAAAACTGCGTCTGGCAGGTTGTGTTCAGCCCAGATGGTGAACGCCTATTTAGTTGCAGCTATGACCAAACCATTAAGCAGTGGGATTTGAGTTCAGGCGACTGTATTACAACATGGCAGGAACATACGGCTCCTGTTGTTGTGCTTGACCTGAGTGCAGATGGACGCTATCTGGCAAGTGGCGGGTTCGATCGCACCATTAAGCTGTGGGATGTTCAGTCAGGGGACTGCGTTCAAACGCTGTATGGACATCAGGGAACTGTTTCTACAGTTTTGTTTACCTCTGAATCTAGTTGGGTGAATCGCCAAAAGCCAACCCCTTCCCCCGGTAAAACGTCTTTAGCCAACCTTCAGCTTTTAATCAGCAGCAGCCTTGATGAAACGGTGAAGGTTTGGGATGTGCAAACAGGAGAATGCCTTCGCACCCTGAGAACGCCGCGCCCCTATGAAGGGATGGATATTACTCAGGCAAGTGGGCTGACGGAAGCAGAACGAGCGACTTTAATGGCCTTGGGTGCGATCGAGCAATCAGAATTGGCCTTGTGGAGCAATCAAAATTAAGCTGTGATTTGCATCAGTCCACGGGCTGATCTGCGTTGCTTGTTTTTGCCTAATAGAATCACCCTTCATCTGGGATGGCATCACTCAGCCAGTCCACAAAACGCGAGATAGTAATCTCATTGAACCGATCGCAGATTTGTGCAAGCAGTTTACCCCCACCTGCATCAGTCCAAACGGTTCAATTTAAGGTTCAACTTGCCGCTTTCAGTTCATCGCCCTAGCCATGTCAGCCCAGCTTTCCAACCAAACTCCTTCTCCAAGCCATCCTAATTCTGCCCCACCGCGCACCCTCTGGAACCACTTAGAGAAACCCATTACAGGCATTTTGCTGACGATCGCCCTCGGCTTGATGGCAGCCCAAATCCAACCTTCTCGATCGGCTACACCCCAAACCTCCAACCCGATCCAGTTTTCCAAATCATTGCCTTCCAATCCGTTGCTGCTGCAACAGTTCCAGATGTTTGGATACAGGAGCTAGGGTATTGGCTGCGATCATGCCGCTGGCTGCCACTGCCGGAAGCCCAATGCCGGGAAAAGTCGAATCCCCACAGCACAATAATCCGGGTAATGGCGTTTGGGCAGATGGAAAAATGGACTCTCCTGCCCGCAGTGCCGGCCCATAGGAACCACGATGGCGACGCAGGAAACGGGCATGGGTGAGGGGCGTGCCAATGAGAGACACTTCACACCGATCGCGAATGTTGGGAATGATTTGCTCTAACGCTTGCCACATCACTTCGGAGCGTTCCTGCTTCAAGTGGGCATAGTCCTCGCTGCGGCGATCCATTCCTTCCCAAAGGGCATAGGGTTCGTTGCCAGGCGTGTAAACATGGATCACATGCTTTCCCGGTGGAGCCAGAGACGGATCAATCAAAGAAGGGATCGAGATTAAAACCACATTTTGCGGAGCCGTAACGCCTTGTTTCCAATCTTTCACCACAATATGGTGGCAGGGCAAGTCTGGAGGCAGGGGGGCATCTGTGCCGATGTGCAAATGCATGAAGCTTTCACAGGCGGGGGTTGCTTGCCGTTTGGACGTAAAGGCGGGGGGCATTGCCCCTTCTGGCAATAGTTTCAGCGTATCCCACACCGATGCATTGGATATAACAGCTTGCCGTGCCCGGATGACATCTCCACTGCGTAACCGCACCCCGATCGCCCGATTTCCCTCCACTAAAATCCGATCGACATGGGCATTGAGCCGCAATTGTCCACCTTGCCGTTTCAGTCCGCGAACCAGAGCATTGACCAGAGACTCACTCCCGCCGATCGGGTAATCGAGCTTCACATTAGGGCGATACCAATCTGCAAACATAAACGCCATTTCTGCGGCACTGGTGCCATCTGCGGGCAGTCCTGAAAGCAAAAAACACAGCAAATTTAACCAGTTATGAATAAATGGATCATGCACCACATCCTCCATCAGGCGGCTAAACGCTCCAGTGAGTTTCAGCCCATTGAAAGCATGTTTGGCAAAGGAGGGAATGAACTGCCCCAAGGTTAAGATGGCTCCCCAGTCCCATCGCACGGCGGACGGAGGGAGGGCAACGGCGGCGGCAGCTAGGGGTTCCATTTTGCGCTGTAGATTGCGCCATTCTGCAACGGCAGATTCTCCACGTAACTGGGCCAGCACCTCACAAAACTGATCCGCTCCGACCGAAGTATTGAACTGTCCTTCGGGCAGCCAGCAGCCCCATGTATCATACGTCACGCAGGGTAAGTCTTCCCCGATCGCATCCAGCACTTGGCGCAGGGGGTTTGGAGAAGGACTGTAGGACAACCCAGAATAAAGGGATGGGCCAGAGTCAAACCGGAATCCGTTGCGCGTAAATCCGTGGGCTGCTCCACCGGGAATGGAGTGGCTTTCGCACACAATCACTCCAAACCCATACTGAGCCAGCAGTGCGGCACAGCTTAGTCCGCCAATACCGCTCCCAACCACGACCACATCAGCCATTGCCATAGGAGTTTCTAGCCTTTCCTAGCCTTTTTAACCTTCATACGCCATTTGCCAAAATGCTTTTTCCAGACGAGCCACTTCTAGAAATGCTGCTTCTGCCTGCTGTTGTTCTGATTCAGAAGCCGATCGCAGTCCTTCATCGGACTGTTGTTCCAGGAGCTTGACATATGCCGTAAAGCCAGGATTGCCCCAGCGATCGGCAAATTCAGTATAGGGTTCTGGCATGGCTCCAGGAAGCTGCCAACCCTGGTTATAGGATAATTCGATCGCCCAAAATGCGGTTGCCTGAACGGGATAAGTCATCGTTGGCAAGTGGTTCATAAAGTCGCAGTACTCTGCACAGGTCGGCTGCTTTGGCGTAGTGAGATCAAGTTTCCGTTCTGCCGCCTTATCACGAAACCAGTTCAGTTCATCTTTCAGGGCATTCATTCCCCCCAGCAACACATCAAAATGTTGAACCGGGGCTGCTGCTAACAGCCGTGCGGCCAGACGGGTAAACTCCACAACATATAAATAATCCTGAATCAGCCAAGTATTGAACTGGACAGGCTGAATTTCACCCGTTTTGCACTGCGCTAAGAAGGGATGAACCGTTGCCTCTTGCCACTGCTGACCATAGGTTTGTAGTAATTGTTGGCACGTTAAAGACATGAGTTAACTGACCGGAACCACTGGCTGAATCTACCATAAATAAATGTGTAGAACCACCAGACCTCTTATGCTAGAACTCCACTGCCATACTACCCACTCCGACGGAACATTAACACCCGCGCAACTGGTCGAGGCTGCCCTTGCTGCTGGGGTAAAGGTCTTAGCCATTACCGATCACGATACCTTGTCTGGCTGGGATGAGGCCTTTACGGCGGCTGGCTCTGCCGTTGAAATTGTGCCCGGTTTAGAGCTAAGCACTGTATGGAACGGGCGATCGTTGCACATTTTGGGCTTTTATCCTGACCGCGAGAAGCTGCAAACTCCCCTACAGGAACGCATTGCCGGACGACACCGACGGGCCCAACAAATGCTGGAAAAGTTGGCGGATTTGGGCTATCCCATTGACCTGCCTGCTTTAGAAAGTAACATGGCTCCTGGCAGACCTCATATTGCCGCTGCCTTAGTGAATGCGGGTTATGTTCAGTCTATGCAAGAAGCCTTCGATCGGTTCCTGGGGGATGAGCAACCGGCGTATGTGGAGTATGAAAAATTTAGCGCGATCGAAGGAATTAGGCTGCTGCGATCGTGCCATGCGGTTCCGGTGTGGGCCCATCCTTACCTGTTTCGGGGGGGAACGGTGGAGCAGGTTTTGCCAGAATTGGTTGAAGCGGGGTTAATGGGCATTGAGGTCTATCATCCGAGCCATTCAACGGAGCAACGTCAGAGATTAGAGGCTTTGTGTCAGGAATATAGGCTGCTCATGACTGGTGGCAGCGATTTTCATGCTCCTTCCTCTAATCAGGCAGACGATCGACATTATGGGCTGAACCAACTTCATTTATCAGATGAGTTGCTTTTTCCGCTCAAGCAGGCTGCGCTGGATTTACGGAATCACCAGGGTTAGGTGGGGGTTAGCGTGCCGACCTCGGTTCCATTAGCCGAAAATTGATTTCCTGGTGCGAAGTACGTAACCTCTATTCTCTTCAACCTGTCTTTTTAAACAGGTTGCCAAGTTTCCAAATCTTCCTTGGAGCTTTTTCAACTGAAGTGGGCTGTCCTTAAGGTTAGACTTTGCGATTTTGTGACAAAGGACACAAGAAATATCGAAATGGCCTCATAAGCTTCACTTAACGACGGTGCATTAGGGAGACGCTGAAATGCCATTTTCCTCTATCTATTTAGAGCTTTTGCTCGATACTTCGGTCTTTGTTGTGCTGATGGAATTCGCTCCACTCTGGCACTATAATGTTACGAAGCTAGCGCAAGCGGCGAAAATGGTGGTGCCCTGTGTAGATGTCGTGCAATCAAATGATAAGTTTTTCGTTTCACCACTGCCTTTTTTTCGTTTAGCAGAGCTAGGTGGCTAGAGTTTTTGCAGCAAACCCCTGAACTCAGGATTTCTCGCTTTGTATTCGATCGTACTTCCGGCAATCATAATCACCTAGCCGAAGTCTTCCAATTTGCCCCGAACACCATTAACCTGAATAAGGTCACTAACCTGAGTAAGGTCACTCTGAGCAAAGTCACCCTAAAACAGATCGAAAGCGTTTGAGTTGTTCATGGCATCTGAGGTTTACCTGTGCGATCGATCGGAACGGAAACCTGGGTTCCCAAACCCCTAAAAGCTGCAAGACTACAACAAGTTTGAGTGTGACAAGCTGTGATAAAAGTAGTTCAAAAGGCTAGAGGCTTCTCTCGGTTTCCTTTTGTCGCGCTTTTTGAGCCTTGTCCTCCATATAACCAACTGAGGAGAAAACAATGCCAGAAGTAACCGTTCCTGCTCATCAGAGTGGCGATTTCTTTGTTGACTATGAAGAGAAAGTGTTTCCGGATGTTCAAGCGGAACCCGGCGAAAAGGCTCTCGTTACCTTTCACACTGTTGCTTTTGAGGGATCGATCGGTCTGGTGAACATGCTGCAAGGGTTGCGGCTGTTGCGAAAAGGATTTGAGACTTCAATCTTGCTGTATGGCCCTGGCGTGACGCTTGGCATTCAACGAGGTTTCCCTAAATTGGGTGATGAAGCATTCCCTGGACACCAAAACTTTGCAAACCAACTGTCTAAATTTATGTCGGAAGGTGGCAAGGTTTATGCATGTCGGTTTGCATTACAAGCTCTATACGGCCATGGTGAACCTTCTTTGGTTCCAGGGATTCGTCCCATTAGTCCGTTAGATGTTCTCGATATCATTCTGATGCACCGTAAAGATGGTGCGTTTATCCTGGATACTTGGACGCTGTAAAAGCAGGAAGTAGGGAGTAGGGAGTAGGGGCATGGATGATTCACGATCGGTTCGGGCAGCGGCGGTGCAAATTAGTCCGGTTTTGTTCAGTCGAGAGGGAACAACGGAAAAGGTGTTGCAGACGATCGCTGATGCTGCAAAGCAAGGGGTGCAACTGATCGTTTTTCCAGAAACCTTCGTGCCCTACTACCCATACTTTTCCTTTGTGCAGCCGCCTGTGTTGATGGGTAAAGAGCATATGCGGCTGTATGAAGAAGCGGTTGCAGTGCCCAGTCCTGTCACGGATGCGGTCAGTCGGGCGGCTCGTTCCTATGGCATGGTCGTTGTGTTGGGCGTGAATGAGCGAGATCATGGGTCACTGTATAACACGCAACTGGTGTTTGATGCGGATGGTTCCCTGCGGCTCAAACGACGCAAAATCACGCCGACTTACCATGAACGCATGATCTGGGGGCAGGGAGACGGAACTGGGCTGACAACGGTGAAGACTGCGATCGGTCAAGTGGGTGCATTGGCGTGTTGGGAACATTACAATCCGTTGGCTCGGTTTACCCTAATGGCTCAGCATGAACAAATTCACTGTTCCCAATTTCCAGGGTCGCTGGTGGGGCAGGTTTTTACTGAGCAAATCGAAGTGACGATTCGCCACCATGCGCTGGAGTCGGGTTGTTTTGTGGTGAACTCAACGGGCTGGCTTTCACCAGAGCAGGTTCAGCAAATTACCCCGGATGAAAAGCTGCATCGGGTTTTGAGTGGAGGATGTTTTACGGCGATCGTCAATCCAGAAGGAACGCTTTTGGGCACTCCGATCACGGAAGGAGAGGGCATGGTGATTGCCGATTTGGATTTCTCGCTCATCACCAAACGGAAACGCATGATGGACAGCGTGGGGCACTATTCTCGTCCTGACTTGCTACAGCTTAATTTGAATACACAGTCCTGGAACTCATTAGAGGCTCAGCAGGCAATGGTTCAGAGGCAGGGACAGACCGCGAACGGTGGAATTGAGAATACCGTTCCAGAGGAGGCAGAGACGCAAAGCAATGAACAAACAGCAGCTAATCACAGAGCTTCAGTCTCACGGACTCAAGCTGATTGAGGAAGTCGGTTCTTCAGGACGGAAGGGGGGAGCCGGGCCCTCTGACCACAAGGCCGTTACGATCGACGGGACAACCGTAATGGTTCCCATTTACACTGAAACGGCAACCCATTCCCCTTACACAGTGACCACACAGCAGGGCACTACGCAGGGCATTTTGCACATGAATGATGTGGAAATCGCTCCTATTACCTTTCCCCATCAGCCCAAGTTTTATCGCCTTGCAACAGCCGAGGGTATTCCTTACTGGAAGATCGCCTTACTCCACAGTCAAGAGGTGCTGGCAACGACTGTATTGCAAACCTGTATGCGCTATCGGGATACAGCAACCGCCTGTCAGTTCTGCGCGATCGAACAGTCTTTGTCTGCCGATCGAACGGTTGCCCGCAAATCTCCGGGGCAGTTGGCTGAAGTGGCGGAAGCTGCCGTTCGGTTAGATGGCGTGAAGCATATGGTCATGACGACTGGAACGCCTAATACCAGCGATCGGGGAGCCGCTTACCTGACTGAATGTGCAAATGCGATTCAGCAGCGGGTTGATTTACCGATTCAGGCACAGTGTGAACCTCCGGATGATTTTGTTTGGTTTGGGCGAATGAAGGCAGCCGGGGTTAGTAGTTTGGGAATGCATTTGGAGGCGGTGAGTCCGGAGGTACGGAAAACCATTATGCCCGGTAAGGCGGAAGTTCCCGTATCCCATTACCTGAAAGCATTTGAGGCGGCTGTAAAGGTGTTTGGCTGGGGGCAGGTGAGTACTTACCTGCTGGCAGGTTTGGGGGATGATTTGCCAACGCTGGTTGAAATGTCTGATCGACTGATTCAGCTTGGGGTGTATCCCTTTGTTGTGCCGTTTGTGCCCATCACCGGAACGCCTTTAGCGAACCATCCTGCCCCCAGCAGCGACTTTATGTTTACGCTGTATCAGCAGATTGGGGCATTGCTCAAACGATCGGGGATGTCGTCGGAAGCGATGAACGCTGGATGTGCAAAATGTGGAGCCTGTTCTGCCCTCTCCAACTTTGAAAAGTGAACGCTGAGAAGGAATTATGGCGAAGACTCAATATCAGTTTCAACTCGCCCGATCGTCCTCAGAAGTTGAAGCTTATTTCAACCTGCGGCGACTGATCTTTTGCCAGGAACAAGGATTATTTCAAGATGATGATCAGGATGAGATCGATCGCACAGCTTACCCGATCATTGCGATTGAACCTGAGACGGATCAAATTATCGGAGTTGTTCGCATCTATGAACCGCACCCTGGAATCTGGTATGGCGGACGGCTAGGAACCCATCCAGACTACCGAAGAGGATGGCAAATTGGTAAAGGATTAATCTACAAAGCGGTTACAACTGCGAATACTTGGGGTTGCCATCAATTCCTTGCTACTGTTCAATTACAAAACGTGCGGTTTTTTCAACGATTGCACTGGCAATCCCTACAAGAAATTACCCTTTGCAATCGACCCCATCATTTGATGGAAGCTGATTTGAACTACTACCCACCCGGAACAGAAGGGCGACCCGATCGAGCGATTGAGGTAAGAGCGTCTTGAGTGAGGAGTGGAGAGTAGGGAGTAGGGAGTGGGGCTTTGTATGATGATCTGGAGCGATCGCATGACGAGGCGGATAATGAAGTGATATTGCACCTGGACAGATTCAGTGTTAACCGAACTTGCAGACCAGTTAAAACGATCGATCGGAATTTTGCATAAGCAAGATATCCAAATCATTTCGCAACCTTTCTCCGATTTCCCACTCCCCACTCCCCACTCC
>PVWD01000249.1 GCA_003003615.1 filamentous cyanobacterium CCP2 | reverse complement strand
CTTCAACCTGCGCACCTGCCTGGAAGAGGCTCTGGATCTACTCGCCGCCAAAGCAGAAGAGAAAGGGTTGGAGCTGGCCTACCTGCTTCCCTCGGACCTACCGCTCAACCTGGTGGGGGATGTCAGTCGGCTACGGCAGGTGCTGGTGAACCTGGTAAACAATGCGATCAAGTTTACGCCCGCTGGGGAGGTAATTGTCTCCCTGTCGGCAAAGTCGTTGGGAGCTTATCCTCACCCTAAAATCGAGCTACAGGTTGCGGTCAAAGACACAGGCATTGGTATTCCCCCCGCTCGCCTGCCCCGGTTGTTTCAGCCCTTCAGCCAGGTCGATGCTTCAACCACCCGAAAGTATGGCGGTACGGGGCTGGGGCTGGCTATTACCCACCACTTCTGCCAAATGATGGGGGGAGAGATTACGGTTCAGAGCGAACTGGGCAAAGGCTCTAGTTTCATCATCTGTCTGCCTGCGGAAGTGACACCTGCAACAGAACAGGACGCTGAACGATCGCCCAACGGCCCGACGGGAACTGTCGCATACCAGGAAAACCAGTCTTTCACCTCACCTTCTGCCCCATTACCAGAGCCTGAAACTTCGTCTGAAATTGCCACAGTGTTGGTCATTGACGATGATGCAACGGTGCGAGACTTGATGGCGCGCTACCTAATGCGGGAAGGATTCCACATTGAGACGGCCACCACCGGAGATGAAGGACTGCGACGGGCAAAAGAACTCCTCCCGGATGCCATCACGCTGGATGTTTTGTTGCCCAATATGAACGGCTGGGAAGTCTTGACCGCGCTTAAAGCTGACCCAGAGTTAGCCGACATTCCGGTTATCGTGATGAGTATTGTTGATGACAAAAACACCGGATTCCGATTAGGAGCCACCGATTACCTGACCAAACCCATAGACTATAAGCGGCTCACCCGTTTACTGCATCAATATCGTCCTTCTGCGGATGCTGCGCTGCTTCCCTTTGCTGGGCAAGTGCTTGTGGTGGAAGATGATGCCACAACCCGCGAAATGTTCCGGCGGATGTTGGAAAAAGAAGGTTGGAAGGTTGTAGAAGCTGAAAATGGACGGTATGCCCTGGAATGCCTTGCGGTTACTCCTCCTGATTTAATTCTGCTGGATTTGATGATGCCAGAAATGGATGGCTTTCAGTTTCTCATGATCTTACGACAGCATGATGAATGGGGTTCGCTTCCGGTCATCGTTATCACCGCAATGGAACTGTCCTCAGCCGATCGCCTCCAACTTAACGGCTACGTTGAGCAAATCCTGCAAAAAGGCTCCTTCAACCGCGATGATCTCCTCCGCGAAGTCCGAGATCTTGTCTTAAGTTGGGTACAAAACCAGCCCCTTCATCCTCTTTATCCTTCATCCTCCTATTCCTCGTTATGAAACTGCGGCTCAGAATCTTGCTCATGGTTACATCCCTGCTGGCAGGAACCGTCATGGCGACTTCCACCATCATTGCATTCGGGGCACGGCAGGCAATTCTTCAGCAAACTGAGGCAAATGGTATTCTAGTAGCCCAATTTTTGGCGCGAATGGCTCGCTTTGCTGACCGCGTTCCCCAGGATGTGGAGTATTCCATTGGTGAACAAATGGTGGCTCAAGCCGCGATTACCAGCCATTTCATTGCGGTTGCCGAGGAAGCAGGGCTGTCTCCAGAGGAAATTAACCAACGGCTGCAAACGATCGCCTCGGAAACGGTGATTGATGAATTTTGGATTACCGATGAAAGCGGACGGGCCTACCTGCGAAGCGTCCCAGAGATTGACTTTACCTTTTCTCCTGATCCTGAAGAACAACCCCAAGCCAGCCTATTTTGGTCATTGCTGACGGAGGAGCAATCAGTCATCGTTCAGGAGTCGCGGCGGCGGGAAGTAGACGATCGGATTTTCAAGTATGTGGGCGTGGGCGGGGTAGATCAATCGCGCATTGTGCAGGTCGGAGAAGAGATCAACATTCTGGAACAATTGCGGCAGCAGGTTGGGCTGGTACGGCTGGTGAATGAATTAGTGGATGGTCGGACGATCGTTGCGGTGCGAATTGTAGACCGGGATTTAGTGAATTTAGCGCGGAGTGTTTCGGCTGGGGTGGGGGGCATTGCCAGCCTGGATCATTCAATGGATGCGGTCAATTTGAGGCGGGCGATCGACCAGAACCAGACCATTAGCTACATGGATGAGGCTTTGCTTAAGGTCATCGTGCCCATTTTAGATGAGCAAGAACAAGTAACAGGAGCAACGCTGCTTTACCTTTCCACCAGCCATATTCGCAGTGCCCTCATTCAGGGAGCAGAACGAATTGCCCTGATTTCGGCTCTGATTTTCTCAGTGGGATTATTGGCTTCCCTTTTGCTGGCCCGCAAAGTAACAGAACCGATCGCCCATCTGACGGCAGCGGCGGAAGCAGTGGAGAGCGATCGGTTTGAGAGCCAAAGCCTTACCAGAGTGGCCGATCGTTCTGATGAGTTAGGCCGGTTGGCAATGGTCTTCCAAAGGATGCTCAACACGGTGCAAGAGCGAGAACAAAGCCTGAAAGATGCCAAAGAAACCTTGAAACGCAGTGAGGCCTATTTCCGTTCTCTCATTGAGCATTCCTCCGATGTGATCATCATTTTGGATGCTGAAGGCAATATTCGCTATGGCAGTCCGTCGCTGTCTACGGTTTTGGGCTATAACCTGGGAGATTTTTGGGAACACCAATTTATAGAATTCATCCATCCCAAGGATTTGCCCTCTGTCACAGATGCCCTCACCCAAGCTGCCCAAACCCCCGGAACCGGACAGCCCTTTGAACTACGCTTTCAACACCACAACGGTGAATGGCTGATTATGGAAGCTGTTAGCAATAATCTGCTGAGAGATTCGGCAGTGGAAGGGCTGATTATTAATCTACGGGATATTACGGAGCGAAAGCAGGCTGAAGATTGGCAACGGGCCAAGGAAACCGCAGAACGAGCCAACCAAGCCAAAAGCCAGTTCCTTGCCAACATGAGCCACGAACTACGGACACCGCTCAATGCCATCATTGGCTATAGCGAAATGCTGCAAGAAGAGGCGATCGACCTTGAGCAAAACGAGTTTATCCCCGACCTGCAAAAGATCCACAGTGCCGGAAAGCACCTGCTGAACTTAATCAACGACATTCTTGACCTGTCTAAAATTGAAGCCGGAAAGATGGATCTATACCTGGAATCGTTTAACGTGTCAGCAATGATCCAGGATGTTGTCAGCACGATCGCCCCCCTTGCTTCTCAAAACCACAACACCGTCATCGTCCACTGTCCAGACACCATTGGTGAACTATACGCCGACCACACCAAAGTCCGCCAGAACTTGTTTAACCTCCTCAGCAACGCCTGCAAGTTCACTGAAAACGGCACGATTACCCTCACCGTAGAGCGGCAGGAAGCAGGGAATCAGGAGCCAGGAGCCGGAAGGGGGGAGTTAGGAATTCAGGGCGAGACCCTGGAAATGAATTGGATTCGCTTCTGCGTCACCGATACTGGCATTGGCATGACTCCAGAGCAACTCGATCGCGTTTTTGATGCGTTTACTCAGGCAGATGCATCTACCACCCGAAAATATGGCGGCACTGGGTTGGGTCTGGCAATTTCCCAGCGATTCTGCCAAATGATGGGGGGCGATATTTCCGTGACGAGCGTGGTAGGGCAGGGTAGCCAGTTTACGATGTGGCTTCCGACAATCGTGCAGCCTTTAACAGACAGGCAGGCAGATACACCAGAGCGAGAACGAACTGCCCCCGCTCAACCTCATGCGGCTGCCCCAACCCTTTTGGTGATTGACGACGATCCGACCGTTCATGCTTTAATTCGGCGGTTTTTAGAAAAGGAAGGCTTTCACATTGAAAGTGCCCTCTGCGCTGAGGAAGGGCTGCGCCGCGCCAAAGAACTGCGTCCTGCTGCCATTACCCTGGATGTTTTAATGCCCAGCATTGACGGTTGGGCAGTTTTGTCTGCCCTCAAGAGCGACCCACAACTCATGGAAATTCCCGTCATTATGCTGACCATTTTGGACAACCAGAACATGGGCTATGCCCTTGGCGCATCAGAGTATTTGACCAAACCGATCGATCGCCAGCAACTCCTTCGCACGCTGAATAAACACTGCACCCATCCGATCGCTAACTTCAGCAATGAGCCAGTTGCTTCTATTTTGCTGATTGAAGACGACTCAGTAACCCGCGATATGGTGCGAACCATGCTGGAGGGAGAAGGCTGGAGGGTGGTGGAAGCAAAGAACGGGCGAGAAGGCATTGCACGGTTAAATGAACAACAGCCCACGTTGATCTTACTGGACTTGATGATGCCTGAGCTAGACGGTTTTGGGTTCGTGGCAGAGTTGCAAACTCGTCCAGAGTGGCGATCGATTCCTGTGATTGCAGTGACGGCCAAAACCATTACTTCACTGGACAAACAAACCCTTCGCGGCCGAGTTGAACACATTCTGGAAAAAGGAGCCTATAGCTGCGAAGAATTATTTACAACAGTGCGCCACCTTGTTACCAAATGCACATCCCAGGGAACCCTGTAAGCGATGCATCTACGTACTCTTTCGCTGGGTGCTTTTTCCCATCACTCCCCGAAATCAGTAAGTTCTCTGGTGTAGCAAACTCACAGGACTTTACAGCTTCTTTAGTGCGGCCCACCGTTGAGATAGAGTGAGTTACCCATCGGGCGATCGGCGGTCTCGGTCTTTTTAAGCAGCTACGTTGAGTGGCTTAGGTTTGCCAGTTGGTTTGATGTAGGAGTGCAGAAGATGCCCAAAATCCTGTTGGTTGAAGACAATGAAATGAATCGAGACATGCTATCCCGACGGTTAGCCCGCAAAGGAATGCAGGTTTTGATCGCGATCGACGGTGAACAAGGCGTGGCCATGGCCCAGGCTGAAATTCCAGACTTGATTTTGATGGACATGAGCTTGCCAATTCTGGATGGCTGGTCTGCTACTCGCCGTCTGAAAGCTGCCCCCGAAACCCAAACCATTCCCATCATCGCGCTAACGGCCCATGCCATGTCGGGCGATCGAAACAAATGTATGGAAGCGGGCTGCGATGACTACGACACAAAGCCCGTCGAGTTTACTCGGCTCATGGAAAAAATCCAACTCTTATTAAACAAAGGAAAAAACATGAACCACGAAAAGGAAACCATGAGAAACTAAAATCGCAAACTCAATCATAAAGCTGCATTCCCCTTTTCAAAGTCCAACTTTTTTTCAAAGTCCCCTTCATGTTTTTCTTTCACCTTTACCTCCCCATCTCCCCATGAACCAGGGTCTTGTACTGGTCGTAGACGACAACGAAATGAACCGTGATCTGCTATCGCGGCGGTTACAACGCCAGGGCTTTACAGTGGTGATGGCAGAAGACGGAAAAAAAGCCCTTGAAACAATTCCTGAGCAACCGTTTGACCTAGTATTACTGGACGTGATGATGCCGCAAATGAACGGCTATCAGGTGTTGGAATACCTCAAGGCAGATGCTGACCTCCGTCACATTCCCGTCATTATGATCTCGGCATTGGATGATATGGACAGCGTGGTGCGCTGTATTGAACTGGGAGCCGAAGATTACCTGTTTAAGCCGTTTAATCAAACATTATTAAAAGCCAGAATTGGGGCTTGCTTGGAGAAGAAACGCCTCCGGGATCAGGAACAGGCTTTCCTGAAGCAAATTCAACTGGAACGAGAGAAATCAGAACGGCTCTTGCTCAATGTTTTGCCAAAGCCGATCGCCGATCGCCTGAAACAAGGACAGCAAACGATCGCCGATAACTTTGCTGAAGTCACGGTACTCTTTGCCGATATTGTAGATTTTACGGCCCTTGCCTCTGCCCTCTGCCCAACCGATTTAGTTGGGTTGCTCAACCAAATTTTTTCCACCTTCGATCGGTTAGTAGAACGCCACCATCTTGAAAAAATTAAAACGATCGGCGATTCATACATGGTGGTGGGTGGGCTTCCTACTCCCAGAGCCGACCATGCCGAAGCAGTAGCAAATTTAGCATTGGAAATGTTGCAGGCGATCGAGGGTTTCCAGGTGCCTGCACCACACTCCCAAACGAGCACTCCACTTACCATGCGAATTGGCATCAACACAGGAGCCGTTGGGGCCGGGGTGATTGGCACTACCAAGTTTGCCTATGATCTTTGGGGCGACACAGTAAACACCGCCAGCCGCATGGAGTCGCATGGCATTCCTGGACAAATTCAAGTTACTGCCACCACCTACCATTTCCTCAAAGACAAATATGTCTTCCAGCCAAGAGGCATTGTTGATGTGAAAGGCAAAGGCGAAATGGAGACGTACCTGTTGCAAGGGATAATTTGCAGAGATTAGTCTGAATATTCTGGTAGATCAAACACAATTTTGTAGGTGGCATCAGGGTTGAGGCGTTTTAAAACGCGCAAATGTTCTTCAGCTGGATTGCGCCGACGAAATCGAGCCACTACCACTCGTTGCATTCTGGGCAAAAGACGAATAATGCACCAGGGATGGAGCCGCGTGTGATAGGTCAGAGCAACGGGGTCGGATGGTGGGAACGGAGAGGCAGACAGATTAGGGGTAAACTGAGCAGCAGACTGGGAAACTGTTGATTGCGGCAAGTTAGCTGGTATCATGAATTCACTCCTAGGTTTGGGGTAGCAATAGAAGGTCTAGTTCCACTGAGGTAAACGGAGCTGTTGACAGATAAACCGAAGAACACAGAACTTCAATTCATCATCCTGTGTAGGGTTGCATGTCAATGGGAATCGCTCTTCAGTTTTCTAGACAAAAGGGCGATCGGTTTATTGAATTAATAATAGGAAACACACCGTTATCGAACAGTTACCTGCTCTTTAAGATGCCAAGTGAAGAGTATTTAGCGAAAGATTCGGGAACCCACAAACAACACGGAATAAACACTCAGAGTGCAATTTTTAGCAATCAGGTGTTCCTGTTACAACAATCAGGGCTTTCACCCGATCGTCCGGAATAGCGACGCATGAAATCTGCACAAATTAGATGAATTTGGCATGAATTCAGAACTTGTAGAGGAGAAGGGCGATCGGCTATGGCAACGGATGGAAGGATTGGATCAGTAGAAGTTGCTACGATTCCTGATGGATAAGCAGTGAATTTATCCTCTGCAATCAAGCCTTCCAAGCAATTATTTTTAGTATCAGATAAACAGAAATAAAATACGCTACAATTCAAAACCTATCAGATTCAGTAATTTATACTATCGTAAAATTTGCTAGTTCCCAATAAGCACGAGTTAGGTTCAAAAACCAAATTCAACCTCCAGACCCCTTATCAACCAAGCCTTTCAACCAGCAAGGACAATTCAAAGATTGAATTATTATCATTTTTTCTCTACGGTTTAATTGTAAATTGTGTTTACTTTTACATTGCCTCCTTCTATCAGACGATAGAGGAATTTTATACAATTAATCGGTAACTTAAGCGAAAGGAAATTAATATTAATTACGGAGAAATTGTGATGCATAGGCTATCTCGCTGGTTGGTTGCTCATAAAGTATTGTTAGCATTAAGCATTGCAACAGGGGCGATCGGAGCTTTAACCTTTCCTGGCTCTCGCTCGGTGACAGCAGCACCAGATGAGATAGCGCAAAATCAAACGGCGCAAAATCAAACAACCAGTTTCCCGGATACCGAAGGCCATTGGGCGCAGCCATTTATTCAGCCTCTAGCACAGGAAGGGATTCTGACGGGCTATTTAGATGGCACATTTAGACCTGAGCAGGCAGTCAACCGAGATGAATTTGCGGCGGTTATTCGTCAGGCATTTAGCCAGGAACCTGTGCGGGAAATTGCAGAGGGTGGAGTGTATCAAGACGTTCCAACCGATTATTGGGCGGCTCCGGCGATCGAAGAAGCTTACGAAATGGGGTTCATGCAAGGTTATCCAGGTGGTTTTTTTCGCCCCAATCAGCCCGTCTCCAGAGTTGAGGCGATCGTAGCTTTGGCGGATAACCTGGACTTGGAACCCGCTACAGAACCCGTTGCCGCTGCTGAAACTGAGCGTCGTCAGGCGGCTAATCCGTTTCCCTTTCCCCTGGCAATGACCTATCTTTTAGAACCCCTCATTAATGCTCCAAGGGTGATCGCTGCTCAAGCAGAGGATGCGACTGATCCGACGGTGACTGCAGCTGGGACTGACCCATCTCGACCTGTATCCGTCATTGTGGATGAATACTACACGGATGCAGATCAGATTCCTCAATATGCAGTCGATCGGGTTGCTAATGCGACGAAAGCAGGAATGGTTGTGAATCATCCTGATCCCCAAGTTTTGAATCCCAATGGAGCAGCAACGCGAGGGGATGTAGCAGCCCTCGTTCACCAAGCAATGGTCAACCAGGAACGAGTTGAGCCGCTATCTGAGGATGTTGCAGCTACCAATTACATCGTGCAGCCTCGTGGGGAACAGGCTCAAGCCAATTAATCAGACAGAGTAGGAGCTATTGAACCATTCCCAACCGATCGCCGCTGATCGGATCGAACAAGTAGAAGCGGCTGATATCCATCACCATTTCTACGGTTTCACCTATCCGTAACGGAGCACGGGGATCAACCCTGGCAACTAATTCCTGGCGATCGGCTGTAGATAAATACAGCACTAATTCATTGCCCATCATTTCAATCACGGATAGGTTTGCCTTAAAGGGTAAAGGCTGAATTCCTGGTGGGATAAAGCCAGGAACATGCAGATTTTCAGGACGAATGCCAAAAATAATCTCCTGATCGCGATACGGAGCATAGTGCGATCGTTGCTCAGAGGGAATGATCAGCGTAAAAGCGTTCCCAATCACGGTCAGTTGTCCATCTTGATCTACTAATTTTGCAGGTAAAAAGTTCATCGCCGGACTGCCCATAAACCCCGCAACAAAGGTATTTCTGGGTTCGTTATAGAGCGTTTGGGGTGTGCCAACTTGCTGCAAAATCCCCTGATTCATCACAGCAATCCGTGTTCCTAGAGTCATCGCTTCCACCTGATCGTGCGTCACATAAACAAAGGTTGTCCCCAATTTACGGTGGAGCTTACTTAACTCTGCTCTTGCCTGCACCCGCAGTTTGGCATCTAGATTCGATAGTGGCTCATCCATTAAAAACACCGCCGGATTACGAACGATCGCCCGTCCGACCGCCACCCGCTGCCGTTGCCCCCCTGAAAGCTGACGGGGTTTGCGATCGAGTAAGGGTTCAATCTCTAGCTGTTTTGCTGCGCTAGTAATGCGCTCTTTGATCTCAGCTTTTGGAACCTTTTGCAATTCCAAACTAAACGCCATGTTTTCAAACACCGTCATATGCGGATAAAGCGCGTAAGACTGAAACACCATTGCAATGTCTCGTTCTCGCGCCGGAACATCATTCATCCGCTTCCCGTTGATGTAAAGATTGCCCTGGCTAATTTCTTCTAAACCTGCCAGCATTCTTAACGATGTTGTCTTACCGCATCCCGACGGCCCTACTAATACAAAAAATTCTCCGTCTTCAATCTCCAAATTAAAATCTTTAACGGCGATCAAACCGCCATAGCGTTTGCTAACCTGCTCAAATGTGACGCTAGACATATGGCATTAGGAAGGG
>PVWD01000248.1 GCA_003003615.1 filamentous cyanobacterium CCP2 | reverse complement strand
GGAAGAACTGCCTTCTGAGGTGGGGGTGGGGTGATACTCAGAAGGCGATCGACTTTCCCTCTAGATCGGCCACCTTGGGAATCAGGGCTTCAAGTTGCGTTACGCGGGCATGAAGGCGATAAAGTTCTGCAATTAGGTCAGCTGGTAGAGGAGGCGTTCGATCAATCGAAGGATTTGGATCGGGCGGTTGATTCAATGCAGAGCGCAGCACATCTAAAACGGCTTGAGTTGGTGTTTGTCCGGTCTGATATCCGGTCTGGCAGATGTGTTGCTGAATCGCGTTGACCAGATCGATCGGCAGTTCAACGGTCACTGAGGGTTGAGTTGGCTCTGAGGAAGAAGCTGGCACATTTGGGGAGGGAGTAGACTCCGGTGCTTCCCTGGGGTTTGTCATAGCGTGTTCACATCAAAAGGCTGAGGTTCTTCAAAACCCGATCGCAGATAAACTGCCATTCTGGATGAATGCTGCTCCATTCAGAATGCCCCTTTTGGGGTGGAAGCTAACGAGCATATAGTGAGGGATAGAAAAGTTAGAACCGTTTTGGATTTGAGATTCTGAACTTTGGATTTGAGATTTTGAACAGAATCTTGAACAGAGTGGATACACTAGGAATTTATCTAGGGAAATAATTTCAATTGTACGGTGAGGGGGATGGGAGATGGAATTGGGCAAAGTGGTTAAGTCAAATTCCCACTGTGACTATGTGGTGCAAGTACACGATCGGATGGCGGTGAGCAGCCCCCCTGAAGCAGATGACTTTGGCTTTGGCTGCTTTGTCAAGCTGGAAGACTTCGATCGGCATTGGGCAGTCGGGGTAATTTATAACTCCCAACTGTTTAACCCAATGTTCCTCAGCAATGGGCCGCGACTCTCTAGCGAACCTGATCCCTTGTTTACCCCTGACCTGATTACCGAAACTCGAATCTTGCTGGGGGTTGTGCTGATCGGCTGTATGACTGAAACCGACGATCGAGATCGCACCTACGGGGTTCACGGCATTCCTCGTGTGATTGTTCCGGTGAATACGTCTGTGTATCTGATGGATCAAGATGAAATTTATCAGTTTCACCTCAATCAACAACAGCGTCCCCAATTCTGCTATTACAATCACTTACTGCGCTGTGGAGGAGGTTTTGCAGCCCAGTTGACTCAACAAGTACTCATGGAGCTTGCTGAAAGTAAGCTGTTTTCAGGAGCAGAACAGCGGGCCCTGGAAATGTTGTGCAAAGAATTAGCCTGGAAGAATACGATGGCAGCAATGCGGTAAAGAAATAGTTTATGCGTTTGCTGATTTAGGGGCATTCAGCCAATTGGACTGGCGATAGACATGGGGTGATTGTCCGGTGTGTTGCTTGAAGGCACGGCTAAATGCGGCTTCCGATTCGTAGCCAATATTGGCAGCAACTTCGCTGAGGGGTTTACGGGTCGATCGCAATAGCTGAGTTGCCTTATACATTCGCCAACGGTTGGCATAGCGTAAAGGAGCTTCATTCACTAACGCTTTGAACCGGGAGGCAAAAGCAGAACGAGACAGGTTAACTTGTTTGGCCAATTGTTTGACTGTCCAAGCTTGTTCTGGATATTGATGAATCAAGCTTAACGCCTTGCCAATTTGTGGATCTTTTAACGCCCTTAACCAACTACTTTCCGTCTCCGACAAGCTAGCGATGTAGGCACGCACTGCTTGAATAAACAAAATGCTAGAGAGATAGGTAATCATCATCTCTGCCCCTGGACGATCGCCCTGACTTTCACAAGCGATGAACTGCAAGGTGGTATCAAGCCATTCGATCGATCGCCCTGCTTCACCTTTGATATGAATTAACGGTGGAAGGGCCGACAGCAAAGGATTATGCGCCCGATCGGTAAAGCTGGCTCGTCCACAAAGAACGGTTGCCGGAATGCCACCACCGCCATAGCTCAAGGTGAGTTGTCCTTGACAGGGACGATCTGCCAATAATTCGGCTAAAGGCACGACCGGACTATTTAGGGCATCGCGCAAAGTGTGTGAGACACCTGTGGGTAGAACGATCAAATCCCCTCCAGTGAGCGGAATTGGGGTAGAAAAACCTTCAATTTCGAGCCAGCAATTTCCCCGTGTAATCACATGAAAAGAAGCATATTCTGTGCGATCGATTTGCACCCCCCAAGGAGCCGTGAATTCAGAACAGCAATGCACTGTACTGCTCAACTGCACAGATTTAAGAATGTCTGTTAAGGCATCCATCTCTACTTTTGATTGATAAAAATTGGACGATCTGCAATTAATTATGGCGTTTTTATCATTCACTGTCCAAATAGTTTGGCGTTATAGATAAAGATAAGAATTTACGCAAGCTTGGAGTAAACCCAAATGACGATCGCCATCACCACACCAACGGGCAACATTGGCAACAGTGTGACCCAACAGTTATTCACAACAGGAGAACCCCTTGTTCTGTTAACTCGTACCCCAGAGAAGCTGGATGAATCCGTCCGTCAAGCTGCTGAAGTTCGGATTGGCTCACTGGATGACTTGAACTTTGTCGTGCAAGCGACGCAGGGAGTTGATGCCCTCTTTTGGCTAACGCCCTATAACTTTGCAACCGACAATCTACGGCAATGGCAGCAGCAGTTGGGCAAAGGTGCAGCGGCAGCCGTTCAAAAAAATTCGATCGCCCACGTTGTCAACCTTTCCAGTAATGGAGCGCATTTACCAGAGGGAATGGGGCCAATTTCTGGGCTATATGCCGTTGAGCAAGTCTTGAACCAGACGGGAGCGAACATTGTCCATCTGCGTCCAGGGTTTTTTATGGAAAACTACCTTTGGCAATTAGACAGCTTGCGAACAGAGGGAAAAGTATTCATGCCTACTCCAAACGATCGCCGTATGGCAATGATTGCGACCCAGGATATTGCCAATGTTGCTGCAAAATGGTTGTCCGATCGCTCTTGGAGTGGGCAAATTGTTCAGGGATTACATGGTGCGGCAGATCTCAGCTTTGATGAAGCGGCTGATATTTTGAGTCAGGTGCTCAACAAGCCCATTACTCACGCACAAATTACGCCAGAGCAGTTTCGCCAAGCTTTGCTTAATCAAGGAGCCACAGCCGATGTCGCTAATCAGTACAGTGAGATGTGGCAAGCACTGAGCCATCAGGACTATGCACCCGCAGAACCCCGGACTGAGGCAACCACAACTCCCACAACGTTTGCTAACTTTGTGCGCGATCGACTTCTCAGTCTGCTCTGAGATGAGTTGCTCATGACAGTTCTGCTATTCCAAACCCAACTCGCGTTTCAGTAAGGCGATCGACTTCTCGCCAATGTAGTTTTCACAGCAGATGAGTTGGGGTGGACGGATCAGATCATCTCTGGCTTCTAGGACAGCCGTTTTTACAGCCGCACAGCTCACGCGATCGAAGCTAAAAATCGTTTGGGCACTGCGAACCATTGCATTAAGCTTGAAGTGGTCTTGGGGTTGGGTCGTCATGGTCAACAAGTCTTCCCCCCGGAGGCTATGGACAATCACCTCGGCGGCTCGCAAAATTCCCGCACTGAGGCTGACTAACCCCAACCGGCTGTCTTTTTGCAGCTTCAGCAGTCTTTGAATCTCCTGAGCATAGTCATAAATATCTACCGGAATTACCCGCACCGATTTAGGAGAGGCGATCGCTTCGGCATCTCCAATGAAATAACGGCTCGTAACCACCGTTCCAGAGCGAGTTTGCTCCAGGATTTGGGCTAACTCTTCCAACGGCACCAACTGCACCGGAATTTCCAACGCTTTTTCCAGTTCTTGCGCCATCAGTTCACCTGCCCCAATGTCCTGCCGGGGAGCCGTAACCAACACCCGCGCACTACAGCGTAGCCGCCAGTCAATTTCTGCTAAGAACAATTCCCTTGCCTGGGTCAGCGAACATCCGTGACTCAGTAAATCATCTAAACTTTTTTGCACCAGCCGATGCGCTTGGGGGTACTTTTCAATCAGGGGCGATCGAACTTTGGAATTTCCCCCTTCATCACCTTGTGCCCGCACATAAATTCCAGATCCCGCATGGGCATCCACAATGCCGTCTTCTTCAAGTTTGCGGTATACCTTGCTGATGGTGTTGCGATGCAAGCCTGTTTCCATTGCCAGTTGGCGAGTACTGGGGAGCCGGTGCCCAGGGGGATACTGCCGTGACGCAATAGCAAAGCGAATCTGGTTATAAAGCTGCTCCGAGGCAGGAATATCGCTGTCGGGCTGAATGTGAAACCGAACCATAGGAAGTCTCCAAGGTGCCCAGATAGAGCGTTTTACTTAGCCTGATCTCCTTCATATCTATCTTGCAAGTGCGATAGAGCTGTGAACAATTCACCCTTCTGGATTCTTGTAAAGTTCTTAATATTAGAACAATATTAAGGCTGCCTGAGGCTACAAGCTGGATTCAAGGCTTTCCAGAATCATAGAGGATGATTGAGACTAGGGATATCTTTATTTTGCAGTAAAGATTAATGCCTCTGCCAAAGAGCCTGGAGTTCGTAGCCGATCGCCGAATTGCAGTAGACTACTTGCGTAGGCGCACTAATCGGGTAATTCATCGCATGATACAGGAGATTCGCACCGAACACGTCACGGTTCTCAATGGCGATCTGGAAATCGCAGCCTATCTTGCTGAACCAGCGACAGAGGGCACTTATCCTGCCATTATCGTGATTCAGGAAATTTTTGGCGTAAATGCTCACATCCGAGATGTCACAGAACGATTTGCTAAAGAGGGATATGTGGCGATCGCTCCTGCGATTTACCAGAGGCAGGCTCCCGGTTTTGAAGCAGGATATACGCCAGAGGATGTCAAGATTGGGCGGCAATATAAGGAGCAAACCAAAGTTGATGAGTTGCGATCGGACATTCGGGCGACGATTACCTATCTCAAAACTCGATCAAATGTAAAGGCCGATGGCGTTGGGGCGATCGGCTTTTGTTTTGGGGGACATGTGGTTTACCTCGCTGCAACATTACCCGATATTAAAGCGACTGCCTCTTTCTATGGAGCCGGTATTCCCACCTGGAGTCCGGGCGGCAATGCCCCAACCCTCACCTACACAACCGAAATTCAGGGTACGCTCTACGCTTTCTTTGGCATGGAGGATGCCAGCATCCCCCCCGATCATGTAAATCAAATTGAAGCCGCCCTCAAAGCACACAACATTCCCCACCGGATTTTTCGCTATGAAGGGGCTGAACATGGCTTTTTCTGCGATCAGCGCAGTAGCTACAATGCTGAAGCGGCCAAGGATGCTTGGGAAAAGGTGAAAGAGTTATTTAGCCAAACCTTGAAATAGTGAAAAAGCCCTTGTGGGATGGCCATTGAAATCTGGACTGCATAAACTCGTTCAATGGAACTGGCGGCGGTAGAGCTTGAGTCATGGCTTAATCCTGGTTTCGTCTCATAGCAATATTGCAAAACCCTCTTGAGCAAAGTGCCGATCGTGGGTTAGGGCTTCCTGAATATCAGACTGCTGCATGACCACCATTGAAACGCAGTCAGTCAGGCTGTAGCCTTTGTCTAAACGAGACTTGTAGAGGGTTAATCCGGCTTCAAACAATGCTTGGGTTTGCCAAACAATTTGAATATTGGAATCTTCTAGAATATCTTGAACAGTGCCAGATGCCTCTTCCCGTATTTGCTTGCCACCCTTGCTGAAGTAGTTCAAAAACTCAATTAGCACAAGCTCAGAGGTGGTTAACCTCACACCCCTTAGCTGCGGCTCAATTTCTAGTGCTTTTGCATGAAGTTGATCACGATAGTCAAAGCGAGCAATCCAGTATGTGGTGTCCACAAAGATAGTTTTCATACCTCCCGCTTAGGCATGTCATACAAATAATGGTCGTGTTGATAGGAAGCATCTGTCGGCATCTCCTCCCACTCCTCAGGTGGGATTCTAGCCATTCGTTCATCAATCTTCTCCCAGATTGTCTTCTGGAGTGGTTGGGGTGAGTGCTTGTGTGCTAAAAAGTCAACAAAATCTAGTACCTGCTGCTGCTGCTCTGAAGGGAGCTGCTGAAGTTTTGCCAAAATTTGCTCAGGTAGGAGAGCCTCTGCTGGTGCAGCTTCAGGCGTTGAGGAAGGAACGATCGAGGATTGGGAAGGGTGAGCAACCATAGCATCGACGGAGAACGGCTTCTTTCTAGTATGCCCGATCGGCAATAGCAGAGAAATTCTCCGTGTTATCCTCATGCTCTGGCAGCGGTGTCATAATCTCCAAAGTGCCATATTCATAAGCTAATCGCGCTCCTCGACGATCGCCTAGCTCCTTTAATCTGGTTTCAAACTCCTGCCAAGTAACATCCCGCAGCAATAGCCGGTGTCCAGGGGGTCCTTCTAACCGTCCCAACTCTAGCAGCATCGTTCATCCTTACAAAGAGCACAGAGCATATTGAACGAAAGCAACCTACGATCGAATCTGCACCGGCATGACCAAATAAGTCATTTTCACTCCTCCTAGGGGAGTTAGCACCGAAGGGCTGGTTGCCGTGTTGAACTGCATCTGCACATCTGAAGTTGTCAACACCTTTAGCCCTTCCAGCAGATACTTCACGTTGAAGGCAATATCCAAATCATCGCCTGAGATCTGCGCCTGAACTGATTCTCTCGCACTGCCCACATCCTGAGCATCCACTGAGACCACCACCTCTTGCTCAACGCTATTCATGCTGAGTTTGACGATGCTATTGCGCTGGTCGGCTAAAACTGCCACTCGCTCTAATGCACTAATGAACAAACGGCGATCGATCGTCATTTGGCGAGAAAATTGGCGGGGGATAAGCTGGCGGTAATTGGGATATTGCCCTTCCAGGAGGCGACTCGTCAGGCGTTGATTTTCCCACTCAAACACTAACTGTCCCTGGTCAAAGCGGACTGCCACTGCTGCATCCGCCGCATTCATTTGCAGCATTCTCTCCAATTCCCGGAGTGCCTTCGCTGGAATCGTGACATCAAATTCGGCAATGCTTGCCCCATTTTCTGTATCCGCGTCTGTATTCAAAGCTTGCACCACCGATAGGCGATGTCCATCCGTTGCCGCAAACTCCAGGCTATCCGTATCCGAAACGATGTGTACCCCAGTTAAAACCTGCTTCGATTCATCCGAACTCGTCGCAAACAAAGACCCCCGCAACCCCTCACTCAGCAACTCGATCGGCAGATAAGTCACATCACTTTCATCCACCGTTGGCAATTCGGGAAATTCCTCTGCCCCCATCCCCCGTACCTGATATCGCCCGGAAGCACAAGTTAGCGTGACAAGTAACTCACCCGCTTCTTCATCCAGCGTAATTTCACCATCTGGCAACCGAGACACACTATCGCTGAGCAGCTTTGCAGGCATTGTCAATGTACCGCCTTGCTCCACCTGTGCCGGAAAGCTCGTCTGCACACCCAGGCTCAGATCAAAGCCAGTTAGCTTGACCTGCTGGGTTTCTGAATCAGCAATCATCAGCACGTTTGCCAAAATGGGATGGCTCGGACGTGCCGAAACTGCGCGGTTGACCAGGGACAAATGGGTATTGAGTTCGTTCTGAGAGCAGATCAGTTTCATAGGTATGGGCAGTGATGAAGCTGGAAGATCAGGTTTGGAGAAGATCAGTTTAGGACAAGATCGGGAAATTAACTCGGACGGTTAAAAATTGGTGAGATGAGGCTTGCGGATGGCTGGTTCCTCTGCATGGGCGAAAGCAATGGACAAGATCATAGGACATTTCGGAAAAAACGATCCGATCGAGATTCAGAGAATCGATCGCCAATTTACCATCTGCTTTGGTCTAACTCTGATCCCTTTACGATCGGAATCACGATCGAAGCTTTGATCAAACTGTGATCCAATTTCCGACAAACTCTGGACAACCGATCGGACTGGAGCGTGATCGTAACACCGATACTGCAAAGCTTCAATTTCTCTAATTAATATTTAGTTCTGGGTTCATTCTGAAGAGCTTCTTTCTATATCTAAATTACTTTAAAGAGATCGATCGGTAGTAGTAGGGCCTGTGGAAAAAGTGGAAAACTTGTGGAATAGTGATTTTGTATGGGTGAGCGGGATTTAGGGACTGTGGAAAACCTGTGGGAAAAAGTTTGACTTTTCCACAGCCAAGAAAGTAAATTAATGTTTTCCTCTGAAGAAAGAAAGTTTCCCTAGGGTTTTCCCCAAAGATTTCCACAGAAAAGGAAGAGTTTTCCACAGGGGACGATCGGGTTTATAAAACTTAATATTTGGTGGAAGTAGAGAAAGAATGAAGATTTAACTTTTGCCTTCTGTCTTTCTCTACTGCTTTTAAGATAGGTATTTTGCCCGCCCAGTCTGTTCCCTGGAATGATCCTCACCCAGAGCTTTGTTGACTCATTAACCGCACAATCTCCTCCGCCAGGTTTTTCGACCACAACGCATCAAACGGGCAGAGAATCTGGCGGTTTTCGGGAGATGTCCAGACGATCGCATCTTCCAGTTCTGAGATGCGGTAGGTTTCGTTGCGCAGAATGGCGGTGAGCAGGTGATGGAGGGTGAGGGCTTGTTGGTCGGTGAGGACAATCATGGTTGGCGTTCTCCTTTGGAGAGGATGACCAAAGCTCTATCAATCTCTCGGACTTTGATCGATCGAAGGGCAGTGAGGATGGCTCGCAGTAAAGCCACCTCGTCGTCAGATAAAGTAATCATAGTTAAAACTCCATAGGAAGCTAGCCCAGATTCCATCAAAGTTCTGGGTGTTTTGGTTGTAATTACAGTATACGATGAACCGCGTAAAATCGTAAAATCGTAACATCGTATCTGTGTTTGTCCGTGAGGGAAGATTGAGTAGATGTCAACACCTGCTCATCAGTGGCTAAAGGAAAGCGCAAACCAGAAGTTAGAGCTTATGTCGATGAAGACCTGGATCGACTCATCAAAACGATCGCCAGTTTGAAAGGGATCTCGATTTCTGAACTGCTCAATCAAGCGATCGAGGTTTATCTCCAGCTACCTGAAACTCAGAAACTTGTAGAACGGCATCGGCTGGATGCAATTGAGGAGGATTGAGGATTGAGGATTTGGTAGCTTGTGTAGGCTTAGTTGACTGGGCGGGCAAGATGCCCACCCCACAAGAATGAGAGGAAAAGGAGAGATGCTCATCCTACAAGAGTGAGAGGAAAGGGAGAGATGCTTACCCCACAAGAAACAAAGAGATTTTCAGGATGGAGAGTTATGGGAACAGATGGGAGGTTTGCCAGAGGAAGGGGTAGGACTCTGGGGTGGAGGATAAGCCTGCTGTGACTGGGTTTTGCCGGATGTATTCCCAGGTGGCTTGGAACTCTGGCTCGTTGCGAATGATGCGATCGTACCGCTCATCCTGCCAGACCATGCCAATGTGTTTCATGACAAGAGGAATTTGCTTGGCACTATAGCCCTTGATACTGTTCATAATGCTGCTCAAAGTCCAGAAGGATTGCTCTGATTTTGGCAAAGGCTGAATCAACAAATGAACATGATCCGGCATCACCACTAACACAAAAATTTGATATCGCTGTCCATTGAAAAACAAACAAGCATCCAAAACAATCTGTCTTGCTTCCGGGCTAAGTTCCAACTTCTCCCAAGTATTAAAGGTAATGAAGTAGATCGCTCCATCCAACTCCCAATGCGGCAACCGCCTC
>PVWD01000247.1 GCA_003003615.1 filamentous cyanobacterium CCP2 | reverse complement strand
CTCCCCATTCCCCACTCCCTACTCCCTACTCCCCACTCCCCACTCCCTACTCCTGATTCCCCATGTCCGAGATCTTCTACCTCATTCGCTCAAAAGCCGATGGTCAATATTTGGTGGCTCGTCCGAGGCTGGCCAACCAAAAGGAGGGAGAAGCAAATCCAGGATTTTTACTCCTGTTCAAAGAGCATTTTGACGCACTGAGCTATCTCAATACCCATGGTTCAGGTGTGGTGACGCGCTTTGCCGTTGAGTCGATTCCAAGAGTCCAGGTTGGCAGTATTTTGAAGCGTTGGGGCTTTGTAGGAGTTGGCATTGTCCAAGACCCACTGTTGCCCCAGGTTGAGTTCCTTCAGCAAGATTCTAGTCTTTAATAAGTAGCATTCATTAGGCTGTTAACAGGTTGACCTCTGTGCATCCCTCTAGCACTTCGTTGTCTCAAGGGGGAGCTTAGCTAAAACTTTATTAAATTCAGCAACAGAAGCTTTTTTCATAAAGAAAAGACCAAGAGAATGCGGGCGCAGTAGCAATAATTACAGATCAATGATTTACTTGAAACGATGCAAAGAATGCTGAAATACAAAGTTGAAGCATGAAGCTAATTAGAATTGTGAATTAGTATCAGCTTTGTAGAGAAAGGTGTCTTTTTGCAAGAGAATTATTAATCTTCAGTCCACGTAGTAATGCAATTAATTTTGTAAAAAGCCAAGTTTCTTAAGCAGCTATCCATACAAAGCACAGCAAAGATTTAGCCATTTTTTCTTTGTATGATTGCCATTTGCTCATTTCATGTATTTGCGTCATTACTTCGATCGCGATGCTTAGGTAGTGAAAAGAAGCGTATTAATACAGTTAATTTCTTTATACCTATTTGGAGCCATAAATTTAGATACCTCAGTTTATAAAGGAGCTAGAAGCTTGCCCTGAAAGGGATAGAGAGAAGAGGATCTTGCTCAATCATCTCTTAATTCAGGCAATATTCAACCTTGAACTTGGCATTTGATCTCGAAAACGATCGCTTAATTCGACTGTGTATCTATCAAAAGTTTATAGTCAATTCATCAAACATCTAGCTTGGATAAAATTCAGTATAAATTCAAAAAACTACCTGACGCTTCTTTTTATCCTATGTAAATTCGTAAGGGTAGGTCTTCTCACAAGCCTAAACCAAGTTTGGTTCTCTGTCGTTTCCATTTGTAACAACATACATTGCTATGGCAAGCCAGTTATTGCAACTCACTCAAGCAGTACCTAATCAAACAGAATTTCGCTTATTTACTAATCCTATTTCTTCAAGCGAAGGACTTTCTATTACCTTTAATTTCTACGCCTATGGTGGAACAGGCGGTGATGGAATTAGCTTCTTCTTTGTCGATGGTTCGCAATTACCGACCCGACCCGGTGGCATTGGTGGCTCGTTGGGATATGCCCAATTTTTACGGGAACAACTTCCTGGGTTGAGGGGAGGATATCTCGGAATTGGGTTTGATGCATTTGGAAATTTCTCATCAACTTCAATTGATGAACGAGTTGGCGGGCCAGGCAGAATTTCCAACTCGATCGCCGTTCGAGGCAGTGAAGCCATAAATTACACATTTCTAAATGGGACAAATTCGCTTCCCATTCAGCTAGATAATCCCACCCCCACCGCAACTCGCGAAAACTCGCGACGCACAGCCAACATCACCTTAAGCAACGCGGGCCGGTTAACTGTGTCCCTGGACTTAAATGGGAACGGTACCACAAACGATTCGGGTGAAAAAGTACTCGACTTTAATGTCATTGAAGCTGGTAATACTGCACTTCCAGACCTGTTCCGGTTTGGCTTTGCCGCATCGACCGGAGCCGCTACTAATATTCATGAAATCGACAACTTTGAAGTAAGACGACTGGATGGAACCCCAGTTGAAGGGTCGTTTTCGGATATTTTGATCGGTGGAAACTCAAATACGGGTGGTTCAGGTAGTTCGGTGCCGCTCGTTGGTGGTGTCGGTAACGATACTTTGATTATTGGCCCTGCTCCAAACGTTTATACAGGCGGCGTAGGAGCCGATTTGTTTGTATTCTCCGGCTTAAATCGATTGTCTGCTTTGCGGGCTTCCACACTTCGTCGGTTGAGCCGAATTAACGATTTCAAGTTCTCTGAAGGCGATCGCTTCAAGCTCGACTTTGACGACAATTTGACCACGATCGAACGGCCCAGGGGCTTCTTCAATGCAGGTCGGTTTAAACGGGGCACAAACCTCAGACGAGCAGCACGGCTTGCCTATGCGGATAAAAACTTCCGTAAAAAGGGCGATCAACGGCTCAGACCCAATGAAGCTGTGTTTTTCCGGGTTGGTAGCCGTTCCTTTGTATCCGTGAATGATGGCAGACGGCCCTTCTCACCGACTAATGATCTTCTCGTGGAAGTGACGGGGATTCAGCTAAGAGGGGGAGATTTGCGTCGTGGTGTGCTGCCGGTTGGAGGGTATTTTTCGTAGCAAAACAGTAGACAACGATTAGGCTTGGCTAGAGAAGTCAGGGATAGCGTTGGATGGCGTTTGGATGGGGCTGAGTGTCGTTTAGGCAAAGTCAACCGATCGCATCAATTCGCACTAGGGGAGTTGGGTCAATCTCACGCGGATACAGGAGCCAACTCCGCTGCCAGGGTTGAATTAAGGTTTGCACCAGTGGCGATCGTTGACTAATTTCCTGTAAGCCAGTGCTGGTTTGCAGTTTAATTCCCCGTTGATACAAAGTATATCCTCGACTGAGGGTGGTACGAAGCCCTGTGTAGTAGTTTGGCAAAAAACCTAGAGGTTTGAGACGCTGTTGAACGGTTTGGAGAAGCTGCTGCTGATGGTCTGCTGAGAGTTGGGTTACATCCAAGGCTTTGAGCAAATCACGGTTTACATAGCGGCGACACAAGTCCGCCAAAATAGGGTCTGCTTGGGACTGCCAACGCTGTAAATGATAGAGAAACACCCCATCATCTGCCTCAAGGTATTGTTGGAGGGGCAGTTGGTCACAATCTTGCTGAAGCCATGCTCTGACAGTCTTGTCCGCCTCTAGCTGACCCATTGCCAAGCGTTCTCTGGCCCGGTGAAATGCCCGTTCTAACACCCAAGTTGCTGCTAAATTTTTGGGATGGTTGTAAACCTGCGCATACATAAAGTACCGCACGATGAGGTAATGCTCGATCGCCGCCATTCCCTTTTCCGCCACAACTAACTGCTGGCTGATCGGGTCATATCGTAATGCCGTTAAAATGCGATCGAGATCCAACCGGCCGTAGGATGCCCCGGTAAAATAGCTGTCTCGCATCAAGTAGTCGAGGCGATCGCAGTCTAGCTGGCTGGTGACAAGTTGCCAGACAAGGGGAATGGGATGCTGCTTCTGGTAGACCTGTTCAATTTGGTTCAGCAGGTTCCCATCAAAGGCATCCAACTGGCAGCGGATCGCGTCAGATTCGTGCAAAATGCGGATCGTCCAGTGTTCATGGTGGCTGCCAAAAATTTCCTCGCAGGTGTGGCTGAAGGGGCCATGGCCAACGTCGTGGAGCAAGGAAGCACACAGGACGGTCGATCGGTACGGCTTAATCTGAGGATGCGTTTGGACAAGGCGATCGAACACCCGACGAGCAATGGCCATTACGCCCAAAGAATGCGTAAATCGGGATGCCTCTGCTCCATGAAAGGTCATGCTAGCGGGGCCCAGTTGCCGGATGCGGCGTAACCGTTGAAAGGCAGGTGTATCAATCAGTTGGATCAGCAGAGCTTCCGTCGGGTCACTCTGGCTCAGGGAAATGGCTCCGTGCAATGGGTCATGATAGGTTCGACCCACACTAGGCGGCATCCGCAACAACCGCCGGTTGAGTCAGCAAATCGACTGCTGCTTGATACTGCTGATCGTCGGGTGTGCCAATTTGGTCACGGGTGATGGTATCAAGAGGGACAACAACATCGGGAATAATGCCCTGACGGTTGATATCGTGATGGTCTGGCGTTTCATATCGGGCGATCGTCACTGCCAACCCTGACCCGTCTGATAGGCTAAATAACGACTGAATTAGCCCTTTGCCAAAGGTGCGTTCACCTACTAAGCGGGCCCGCCCATTGTCCTGCAAAGCACCCGCCAGAATTTCGCTTGCACTAGCCGTTCCCTGATTCACCAATACAATCAGCGGATCATCCGTCAGAGCGGCTCCACTCGCAGTGAAGCTGTCCTGAATACCATTGCGATTGACCGTAAACACGATCGTTCCTTCCTTAAGCCAGAGCCGAGCAATGTCAATTCCAGCCTGGAGCAAGCCCCCCGGATTGCCTCGCAAGTCCAAAATGTAGCCGTTAGCTTCCTCTGCTTCGAGCCGCTGAATCGCGTTTTCCAGTTCGGTTGCCGCATTCGCATTAAATTGGCTCAGACGAATATAGCCAATTTTGTTTCCCTCAGGCAGAAGCCGCAAATCAGCATAAACCGGATTTAGGCTAATGCGATCACGCACAACTTGAATATCTTCTGGGTCATTGGTGTCGTCATGGACAACCGTAAGAATTACTTGGCTTCCTGCTGGGCCACGCATCCGTTCTGCGGCTTCATCCAGGGTTAAATCAACGGTTGGCGTACCATCAATTTGCAGAATTTGGTCACGCGGCAAAATCCCTGCTTGCTCTGCTGGGGAGCCTTCAATGGGTGCAATCACCCGTAAGTTTCCAGTTTGGCTGTCCTGAGTAATCTGTAGCCCAACTCCAGTTAGTTCGCCAGATGTGTTTGTTTGTAGGCTGCGATACTGGTCTGGTTTCAACAACCGCGTGAAGGGATCACCCAAACTGGTCAACATCTTTTGAATCGCGCTGTAGGCAGCTTCACGATCGCTGAGCGGCTGACGCAAAGTCCGTTGTCTCACTTGCCACCAGTTTTGATGATTGAACGTATCGTCTACATAGGCGCGATCGACAATTCGCCACACCTCGCTAATCAAGCGTTGCTCTTCTGTAAAAGCATCTGCTGTCGGTATTACGCTACTCAAAACCAAAACAACAGGCAATAGCAAAAGCAATCCAATCTGAAGAATCCGTTTTCTCATAGTGCAATCTTAAAATGCAGTGGCAGCTAGCGGCTACAGACGCAGAATTTCATATCAACCCTTCTCATCAATGCCAGAACGTAAAACGATTCCGTCGAACATCTGTACCAAAATGATAGACTGATCAGGAGCAGTAGAGCATTTAGCCCAGGCAGGATGGGGCTGCACCGTAGAGGAAAATCTCCGTGCGGCAATTGGGTGGAATACAAGGGGTAAGACGCTATCCTACCAGAATTGTTTGAAAACCCCATCTAACTCAAGCCTTGCAAGATGAAATCTACCTTAGAGCTATGTTAAATTTATTGACAGACATAATACCCTTGGAACATTTGTTTCATGTTTACTAAGCAAGTAACCGACTCGAAGGCGTACCAGTGGTTTGAGGAGCGTCTAGAGATTCAAGCCCTCGCGGATGACATCAGCAGCAAGTACGTTCCTCCTCACGTTAATATTTTCTATTGCCTGGGCGGGATCACGCTGACGTGCTTCCTGATCCAGTTTGCCACTGGCTTTGCCATGACCTTTTACTATAAGCCGACAGTAACCGAAGCATTTCAATCTGTTCAGTATCTAATGACTGAAGTTAACTTTGGTTGGCTGATTCGTTCGATTCATCGCTGGTCTGCCAGCATGATGGTTTTAATGATGATTCTGCACGTTTTCCGGGTTTACTTGACGGGCGGTTTCAAGAAACCCCGTGAATTAACCTGGGTGACGGGCGTAATTTTGGCAGTGATTACTGTTTCCTTTGGGGTGACGGGTTACTCTCTGCCTTGGGATCAGGTTGGCTACTGGGCAGTCAAAATTGTGTCTGGAGTCCCCAGTGCAATTCCGGTTGTGGGTGGCTTGATGGTGGAATTCATCCGAGGGGGTGAAAGCGTTGGGCAAGCGACATTAACCCGTTTCTATAGCTTGCACACGTTTGTTCTGCCCTGGCTGATTGCAGTCTTCATGCTGCTGCATTTCCTGATGATTCGTAAGCAGGGTATTTCTGGCCCGTTGTAATCGCCGCTAAGCTACAGCAATCAACTCTGTAGTCGCTGTGGGAAAGTGTATTCGGGTATTCGTTACCACAGTTTCGGTAAGATGAACTGAGATAAGCTGTGGAAACATTACGACACATTTTCTGCATCCCATTTGTCGAACCTGAGCATTAAGGAGATCACGTAAGTCATGGCAACTTTGAAAAAACCGGATCTTGCTGATCCAGTTTTGCGCGAAAAACTAAAGAAAGGCATGGGGCACAACTACTATGGTGAGCCTGCTTGGCCTAACGACCTGCTCTACGTTTTCCCAGTCGTGATTTTGGGGACGATCGCCTGCGTTGTTTCGCTGGCCGTTCTTGACCCTGCACTCATCGGTGAACCGGCCGATCCGTTTGCAACGCCGTTAGAGATTTTGCCTGAGTGGTATCTCTATCCGGTATTCCAAATTTTGCGGATTCTACCAAACAAATTGTTGGGTGTGGCTTGCCAAGGGGCTGTTCCCCTCGGTTTGATGCTGGTTCCCTTCATTGAGAGCGTTAATAAGTTCCAAAACCCCTTCCGCCGCCCCGTTGCAACAACTGTTTTCCTGTTTGGCACGGTTGTAACCCTGTGGCTTGGTATTGGTGCAACATTCCCGATCGACAAATCCCTCACTTTGGGGCTGTTCTAGGCTTGTTCTAGGCTCATTTCTGTTTTTATTCAACTTTTTGACACCTGTAATAGCTTTTGGCAGCCGCATAAGTGCTCCGAAGTTATTGTGGGTGTCAATTTTATGGGAACGTTATTTCGCTTTAGGGGTTATGGCAACGGATGGAAAGGTTCAGACAATCTCAGGTGATGCCCCCCTAAACGGATAGGTTTGGCAATATGAAACTGTCCTAATGTGCCTTCGTACTGCTATATCAATCCCACTCTTTGATGGAAAGCCTGGCAACGGATAGATAGATGAGGATGATTGAAGCAACGGATAGATAGATGAGGATGATTGAAGCAGCGGATAGATAGATGAGGATGATTGAGGTTATCGAGTTCAATCAACGGATGGGACTGGAGGCTCGGAAAGTGTCCTCCTTGTGGCTACGGCTATAAATCAGTTTTACTTTTTACTTGAGCGTTATTCGTTTAATTAACTTATAAACTAGACGATCGCTTGGGACAATGAAGCTTGCTTGCTTTATTTCATCAAAATATAACTATTTAAGTTTATAGCGTCTAATTTTTGCGATTTTTCGGAAAAAACTGGTCGAAAGTTTAAAATTTAGCGTGAAATTAATGTAAAGTTTTAGTAAAGTTGCAACACTCAAAAATCGACTCTATGTATTGCTGTGCAAGGGTTATAACAATAAAGCGTATTGTAAAGATTTTGTGAAGATGTGCCAATTTACTAGCTGTCCCTGATTCCCAGTGCAAAAACTTCATGTTAGTCTGTTGCAGTTCAGTTATTAGGAGCAAACCCGTAACGAGTACGAGTTAGTGAGTCGCTCAGATTGCCGGTTGCACTCTTGAGCATTTTGGAAACCACTCTCCTAGTACTATTTGTAAAGAGCGTATGAGTCAAAAACTTTGGAGCGGCTTAACTGCCACCACCCTGTTGGTCGCAACGCTGGGAATCGCGCCTCTAAGCTACGCGAACCAGCTTGGATCAGAGGACGGAAACGTAGAGGCTCAAGTTCCAACCCAGGAACCCTCATCTGAGCAGGAAGAAGCTACCTCAGCCCAACCTGAATCCGAGTCTGTAGTCTCTCAGTCTGACGAAGTTGTCAAAGTCGGAGAATACCAGTCCGAAGCACAGGCAGAATCCGAAGTCACCATTACTGAAATCTTTCCTCATGAAGCCAGAGGTCGAACTGCTGCCACCCTCTATGTTAGAAACATCCCAGTTCTGACTTTCCTTGGCTCTGAACCAACTTCGTCCACCGAACCAGTCTCGGAGTCGGCTAGCGACACCACTGCTGATTTAGATATCGCTAATTCAGATATCAAAGTTGCGAGTGTCCAAAACCATTCGATCGATTCCCCAAACTCCCAAACTCCGCTCTCGGATAGTCAATCTGATTCCACAACCGAGGCTAGGGCAGAGACAGAAAACGCTGAAACCGATTCAAACGATCCCGTATGGCGGGCCACAACATTAGCTGCTCGTCTAAACCAACTCCACCGTGACGGGGTCGATGCAGATACCATTCGGGCTGAATGGGATGCTCAACAGCAACGTTATATCATCACGGTAGGAGATGATGAACTGATTGAAATTAACTCAGATACTGTTCTGCCACACACGACGGAAAGCGTAGCAGAGGATACCATCCAGGTTACAAACCTCCTGCGACGGCTGTTAGGTGATGCATCGCCCATCCAAAGTGTTGCAGGCGACCCGCAATACTCCAACCGTATTGCGCTTGGGCCAATCCAATTTTCCGTTTCTGGGATGGCTTCCTGGTATGGCCCAGGGTTCGATGGTAATTACAGTGCGAGTGGGGAGGTGTTTAACCAACATGCCCTCACGGCTGCCCATCGGACTTTACCGTTTGGAACCCAAGTGAGAGTCACAAATGTGAACAACGGACTCTCTGTAGTGGTTCGGATTAACGATCGAGGCCCGTTCCATGGTAATCGAGTCATTGACCTTTCGACTGCTGCGGCTCAGGCGATCGGACTGGTACAAGCGGGGGTTGCCCCCGTCAACGTGGAAGTGCTAGGAACAACTCAGTCTAGCTCTCAAGAGTAACGAGTTGTCTCTAAGAAACCCAATCAAACTGTTCAAGCGTTCGCTACACACCAGGGAGTTTTGGCGGACGCTTGGCTGTTTAGCAGCGTTAGAAGAAGTCGGGCAACCAGGGAGATGGGCCGGAAAAAATTTGAGTGGCGGCATTTAGGGCTGTTTCTGAGGCTGCCAAAAACCCGATCGACTGTAGCTGATAGGGCGTAAACAAGCTGCTATAAAGGGGTGCAAGTCCGCGAATGGTGAGCCGCATTTCGCCTCGTCCGCCTTCGGTTACTGTGCCTTGCCCTTGGGATACGGAGAGGGTGAACTTGCGATTATTTTCGGGAAACAAGTCATCTTGAACATCCAAATGTAGCTCTGCTTCAACCCCAATTGGATACCCTCGTTTTTCCAACGCCGATCGCACATTAACAATTCGCATCAGCCAACGTTCAGAATCCTTCATTTCGGGAGATTGTTCAGGCAGGAGTATGGTCAATGGATCAAGTAAAGCCCCGCGCCAACGGGCCTTGCTAAGGGTGGAACGATGAGCGGCAAGAAACGCCCAAAGGGTTTGTCCGGCGGCAGGAGATAAGATTGCCCAATCTTGAATGCGGAGAATGGATTCGCGATCGACGTGGTGCTGTTTGAAGATCACGTACCCTTCAGGTTGAGCAGGAGAACCGATGAAATATGCATAGAGCGGCTCTGAGGGGGTTGATTCTAAAATTTCTTGCCAGAGGATAGACATCCGATCGAGGTTGCCATTCGTTCGTTGCGCATGGGCTTGCTGAAGGGCAGAAAATGCCTCAGCCTGGATGGGGTCAATGGGATGAACCGGCAGCGATCGATCGCTCATTTGAATTTCAGACAGGCGAACCGACCAGGAATTCAAGGTTCCGGCTTGCTCATAGC
>PVWD01000246.1 GCA_003003615.1 filamentous cyanobacterium CCP2 | reverse complement strand
TCCCCGCCGCGATCGACATAGGAATTCGGTTCATCACGCGCTCAAACCAGCCGCTAAATCCGCTCAGGGTGATCAATAGGGCCGAAACCAGGAAAGCTCCGATCGCCTCATTAAGGGGAACGCCTGCCGCCGTTGAAATCAGCATTGCTGCCCCCGGAGTTGACCATGCCGTGACGATCGGGACTCGATACTGTAAAGACAGGAGAATGCAGGTTAGCCCCATACCCAACCCCAACGCCCACATCCACGAGGCAATTTCACTAGGCGAGGCTCCAAGGGATTGTGCTGCTTGAAATACGATCGCCGCAGAGCTAGTAAACCCCACCAACACTGTCACGAAGCCCGCAATAATGGCAGAAACAGAAAAATCCTTGAATGTAGAGAAAACGCTGGTAGCCATGCTGTCTCGACCTTGAGTGCAACAGGATCAAGGCTAAAGGGGTTCAGACCTGGCGGTATTGGATCAAATTGCTCAATAACTTAAATGATTCTTGCGGTACGGTTATTCTTGCGATACTGTCCTGGCGTAAGGCCAAAGGAGCGTTTAAAGTGGCGGTTGAAATGGCTCTGGTCATAAAATCCATGTTCCACTGCAATCTCAGAGAGGGGCTTGGAAGAGCGAAGAGCCTGCTTTGCCTGCAACAGTTGCCAATGACGTTGGTAGCTGTGGGGCGGCAAACCCATCTGCTGATGAAAGCTGCGAATCAGGTAGAAGGGGCTGAGTCCAACGAACTGGGCTAGCGTGTCGATCGAAAGATTTTCGGCATAGTGTTCTTCTAAATAGGCCCGCACCCTAGCTATGGCTTTCGTTTCGGGTGGTGTTGCCTGCCAGGAATAACGAGGTTTGGCATACCTGGAAAACAATTGGGAGAAGAAGCCCAGCATCAGAGACTGCTGCGTCAACTGGTTCACTGGTTCGCTCAGGGCAGTAAACAATCTGTGAAACGCCGATCGCAATGCTTGATCCCCTACGACAGGTTCCGAAAAGTATGGCATTCCTTGCCCTTGCCACTCTAGCTGAGCCAAAAGCTGCTCAACTTGCGACGTGCTGATGTAAATATCGCGGAAAGCCCAGCCTTCACTCGATCGGACTTGCCCTGTGTGAACCTCACCCGGATTGATTAAATTAAACCGGCCTGGGGTTGCACCATGAGAGGTTCCTTGATGCAGAAAACCGCCTTGTCCACTATCATTTAGTCCGATCGTGTAGGCTTCGTGGAAATGTTTGCCAAAGCGATGGTGAAATAAATGAGCCTGGAACAGTTCAACCCCAGGAATAGGCGATTCCCACAATTTGGCAGATTCACGGCCAGTATTCATAGTTGCTTTATGGTGTGGGTGAATGGGTGTGGTGACTAGAATATGCCAATGAACTGCACGGAAGCCCCCCGCAGTTGTATGATGCTTCTCAACTTTGCGATCGGATCAACCCAACCATGCCGGATTTATACGTTTCCTGGTCAGAGTACCACCAAAAAATTACCCAGCTTGCCGCAAAAATCTACGAGTCCCAATGGGAGTTTAACCAAATTATTTGCCTGGCCAGAGGAGGGCTGCGCGTCGGAGATATTTTATCTCGGATTTTTGACAAACCCATGGCCATTCTGGCGACTTCTTCCTATGGAGGAGCAGAAGGCAAAGAGCGAGGTTCCATTACCTTTGCCCGTGACCTGACCATGACCACAGCCAACCTGGGAAGCCATGTGCTTTTGGTTGATGATTTAGTGGATTCGGGCATTAGTTTGGAACGGACTCTCGTTTGGCTCGATCGCAAATATGGCTTCTATGTGGATGAAGTGCGAACGGCTGTGCTGTGGTATAAGGCTTCATCGTCGATCGCCCCAGATTATTATGTAGACTACCTTTCCGACAATCCCTGGATTCATCAACCGTTTGAAGAATTTGAAAAACTGAACCCGGCAGATCTGGTAAAAAGCTATACTCCGGCATCGTGAGGCAAGGAAGACAGGAAAACCCACCTCTGTGATTCAATGGCGCAGGCTCCCAGAATCGAAGTAGACTAATCTCCTGTCTTCTTTTCTCCTGTCTCCTGTTTTCTTTTTTCCTGTCTTCTTTCACTTCTTCCTATGATCACAGGCAAAACTCAACTCCTTGGCGTTGTTGGGCATCCGATCGAACACTCCCTTTCCCCGGTGATGCACAATGCTGCGCTCGAGGCCTTGGGAGTAGATTATGTGTATGTGCCGTTTGCGGTTGCTCCAGAAGACTTGGCGGCGGCGGTAGAAGGGTTTCAGGCGATCGGGATACGCGGCTTTAATGTCACCATTCCCCATAAGCAAACCATCATGCCGTTGTTGGCTAGCATCTCGGATTTGGCGCAGGCTGTGGGAGCCGTGAACACCGTTTGCTGGACAGAGCAAGGATGGAGTGGCACGAATACAGACGTGGAGGGGTTTGTGGCTCCGTTGCGCTCTTTTTCCCAGGATTGGAACCAGTCTAAGGCAGTGGTGTTGGGTAATGGCGGTGCGGCGCGGGCTGTAGTGGCTGGATGTGCTCAGCTAGGCTGTTCTCAGGTGCAGGTAGTCGGACGAAACGCTGAAAAACTTCAGGACTTTGCCCACAGTTGGGAAAATTCACCCATTCCTGTCAATTTATCGATCCATTCATGGGATGAGCTGCCCCGTTTGTTGCCCGAAGCTGCCCTTTTGGTCAACACGACCCCCGTTGGCATGGCTCCCCATCCCCACGCCTCACCCCTCACCATCGCCGACCTGCAACACCTCAGCCCCCATACGATCGCCTATGACCTGATTTATACGCCACGTCCAACCCAATTTTTGCAACAGGCAAGTGCCCAAGGTGCAATCCCGATCGACGGGTTAGAAATGTTGGTTCAGCAAGGAGCTGTCGGGTTAAAGCTTTGGCTCCAACGAGCCGTTCCGGTGGAAATCATGCGGCAATCTCTTTTGGCGTATTTGGGCGAGGCTGCAAAGGGGAATTTAAAGGGGGACGATCGATAAGATAGGGAGAGGCGCGATATTTCACATCAACCTGCAAAATTTGGGGAATCATGCAAACCATATGGCAAAAGAGCCGTCAGACGATCGCCGTTGCATTGCTGAGTAGTGTGCTAATTTTCAGTTTTGCCACTCCGAGTTGGGCAGAAACGGTGCTAGAGCGAGTTCAGCGGACAGGAGTCTTGCGGGCTGGAACCCGGACGGATTCTTTGCCGTTTGCCTATGTCAACGAAAATGGGGAGTGGATTGGGTTTTCGATCGATTTATTAGAACAAATTCGGGAACAACTGGAGCAGGATTTAGCCAGAGATATTCAGCTAGAACTGATTGAAGTCTCTCCCAGGGATCGCATTACCACCCTGGAACAGGGCAACGTAGATGTGATTTGCGAGTCTGCTAGCTTCACGTTTAATCGATCGCGGTTTGTTGACTTTTCAGTTGGGTTTTTCCAAACGGGAACGCAATTTTTGGTGAAGCAAGATTTGCGGCTAAATTCGGGTGAATTTCGAGTTGGCATTATTCCCGGTTCAACCAATGCCAGTGCCGCCCAAAGATTTCTCAGAGTTGCAGAATTTGTCAGGATTGACGATCGACCTTCCGGTTTGGCAGAGCTAGACGCAGGACGCATTGATGCCATGGCGAGTGATGGCGTTTTGCTAGAGGGAATGCGCCAAACAATGGATAACCCCGAAACCTATGCAATCATTCCCAGCACGCCAATTCAGCCAGAAGTTTATAGCTGCATTTTGCCAAAAGACAATCCGGAATTTTTGGAAATTGTGAATCGCAGCTTAATTGGCTTTATGGTAGGCGTACTCAACAACAACCCCGAAGAACTTGCTATATTCGATCGCTGGTTTGGAGAAAGTGGCGTTGTACCGTCCGATCGCAACTCCTTATTTTCCTTCTTCCGAAACACGATCATCACTTACCAAGAGCGACAGGCAAACTCACCCGCCCCAGAACCGCCCTCCGAGGAAGCAGAATTTCCGGAAGAAGACCTCGAACTCGAATTACTCGAAGACACCTAAACGCATCTGAAATGCCAACAGCCTTTCCCTCTACCACAGATTTTGCCAGCATCCTGACGCAAGCAGCCACTGCCGTTCGCCACGACCACCGCGATCGTCCATCTGCCCAAACCGTTGTTGCAGCCCTGCTTCAGGCTGAAAAAGCTGCCAAGCAGCAGCGCATTCTCTATCCTCTGGATGCTTTGCTAGGAGATTGGCAACTCTGCTTCACCGCTCCCCGCAAGGCCCATTTCAAAGGAGAAACCCTCATTGGTAAAGGGTTTTACATCCCTCAGTTTGCTCCAGCCCAAATTTCCTTTACTCCTGCGATCGCCCCTCCAGGAGAACTTTCTGCTGATTCTGCATCCCCTTCTCCCCACTTCACCATTAATAATCAGGTAAAACTTGGTCAACTCATCCTCCGGTTCAGTGGAGTTGCTCAATACCCAGGCAAAAAGAATCTCCTCGCCTTCGAGTTCACCCACCTTCGCCTTTCCCTGTTCAATCGCACCTTGTATCAGCAAGCCTTTCGCAGCAGAGCCGCCAAAGCCAAAGTTCATACCCCGTCGATCGCCAATCTTCCCTTCTTTGCCTTTTTCTGGGTGACGGAAACCGCGATCGCAGCCAGAGGACGAGGAGGCGGTGTAGCGTTGTGGGTGAGGAAATCAGCAAATTAATATTCCGTGCCTCAGAAACTATAAGAACTGGAATGAGATTGCAGTAGACCAATTCTAGTTGTGAAGTTTGGCATCCAATGCATCAATTGCTAAGAAGCGAAAAGAACACATTAGCTTGAATCATTATAAGTTTTGTAATGGTGTTGGGCTTTTTCCGAAATAATGATTCAAGCCAAACTGTATAAGCGCGTTGCTCAGCCCCATTTGTGCAGAAACTTTGTTGCTCAATCTAAGCTTTATCTCCTTCATTTGTCTTAACATGATTTTTAAAATTCTGCTGCCTGTAGAAGTCTATGCGAAAGCGATAACTCTGGGTTAACATAAAAGCTGAGATTCCATATTCGGTTTTAAGTTGCACTTGTACATAGTTGACAGTCAACTCTCCGATTATCTATTCTCCTCGCTGTTCTACATGGAGTAGTTATGTCAATTTATGTTGGTAACCTGTCCTATCAGGTCACTGAAGAAGCCATTAGTGAAGTTTTTTCAGAATATGGAGAGGTCAAGCGCATCCAGATTCCAACCGATCGCGAAACCGGAAGAGTACGGGGTTTTGCTTTTGTTGAAATGTCCTCTGAAGCTGAGGAACTAGCAGCAATTGACGCTCTAGATGGCGCAGAATGGATGGGTCGTGATTTAAAGGTAAATAAAGCCAAACCGCGGGAAGAAAGACCTGCCTCGCGAGGCGGCGGCTGGGACAATCGGAAGCGAAACGATCGTCGATATTAAACGTTGAAAATAAAATTGCAGCGTTGAGCAGATTGAGGAACATAAACCTATTCTGCCGACGCTGCTTGGCTCTCCCTTTTAGGGATGATGAGGAAGCATGTTTAAGTTCTTTTATCTCGCCCTTGAAAGCATGATTTGATAATAAGCAACGCTTCGGAGAGCCATCTTTTTTCTGTTGACACTTAGGAGGTCTTAAGAATGGCTCAAGTAATTCTGGGCGAAAATGAAGGAATTGAATCGGCATTGCGTCGCTTTAAGCGTCAAGTGTCCAAGGCGGACATTTTTGCAGACATGAAGAAAAATCGGCACTTTGAAACGCCACTGCAAAAGGCCAAGCGCAAGGCGATCGCAAGGCGGAAAAAGCGGCGGTTTCGTTCCAAGGGTTAGTCCTTAAGTACCCTTATTGTTTTACTTTTCTGTTTCGGTAAGCATCCGTAGGCAGCGATAGACTGTGAAAAACCTGGTGATCCGATCGCTTTTTGCTGTATGCAGTCCCAATGTTGTTACAGTCAAACTTGATGGCATCGACCAATACGCAAATGCGATCCAGGTTTTTAGCACAGTCTTTTCTTGTGCAAGGAGTGTCTCGTTTAACGATTTTTTGATTTAAGGGTGATCTACCACGGCAACACTTCACCATTGCTGTGCCAAAACGTCCCCGTATTATCGAGTGTGAGGGCATCGATTCGTTGGAGTAAACCATTGACTGCAACCTCAGGCGTGATGCCGCCCGATGTGAAGTTGGTCATACGCGTTTGAACGAGTCCGGGATGCAGAATTGCGACGGCAATTCCCAAGGGCTTCAGGTCATGGGATAAAGATTTACCCGCCATGGACAACGCTACCTTGGACATTCTGTATCCATAGGAATTACCAGAAGTATTATCTGCAATCGAACCCATTCGGCTCGTCATCATGACCACCTTAGAGCCTGCTTTAAGATGGGGTAACAGCATTTGAGTCACACGCAAAGCACCCAGCGCATTCACCTCAAACTGTTTGCGGATACTCTCAAAATCAAGCTCATTCAACGTTACCCGCTCCAAAATTCCAGCATTGTTAATTAATACATCTATGGGCATTCCTTGCAGCCGATCGCGCAGTTCTGCCACAGATGCATCAGAAGTGATATCAATCCCTGTTTCAATCCGTACCCCTAAAGCCTGCAATTCCTTTGAAGCCGATCGACAAACTGCAACGACCGTATCGCCCCGCTTTTGCAGTTGACGGCAGTATTCATAGCCAATGCCACGATTTGCACCCGTAATCAGATAAGTTGCCATATCACCAAGAGATTCAACTTTATCCACTTTACTACTGCAACGTGATTCCATTAAATGGTTTAGAAAGGGGAAAGACTGACATTAAGGAAACGGTAAGTTAATGAACTCATTTCACCCTGTTGCAGACCAACTCATCGCAGACCTAAAACAGGAAAGCCAGCTTGTTAATTTAATCATTAAAGGATGTATTGAGCATCGCTGGGCAGTCACCGAAGAAGAACGACAAATTGCTGAGGCGATCGTTTACAATGCGTTTGAAACCTATGCCATCGAACGGGGCATGACGGAACGGAAAGCAGAATCGTTTTGTGAACAATATTTAGAACAACTCATTCAACTTGTTCAGGCGGTTCTTGCGGGTGAAGCCTAATCTACTTAGGGCACTTATTTCTACTTTTCGCGTCAAATAACTTCAGTTTTGACCTTTATTCTTGTTAGCACGATCGTCATTTTTGGTTCGCAACTGCTTAAACTTACTGTGATGAAGGTCAAAACCCGCAACATTGCTTCATCAGGATTAAATTATGGCTCGTCGTAGATTCAATCAATCCCTGTTTACCATGTTCCCTCAGCAAACCCCATCTCCCCAACAAGTTGGGCTGCCTGCCCTGAAGCTGCCATTTCAGCAAAACCGCCCAAAATATAAAAAAACTCCCTGTTTTCTAGCAACCGTCATGATGGGTGCAATGCTGCTTAGCTTTGGTGGTGTCATCCAGCCTGCCCATGCATCGAGTGAAGTTATTCCTGCTCCACGCCGGATGCTGGTACAACATCATCAACGCCGTCCTGCTCCCGCGAATCGTCTCCCTTGGCATTTGGTCAGGCAGGTACGTCGGGATGTTTCGCAACGCACGGGAATCCCTCCTCAACAATTATGGATTGCCCGTCACGAACGCCACACCTGGACAGATGGGTGCTTAGGGTTGCCCGGTCAGGGTGAGTTTTGCACTCAGGCACTGGTTCCGGGTTGGCAAATTGAAGTGACAGATGGCTCCCGTTCCTGGACGTATCGCACCGACACCAGTGGACAAACGCTACGCCTGGAAGAAGAGTATGCTGTTGAGGATGGGCACAGTTCAGAAGAACTTTCTAACACCTTGCGCGATCGAATTTTGGAGGTGGCTGCAAGGGATTCAGGCACTTCTGCTTCACGGCTCCGCATTACCGAAAGCGAACCCCGCATTTGGGATGGCTGTCTAGGGCTTGATCCTGGCAGAGGAGCCTGCACAACGATCGCTATCTATGGCTGGCAGGTGGTGGTATCGGGGAGTCGAGGCAGTTGGGTTTACCATACTGACGGTAGTGGAAATGACATTCGGCTGAATGAAACGGCAAGCCTGGAGAGGAGTACGCTGATTCCTCAGTTGATGACGGAGGATGAACTGTTTAATCCTCCCGGACAAAATGTGGTGTTTCGATCGATCCAACAAGGCGGCATTGATGGATCGGTCAATGAAGTACGTTTGCTTAGCGATGGGCGAGTGGTGCAACTGATTAACGATCGCGGCAACTTTACCCAAATTGAGGTGAACCGCGTCTCACAACAGCAAGTGTCCGAGTTTCAACAACTGCTTGAAGAGGTGCAATTTGGCAGTCTCAACTGGTTAGACTACTCTGGCGGTCAAGGAGCAGATTACTTTACCATTACCCTCACCGGACGCGGCAGTACCACCCGATACGCTGACATCACGCAGGATCAGTTACCATCGGCATTGCAAGAGGTGATTCAAGCCTGGGATCAAATTGCCATTACGGGCTAGAATTTTCACCTTTGCCAATCTCCGTTACCCGCACTGATAATGATAGACAACCAGGAACAGTTTGTGAGCGACAATAGCTCTGGCATTTGTCCGGAAGCTCTGGACTATATGCTCAAGGCCAATCAGGGAAGCGCACCTGCCTACGGGAACGACATTTGGACGCAGAAAGCCGCCGACCATTTTAGAGAACTCTTTGAAATTGATTGTGAAGTGTTCTTTGTGTTTAATGGCACGGCGGCAAACTCTTTGGCTCTGGCTTCGTTGTGTCAGTCTTATCACAGCGTCATTTGCCATGAAACTGCCCATGTGGAAACGGATGAATGCGGAGCACCAGAATTTGCGTCTAATGGCTCCAAGCTATTACTCGGCAAAGGGGAAAACGGCAAGCTCAGTGCAGAATCGATCGAGGCGATCGTCACGAGACGAAACGATATTCACTACCCGAAGCCCAAGGTGATTAGCCTCACCCAGGCTACCGAGGTGGGGACGCTCTACACGATCGAAGAACTACTGGCAATTCAGGCGATCGCTGAAAAGTACAACCTGAAAATTCACATGGATGGGGCGCGGTTTGCCAATGCGGTTGCGTCAATGCATCGATCTCCGGCTGAAATGACCTGGAAAAGCGGAGTCGATGTCCTGTGTTTTTGTGGCACCAAAAACGGTACGGCAATGGGAGAAGCCATCATTTTCTTTAACCGCCAGCTTGCCCAAGACTTTGACTATCGCTGCAAACAAGCCGGACAGCTTGCCTCCAAAATGCGGTTTATCTCTGCTCCCTGGCTGGGACTTTTGGAAACGGGAGCCTGGTTCAAAAACGCTGAACATGCTAACCGTTGTGCTGCTTACCTGGAACAACAGCTTCTCAGCATTGATGGCGTTGAAATCATGTTTCCCAGAGAAGCAAATGCCGTGTTTGTTAAACTGCCGCAAACCACCATTCAAACCCTTTACAGCAAAGGATGGCAGTTTTACACCTTCATTGGAGCCGAAGGAGTACGGTTCATGTGTTCCTGGAACTCCACCCCCGAACGAATTGACCAACTCGTCACCGACGTGCGATCGGCCATGCAGGAGTCTGTCCAGAATTTTGTGTCAAATTCGCCTTGAATTAAAATACTCGTTGCGAGAAGCAAGCTACAGGCTCAAATCTCAAATCTATTGATGAAAGTTAAAAATTAAATTGAGTCATTGCGATCGGGCGATCGTGCCACTGGCAAGCAAGATGCCTACGCTATGG
>PVWD01000040.1 GCA_003003615.1 filamentous cyanobacterium CCP2 | reverse complement strand
CTCATAGCCTGCCTTGCGGTAAAGCCGTTGAGTCGCTGGGTAAAGAACAGAAATCGATATGCCCCCATCATAAAGTTCCCGCAGCATCTTTTGCATGAGCGTAATCGCTACGCCTGTTCCCCGATCTTCTGGAAGCACCCCGACCGCAGCAATCCCCGTCATGGGAACTCGCTTCCCGCCCCACCATTGCCCCATTGGCAACAAAGCCAAGCTCCCTGCAATCTTTGCATTTTGGCGCACCACACGAATATTTTCAGTGCCAATGCGATCGAGGTAAACCTGCCCCCGATCGAGGCTGCTAACAAAACATTGCGCGTCTAGTCTAATAATTTGTTGGGCTTCGTCTGGATGAAGCGGCGTATATTCAAGGGAAGCTGTCATGGAAGAGATAGATGAAGGGCTTCTCCAGAGTATAGAAGAGGAATGATTGTTCAGAAAAGAATGATCTCATCCTCTGGCTGGGCGGGCAAGATGCCCACCCCACAAGTCAATTACCCGATTATTTTCTCAACTTGTATTTTCTCAACTTGCATCAATGGGTTTGAGCCGTTAGTTCACAATTGATGGCAAAACGAGGGTAACGACTGGTGCAAGATCTGAGCTAACCGACTCATCTTCTAAGATGCTGGATTCCCCTCAGACTCGTTTCCTTGCCGTCTAACAATTAACGGAGGATTGGTAACAATCCCAACCAAGTGTTCACTGGTAAAGCACAAACTGGATTGTCCATCTTCGATGGGAATTTGAAACAAAAAGTTTTCACTTTTACCCTGGGTTCTAGCGAGAAATGCCCCAACCAAACTGCGTAATAGGGCAGTATCCGCTTTCATTGTGAGGTGATATTGATAGCCACCGGCTAAAAGAATAGTGACGGATACATCTCTGGATTGGCTCGGCTGAGCGGATTGAGCATCTACAACGTTTAGTGTTTGGCTAGATGATTCATTTTGAGGAGAGCTAAACACGATTTACAGCCTCGTTAATACGCTACACAGATACCTTATCGGAAATGGAGTGCGGAAAGGAGCCAGGACAGATGTGACCAAAGTGAAGCATCAAAAACACGCTAAAAAAAATGCTTGTGGGCCAATCCTGTACCCTAGAGCATCTCAATAAGGACAATGCATAAAAACTAAAGCCTTTGATCGCCCAAGCCAAGCACACTTCCATGCTTTTACCTTAGGGGAGCCAGGTTAAGGTGCTTTAAGTTTAGGGTTAAGAAACTGTATCCAATTTGACGGTTTTGCCAATAAAATGCCTAACCGATCGCCGTTTGTTGGCTTAACCTTGTTTCAGACGTTGCAGAACGATTTGGAGCAAGGCAGGGATACCCAGGAGGGCGATCGGTTTTTCTAGAATTGCCATGAAAAAAGAGGACGCTAAAAGCATCCTCCAATAAACAGTTTTAAGAGCTAAATTGCTTATGCAAACCGATGCAGTTCATCTTCAAGCTGATGCAAAAGTTGTTCATCCCCTCTGCTTCTAGCAACCTCAATACGATGTTGTAAGCGTTGCCGAATCGTTTCCTGATGAACTCTTGCTGCTTCTTCAGGCAATAAACGGCGCACCTGAGTTGCTAAGGGAAGCGGAACAGCTTTAGCAGGAGTAACCGCCGGACGAGCAGCAGTCACCATCTGGATTTCCCCAGTTTCAGTGGTCTGGTAAGCAACACCTCGATACTTTAATGCAGCAACTGGTTGCGGTGTAGGAATGTGTCTGGGATAAGAGAGATTGTATCGATGTCCACGAAATTTGGCGGAGATTTCGGTGGTTAACATGTCTACAGAAGCGGGCTGATATTGATATTGGACACCACGATATGAGAGTTTCATGACATTGATCCTGAATGCGTCGAAGTTTAAGCGGCAATAACAAAAGTGCGTTTCTTCGGATGAACCTACTTCCGTCCTACCAGTAACCTCTCAACGATCAATTGAATAAAAGCAACTAAATAGGATAAACGAATCGATTTATTTCTGTATCTTATTTTACTATTTTTCGACTTGCTTGTAAATTTAGCAAACTTAATAAAGCAGCCTGACTTTGCCACTTTAGGCTTGATGTAAGTCAGTTTTTTGCAGCTAGTTCTAGCAGAAGGTGTCCCGGTTCAGCTTACGGATAAAGGCTTTGCACTAAGCTCCCATCGCTTTGCTTGACTGGTGTTGCCCATCTCGACTCATTTTAGGTCTGAAAAGCTAAAACGATCGCAAAAGCAGGGCAAACCCTTTTCTCATCAGCTTTCTGTACCTATAGACAGAACCTTAGAAAAATCATCTTTCCTCCTTAGGTAGAGGTGTAACTTATCAGGGTTCCGTAACATGGCTAACAGTTAATCCTTATGTTGTTGGTACGAGGTATTTTTATGAGTGATAAGAGAACTGAGCCGGATACATACGATCGGGGCATTGTGCCCGCTGAAACGGCTGCCCGCAAGGAACGTGAAGGCGAGGCTTACAAGCAAGTTCCCGATCAGGACGCAGACGAAAGTATTGATACAACGGGCGGCTATAGTGTAGACAAAGAAGGCTTGGTCAACAACTTTGCGATCGAACCAGAAATGTATGTGAACGAGCCTGGCGATTTACGCGAGCGAGATGAAGAATTGCAGGCTGAACGCGAAGAAGAATATGAAGAGATTAATGACACGAACAAAGACGGTGAATTGACAATGAAGGAAGATAAGCGCGGCAAAGGAACGGGTATTATCTAAACCTAGCCGTCGGATAGACTAGCATGGATATAATTTTGGGCTACGGAAGCCCAGTTAGGAGAGAGGTTGCAGTTGCCTAAGTCTACAGTGAGTTCGTTTTACGGACTCTTTTTTTTGCAAACTTTTTTTTGCAATTTTTCGCGACTTTCCAGGAATTGAGATCAAGCTGTGGCAAGATGGCAAGATGCAAGAGTGAGTTGAACTGCCATGCGATCGATCGACTGGATTATTGTGCTTTTATATCTGGTGCTGACAATGGCTCTGGGCTTATATTTGACCCGAAAAGCCTCCGGGAGTTTGGTTGATTTTTTTGTGTCCGGTCGATCGCTTCCTTGGTGGCTCGCCGGAACCAGCATGGCAGCAACGACTTTTTCGATCGATACACCGCTCTATGTCGCAGGGATTGTTGGCAATCGAGGGATTGCAGGTAACTGGGAGTGGTGGAGTTTTGGCATCGCACATTTGATCATGATTTATGTCTTTGCACGACTGTGGCGACGCTCTGAAATTGTTACAGATGCCGAGCTAACCGAAATGCGCTACGGCGGACGCATGGCGGCTGTTTTGCGTGGGACAAAGGCATTCTTATTTGCCGTCTTGATCAACTGCATTGGCATTGGTTACGCCATGTTAGCCATGATTAAAGTCGTAGATGCGCTGGAACTGTGGCAAAGTCTAGGCTTTAACCCAGGAGACAACCTGAAACTGTGGAGCGTGGTTGGCATCAGTGTGCTAGTGCTGATTTACTCTGGATTTTCGGGACTTTGGGGAGTTGTCGCTACGGACTTTTTCCAGTTTTTTCTGGCCCTGTTGGGGGCGTTTGTGGTAGCGGGGGCGGCGATCGGGCAGGCAGGGGGAATGCAGGCTTTACTCCAGCAGGCTCAGCAAGCCACTGAGATTGATGTTCTAGCCTTTATTCCATTGACGATCGGCGGGGAAGGTCGTTGGCTCACCTGGAATGATACGGCAGGCATTACGGCAAGTACGTTTGCGGCCTATGCGATGGTGCAGTGGTGGTCATTTCGACGCAGTGATGGCGGTGGTGAATTTATTCAGCGATTAGCGGCTGCCAAAGATGAGCAGGAAGCAGAGAAATCCGCCTGGTTTTTCAACATTTTGCATTACGTTATCCGCACCTGGCCCTGGGTAGTGGTGGCCCTTGCAGCGATCGCCCTTTACCCCGATTTGGAAGATCGTGAACTGGGCTATCCTCGGCTAATGTTAGATTTTTTGCCACCAGCCGTCCTGGGCTTGGTTGTGGCTTCGCTCTTAGCAGCCTTCATGAGTACGGTGTCTACCCTGATCAACTGGGGAGCCTCTTATTTGACAAATGATCTGTACGGTCGGTTTATTAAACCTGATGCATCCCAAGCTGAACTCGTTACCGTTGGTCGTCTCTCTTCCGTAGTGGTGACGGCATTGGGGGCATTAGCAGCCTTCTTTTCAGATGATGTGGCCACCGTATTTCGGCTTGTCATCGCGATCGGCACCGGCCCCGGACTCGTACTCATTCTGCGCTGGTTTTGGTGGCGCATTAATGCCGCAGCCGAACTTTCTGCCATGCTTGCTGGATTTGCGATCGGCTTAACGACCAGCGTGGTGCCCATTTTAACAATTGATGATTTTGGCTGGCGGCTCATTGTCACTTCTGCCCTGACTGCCGCAATCTGGCTCACGGTAATGTTCCTGACACCGCCTGAATCAGATGCCACGCTGGATGCCTTCTACACCAAAATCCGACCCGGTGGACCTGGATGGAGCCGTCAACAAGCCCGTACCGGACTTCCCCCTGCCCAAGACCTGGGACAGGCAATTGTTCGCACGATCGCAGCTTCCCTCCTGCTATTTGGAGCTATGTTTGCGATCGGTGGCTTCCTGCTCTTTAAACCAATAATGGGCTGGGTGTCACTCATTCTAGGTGTAGTGGGCTGGTTCTGGCTTAAGCGGTTGGGGCGATCGGATGTCGTTACAATTTCTAGACCAGGGCTAAACCGCCGCGAAGACCAACTCCCCTAACAATTTGGCATCCCTTCAAGGACTGCGAATTCAATGAAGCGTTAGAAGAATATTTACAAACCGATCGAATTCGGGAATTGATCGATCGGCATAACCTGGGTCAAATTAAGGGTGAGGATGAGGCGGAGTAAGAATTCTTGACAGGAATAGCTGATGTGGATCAGATTGAAAAGTTGTGTAGGGGGCGCAGCACAACAAGTGCCATGCAATCGCCAACCAGTTCACAATCCCAACGTACCACGACCAAAAGGGATGATGTCGAGATCGGATGTTTTGATGGCGCGTAAGTCCATGAGAAGTTTGCGGATGAGGTTAAACTCATCGTCGGAGAGGGTGGGCATGGGATAAAGACCTCAACAAGGAATCAATAAATTCATAATACGTAAACTGCCACAATACGGCAAGTGTAACATCAGCTATTCGTGATCAGAGAAAATGTACCTGTACGAGTACAGGGTACATGGTGGCTAGGAAACGCAAGCCAGAGATCAGAGTATTTGTGGATGAGGATCTGGATCGACTCCTCAAAGCATTGGCAGGATTGAAAGATACCTCATTGAGTGGACTGGTGAATGAGGCGATCGAGTTCTTTATTCAGGAAAATGAAGAAGCTAGAGAGCTGATCGATCGGCATAACTTGGATCAGATCAAAGGTGATGATGAGTAATAATTCTGATATCTCAAATCTTGCTGGCAAACCTAATCTCATCCGAATCTCCTCATCATAATAGGGAGATAAATTTAGTTGCTGTCGTAAATCCTCGTCGTAGACAGCTTTGTCCCAATTGCGCGCACATTGAACTTGTCTAGAGGTTAATTCTTTAGCTCCGAGGAAATTGGCATTAGTCAGATCAGCATCGCTAAGATTAACGCCATTAAGACGAGATCCCTTAAAGCTTGAGCTATCAAGAACAGCTCCTTTAAGATCAGCATTGGTGAGATTCGCATCATCAAAACTTGCCCTGATGATTTTGGCTAAAATTAGTATTGAATTATTGAGTGTAGCCCCTTTGAGGTTAGCTTGATTTAGAGTAGCTTGACTGAGATTAGCTCCAGTGAGATCGGCTCCAAAAAGATTAGCTAGATTGAATTCAGCGTGTTCAAGTTCAGCGTTCATTAATTTAGCCCCACGTAAGTTAGAACGGGCAAGCTTTGCTGCTTGGAGATTAGCGTTTATTAATTTAGCCTCACATAAGTTAGAACAGACAAGCTTTGCTGCTTTAAGATTGGCATTGTTAAGTTTGGCATTATCGTCAAGAATAGCTCCGCTCAAATCAACACGGCTCAAGTCTAATCGTTTGCCTCTATCCTTCGTTTCGTCTCGCCGCCCAATCACAGTGAGGGCAGCTTGAACATCTTTTTCTACTATTGGTTTTGAGTATTGAGTGCGTGTAGCTTGAACATCCTTTTCTACAGGGGGGGTTAGGTATGTGCTACTTGACTTCTTCTTGAATTTTTCGTGTTCCATATCAGATGAAAAAGGATCTGATGAAGGTTCGGATTTTTCCTTTTCTATTAAAGGTGATTTTTCCTGTAAGTAAGAAGTTAATACCTCCATCACAGTCCAATGGTATTTGTCGGGAGCTTCTTCTGCAATTTTCTCTAATGCAAAAATCCCGCCCAAACGCACATGAATATTTTCATTTCCAAGCTGTTCAACTGCTTTGGAAAATCGTTCTGTAATTAACCGAGATTCTCCAAGTTCAGCATTTCTATTAGAAGTCCGAAAATTTAAAAATAGGACAACACCACCAAAGATTGTCACAATAATTCTTATAATTTCTAACGAAGCATCAAATCTTTCCTTGTCAGTAGCGAAAGAACTCTTAATCTGTAGCCATGCTGACACGAGCCACCCCATGATGAAACCCAAGAAGATCAGCGCAACATAAAACCAAGGTTTTCGCCAGATCGATTGCATAACAAAAGAAAATTGGGTAAGTTCTTAAAACAGCTAATCTGCCTTTCGCTCCTGAAACGGTTGAATCTTAGCTGCCAAAGATTCAACCGTTTCTCCCTCAAACAATTCCTCTCGCATTTTGAGGTAATCTCCTCCCTCCGCAAACCACATTGAAATGACCAACGACACCTTAGATGGGGGTAGATGTTGCCACAACACCTGCATCGCCTCTTCAATGATCTCCTGCTGCCTGGGAATCTTAATACTCATTGCTCATCTCCCGTGATTTCTAAAACAAAACTGACTGGATTCATCACCTTGAGTTCTCCCAAATATCGACGCACTAACCGATCGTCACAAGTTAAAAAGTAATCACAGCCTGATGCCTCCGCACACGCTACATGCAAGGCATCGATCGCCCCTAACCCCTGGTTTTCCAATAGAGTAGCCCGTTGGGTAACTCCTTCATCCACAACTTGAAAACGGACAGCCAACTGAAGACACTGCTTGACCCACTCTTGCCTTCGCTGAGATATATTGCGGCTGTTTTCATATTCCAGCACTGACGAACTAACCAATTCCACTTCTCCATTCTCTACAAACTGGAGGATAGTTCGCAAAGATTGAGTTTCTAGAGCAATGCGGGGTTGCATCTGATCATCAAATGGTCTGTTCAATACACTGGTATCCAAACAAATTCTCACTCACTTCGTTCCTTTTAACTCAGTATCAAACTAACAAAAGCAAGACTACCGATCGCCCTTACTCACCCCCACCGCAAACCGCCGAAACGCAAACAGGCTCACCCCACACCCCGTTCCCCCTAACAGAGCAAAAATCGTGCTGAGCGGTAACACCTGAACAAACGGCTGGACTCCTGCCCCACCCAGCGTCATGCCCCCGTCAAAACCCGCCAGAAAAAAGCTGTAAACCCGACCGCGCACCGCCGCCGGAGCCGCTAAAGACACGATCGCCGACAGCACCGGAAACAGCGTTCCAAACCCCAAACCGTAGAGAATTGACCAGAGAATTAGATAGTCTGGAAACTGCGATAGCCCAATTAGCGCACTCCCAGAACAAAAAATGCCCAGGCTGATAATCCAGCGTTTGGCAAAAACATAGCCCCATCGCCCTAAGCCAAACCGCACAAGAATCGCCACAAAAGCATTCAGGCTGTAAAACTGGGCTGAATTGGGAATAAACAACGGCAGAAAGGTGACGGCTCCGCCGTGCAGAAAGGAACCAACAAAGAAAATGAAGGTGGCTTCCCGCACCGGAAAACTCAGAATGTGCTTCCAGGAAAAACGGGTTGGCGGATGATCTGCCTTCTCTTTGGGCTGGTGGATTTCCGGTTGAGCTGATCGACTTTGCCCAGCCACCGATCGCGCCATTAACCAAGGCAACGGCAAGCTGATCACCCATCCCAAAAGGGTCAACCCAAACTGAACCCGAACCACACTCGTCAACCCGCTGGCAGCAAACGCATAGGAACCTACCAGTGGCCCCAGCGAAAAGCCGATCGTATTGGACATGGCCAAGTAGCCCAACATTTCAGTCCGTCGGCTAGGAGGCACCAGATCCACCAGCATGGTTTGGGATGCTGTTGCCAGAGCCGCCTGGCTAATGCCATGTAGCACCCGCACTCCCATTAACCAGAGTGGGCTAGGCGACCAGAGATACAGTGGCAGTACCCCTACCATCATCAGCAAGCCCATCCACAACACTGGTTTGCGCCCCCACCGATCGAGCAGCATCCCAATCCAGGGGCGAAAGCAGAGCAAGCCTGCCGCCATTGAACCAACGACCCATCCCACTGGAGCCATTTCCCCCCACTGTTGGGTCAAGTACAGCGGCAATACGGGAAACAGAGCCGTTACTTGGGTAAAAAACAGCAGCATTCCGGCGCAGATGCAGAACAGCCAAAGGCGATATTGCCAAGTGGGTGGCTCCAACGGATTTAAGGTGAAATCTCGATCGCCAGAAATCTCTGTGACGCGCATCCAAATTTATTCCTCGAAATGTAACAGAATGCAACATATAATATGAGGAACACATAAACGTAAAAGCTGCAAAGGGTAAAGCGTTACATGCGAGTTGCGATCGCTGGAGCAGGACTGGCAGGGCTTTCTTGTGCCAAATACTTAGTGGATGCCGGGCATACGCCGATCGTTTTGGAACGGCGAGATGTACTGGGCGGTAAAGTGGCAGCCTGGAAAGACGAAGACGGAGATTGGTACGAAACGGGTTTGCACATCTTCTTTGGGGCATATCCAAATATGCTGCAACTCTTCAAGGAGTTGGGAATTGAAGAGCGGTTGCAGTGGAAAGACCACACCATGATTATGAACCAGCCGAACAATCCGGGGGTGTATTCACGGTTTGACTTCCCTGACATTCCGGCCCCCTGGAACGGCATTGTGGCAATCCTCCGCAATAACAACATGCTGACCTGGGAAGAAAAGATCAAGTTTGGCATGGGGCTGATTCCGGCAATGGTGCGGGGGCAGAGCTACGTTGAGGAGATGGACAAGTATTCCTGGACGGAGTGGCTGCAAAAGCACAGCATTCCAGAGCGGGTCAATGATGAAATTTTCATCGCCATGTCTAAGTCGCTGAACTTCATCGGCCCAGACGAAATTTCCTCAACGGTGATTTTGACGGCCATGAACCGCTTTTTGCAAGAGCGATACGGCTCCAAAATGGCGTTTCTGGATGGCTCCCCCACAGAGCGGCTCTGCCAACCGATCGTCGATCACATCACAGAGCGGGGCGGTGAGGTACGGCTAAATACTCCTTTAAAAGAAATTTTGCTGAACGAAGATGGCACGGTGCGTGGCTTCCTGCTGCGGGGGCTAAATGGGGCTGAGGATGAGGTGTTCACTGCCGATGCCTACGTTTCTGCAATGCCGGTTGATCCCTTTAAGGTGATGCTGCCTGCTACCTGGCGGGAAATGGACTTCTTCAAGCAACTCGATGGGCTGGAAGGGGTTCCCGTTATCAACCTGCACCTGTGGTTCGATCGCAAGCTAACCGATATTGATCACCTCCTGTTCTCGCGATCTCCGTTACTCAGCGTCTATGCTGACATGAGCAATACCTGTCGAGAGTATGAAAATCCCGATCGCTCCATGCTGGAACTAGTTCTGGCTCCGGCAAAGGATTGGATTAACAAATCAGACGAAGAAATTGTCGCTGCCACCATGGAAGAGTTGAAGAAACTTTTCCCGACTCACTTTGGTACGGAGCAACCTGCTAACCTGCTGAAGTATAAAGTGGTTAAGACTCCGCGATCGGTTTACAAAGCCACCCCTGGGCGGCAAGACTATCGTCCGTCCCAAGTGACACCCATTGATAACTTCTTCCTAGCAGGGGATTACACCATGCAGCGATACCTTGCCAGCATGGAAGGGGCTGTGTTGTCTGGTAAACTGACGGCGCAAGCGATCGATCGTTGGCATCCAGCTTCTACACCCTTGGGAGGTTCTGCTCCAGCTTCAGAAGCTCCTGAAGTGTTGATTCGCTAAGTCAGGGTTGGTTATTTGCAGTTAATGGGATTTGCAAATGAATCAAGAGTTTTTTCGTGATGTATCCCTCTCCGTAGGAGAATAACTAACAGGCAAATGGCTGTTCGCTTGCGTGGCGTAGTCACTCGTTTACTGCTGATAGCTAATTGCTCCCGTTCACCCTCAGCTTGCAATGTAATGCTGCAATTGCCTGAATCTCCCCGTATCTCTACCTTGATTCCCTTAGATGATGCCTACGAGCACTGCCGTCAAATTACGGCGGAGTACGCGAAGACATTCTATTTGGGGACGCTGTTGATGCCAGAGGAAAAACGTCGCGCGATTTGGGCGATCTATGTCTGGTGTCGGCGGACTGATGAGTTGGTTGATGGCCCCAAAGCTAAAACCACCACTGATGCCACCCTGGATCAGTGGGAACAAAACCTGGAATCCATCTTTGCTGGACACCCGATCGACACGGTAGATGTCGCCCTGATCGACACGCTAGAACGCTATCCCATTGATATCCAGCCCTTTCGGGATATGATTGCAGGTCAGCGCATGGACTTATACCGTAATCGATACGAAACCTTTAAAGAGCTTGAGCTGTATTGCTACCGGGTGGCGGGCACAGTGGGGCTGATGTCTACAGCAGTGATGGGGGTGGACAATGGCAATCGATCGGCTCCTTGGAACCGAGAGCAGCCCATGCCAAATCCTGAACCGGAAGCGATCGCCCTTGGCATTGCGAACCAACTGACAAATATTCTGCGGGATGTGGGGGAAGATGCTCGACGAGGCAGGATTTACTTGCCTCTGGAAGACCTGGAGCGGTTTAACTACACCGAAAAAGACCTGTTTAATGGCGTAGTAGACGATCGTTGGCAAAGTCTGATGCAGTTTCAAATCCAGCGGGCCCAAGGGTTCTTCGCCGATGCCGAGCGGGGAATTAAGCTGCTCAGTCCAGATGCCCGTTTCCCGGTTTGGTCAGCCCTGATGCTGTATCGCGGCATTTTAAAGGTGATTGAGCGCAATCAATATGACGTGTTTACCAAACGCGCCTATGTGCCGAGCTGGCAGAAGTTCCTCTATTTGCCGCTGGCGAAGTTGAAGGCAGAAGTGCTGTAGGCTTGGGAAATATCTGCCTGCCATCATCCGATATTGTTTAACTTGTTTGCCCGCAGTTGCCCACAGGCCGCATCCGCATCCAGCCCTCTGGAATAGCGAACGCTGACTGCGATCTTGTGCTGCTTTAGGGCATCCATAAACGCCTGAACCCGTTGGCGATCGGGGCGTTTGTAATCTACTTCCTGAATCGGGTTATAGGGAATCAGGTTAACGTGGCTTTGAAACCCGCGCAGATGGTGAGCCAGTTCAACGGCATGTTCAGGGCAGTCATTCAGCCCAGCCAGCAAAATGTATTCAAACGTCACCCGTCGTCCGGTCAGTTGCACATACTCCCGGCATTCGTCCAGTAAAGCCTCTAGGGGATATTGGCGGGCACTGGGAATCAATTGTTCCCGCACTTGCTGATTGGAAGCATGAAGGCTAACGGCCAGCGTCACTTGAAGCTGATGGTCTGCAAACCGGCGAATCCGTCCTGGAATGCCCACTGTGGATACAGTAATCAACCGCTGCCCAATTCCCACATCCTGGTTTAACGATCGCACGGCTCCCAGTACATTCTCTAAATTCAGCAACGGTTCACCCATGCCCATAAACACAATATTGCTGACGCGCTGCCCAAAATCTTCCTGCACCGTCAACACTTGATCCACAATTTCGTGAATCGCCAAATTGCGAATATAGCCGCCCTTGCCAGTTGCACAAAAGTCACAGGCCATGGGGCAACCCACCTGTGAGGAAACGCAAACCGTGAGACGATCGAGGGCAGGTGTAGAAGAAGAATGGGAAAAAGATGACTGACCCGACTTTTTAGACTGGGGAAATCTGGCAAAGGTGGGAATACCAACCGTTTCAATGATTTGCCCATCTGCAAGGCGAAGGAGATACTTCACTGTCCCATCCGCAGCCGGGGCACGGTAATGGAGAGACGATCGACCGACTGGAAAATCTGCCAACTCACTGCGCCACTGCTTGGGAAAAACAGAAATCTCCGTGAGCGATCGAACGCCTTGCTGATAAATCCATTGGTGAAGCTGTTTACCCCGGTAGGCGGGCTGTCCCTGTTGCTGTACCCACTCCGTCAAATCGGGAAGCGATCGACCCAAAAGGGGAACCTCATCAGAGAAAATGCGAGATGCAGCTTGATTGGTGCTTTCGGGCTGATGCGTTAAATTCGGGGAACCAGGAGAGGGCATAGCAATATAGAACCTGAGATGAGATCTCTATCTTAGAAAGAATCTTACAAAGGGCGGCGCATTCGGTTAAAACGGAAATTCCCCTTTTTCAAGGGGGATTTAGGGGGATCATCACAGCTCAGCTAAATAACCGGAAGGCTTTAAAGCACGCCCTAGGGCATTTCGCAGAGCATCCAGTATTTATTCAGTGTTGACATGGCCTCGGCAAAGTTAGAAAAAGTGACGGGCTTAAGAATATAACCTGCTACGTTAAGCTGATAAGCCTCAACCCGATCGCGATCTTGGTTGGAAGTGGTTAAGACAATAACGGGGGTCATTTTCAGATCGGGGTCGGCTCGCAGTTCGTGGAGAAATTCAATCCCGCCCATTTTAGGCATGTTCAGATCAAGCAAGATTAAGCGACGAGTGGGAGGAATCACCGGCATTCCTCCTTCCTGGGTACGAAGCATGGAGAGGGCTTCTAACCCGTTGGATGCGACAAACAAAGGATTAGAGATATTGCTCTTTTTGAATGCCCGCCTGACATTCATCACATCCACTTCATCATCCTCTACAAGCAATATATTGATCATTTTTTCGTCCATTGCTGCTGGTCTTCAGGCTTTTCTAGAACATTAAATATTTGTTACATTAATCACAATTGTACGCTGGCAGCTTCATGGATGCCCTCAGCCACTAGTAAGAAATCATTCTATAAGAGTATCTAATAATAACGATTAACTTTATAGAGTATCTCTGAGTTGTGTTAAGAGAGCTTGCTTGAGCCAGGTGAAGTGAAAGGCAGTTCCCATCCCTTCCTGGGATTCGATGCGGATGGTTCCCCCTTCCGTTTCAACGATCTTCTTAACAATTGATAAACCGATTCCCGTTCCTTCTTTCGTATCACGGGCTTCTAAGGTCTGAAAGATCGCAAAGATTTTCTTATGATATTCTGGGGCGATGCCAGGGCCATTATCGGCGATCGTAAACTCATAGGCATCACCCTGATCTTCCACCAGGATTTTGATATGTCCATCAGGGCGATCGTTGTGCTTAATTGCATTGCCAATTAAGTTGGCAAACACCTGCCGCAGCAAAACACGCCGAGTCGTCAAGGTTGGCATTCCGGGAGCAATGTCAATTCTAAAAGACGGTGGCGGAGCCAATGAATCAATCACTTCTGCCAACAAATCATCCACAACCACTGGCTCTAAGGCAGTTTTGGTACGTCCAATCCGGGAATAGTCTAGCAACCCGTTGATGAGAGCTTCCATCCGCAGAACCCGCCCTCGCAGCAGTTGCAGTTGCTTTCGATTTTCGTCCGGCAGTTGGTCTGCCAAATCCTCCTCTAACCACTCCGAAAGGCTGGCGATCGCTCGAAGAGGAGCCTTCAAGTCATGGGATGCGACATAGGCAAACTGTTCTAACTCTCGGTTGCGGCTTTCCAGGGCAGCATTGGTTTGGGCCAAAACGGCCGTTAAGCGTACCAGTTCATCAGCACGGGCTTTCAGCTTATCTTCGGCCTGTTGAAATTCAGTGATGTCACGAATGATGGCAATACTGCGATCGTCTAGCTGCATATCGCTGACTGAAATCTCCACAGGAAAGGGAGAACCCACTCTTCTCAGTCCCCTCGTTTGCCACTTTTGGTTCCAGGAAACGCCTGGGCTAATCATGCCATGCTGGTCTGGCATCACCGCATCTTCCAGTAAGATATCAAGCTCTCGACCCACCACCTCGTAGGGCTGGTAGCCAAACATCCGGGAGGCAGAAGGATTAAAAATCTCAATTTTGCCTTGCCTGTCCAGGGTAATTACGCCATCCACCACATTGCTGACAACCGCCTGCAAGAGTGACTTGTTTTCCCGCAGCAATAGCTCACGGCTTTCCAGTTCGTTATCCAGGCTGCTAAAGAGGTACAGAGCTGCAAATGATCCTAAAAGGCTGATCACCAAAGTCAGCCATAGCAAGGTGGTGGTGCGTTCTTGGCGGATGGATCGCTGCTGCAAGTAGGATTCCAGCACGTTAAGCTGCTGTTCCTGAAACTGTCCTGCTTCCAAGCGAAACTGATCCATGATCTGCTTCCCTTCAAACAGTAGACGCTCCACCTCTGCATCAGAAGCAGGATTGCCTCCAGTCGCAACTTCAGTTTCAACAATTTCCAACAGTTCTTCTAAAGCCCTCATGCGCTGCATGGAAAGCTGTTGAAACCGATCGAAGGTGACTTGTCCTCCGGGTTGAGCCAGCAGCAGGTCTGCGAGTTGCGCTTGAGTTTGAGGAATTTCAACCACCGATCGCTCGTAGGGTTCTAGAAAGCTGCGATCCTGCGTGATGCTATATCCTCGGACTGCCGTTTCTGCATCAATCAAGTCGTTTAACAGTTCACCCATTTCAAAAATCAACTGTTGGGTGCGATCGGTTCTTTCCTGGGCATCGATAGCAGTTTGACGAGACCAAATCCAGGCTCCGAAGGTGATGAGTAGACACATTGCTGGAATTGCAACAACAACAGCACCTCGGTAACGGACGGGTAATCGAACCCACTGTCTATGTGCTTTTCGGAACAAAGAAAATCCCATTACTTGAACTTACAACAGTTAGGAGCGACCGGCAATCTGCTTGGGCTGTTTGAGCCAGGTAAATTGGAAGGTGCTTCCGCGACCCGATTCAGACTCCAGGGTAATTTTGCCTCCTTCAGTTTCCACAATTTTTTTGACAATTGACAAACCAATTCCGGTAGATTCTTTGACATCTCGCGCCACCAGGGTTTGAAAAATGTCAAAAACCCGATCGTGATGTTCCACCGGAATGCCAGGCCCATCATCGGCAACGGCAAATTCATAGAACCAGCCCTTATCCTGCACGGTAATTTGAATCTGTCCATCCGGGCGATCGTGGTGCTTGATGGCGTTACCAATTAAATTGGCGAAGACCTGCCGCAGCAGTAATGCCCGCGTAGTCAGGGTTGGCATGTTTGGCTGCACAGTGATGCTAAATGAATCAGGGGGAGCAAGGGAGTCAATCACCTCGGCTAGCAAGCTTTCAATGGAAACTGTGTCGATCGTTGTTTGGGTACGTCCGGCGCGAGAATATTCCAGCAAGCCATTGATGAGGGCTTCCATGCGGTGAACCCGCGTTCGGAGTAAGGTGAGCTGCTGCTGGTTTTCTTCGGGCAGTTGTCCTTGCAGGTCTTCTTCAATCCACTCAGAAAGGTTGGCAATGGCCCGGAGAGGAGCCTTCAGGTCGTGGGAGGCCACATAGGCAAACCGATCGAGTTCTCGGTTGCGTTCCTCCAACAGGGCAGTGGTTCGGGTCAGGATGGTATTGAGCTGCCCCAGTTCTTGGGCCCGTTCCTGCAATGCCAGTTCTGCTTGCTTGCGGGCGTTAATATCCTCAATTACCGAAATCATGTATTTGGGAGGGCTAACCGAGGCGGAGTTACCTTCTGCCAGGGAGGTTTCCCGCATCAGAGACACGGTGATGTTAATCCAGGTGGGCATCCCATCTTTGCAGATGTAGCGTTTCTCCATGGAGTAGGTTTGGATGTCTCCCCTCAGCAGCCGATTCACGTACTCTAGGTTTGCAGGCAAATCTTCTGGGTGTGTGATGGCTTGATAGGTAGTTTGCAGCATTTCCTCGCGATCGTAGCCCACAATTTCACAGAGCCGATCGTTGACCCGCAACCAGCGACCATCAGCAGCGACATGGGCAATACCCACTGCGGCCTGGTCAAACGTTGCCCGAAACCGCTCCTCACTTTCTTGCAATGCCACTTCTGCCAGCTTGCGATCGGTGATATCCGTCACCGTACCCACAAACCCGATCGGTTCACCCGTCAGCCCCGTTTCCAGAATCGCCTGACCAAACACCCAACTCACCTCACCATCGGGCCGCTGAAATCGAAACTCACTGCAAAAGGGGGTTCCTGTTTGGGCGGCATATTGCCCTTCCGCATTCACCCGATCGCGATCCGCTGGATGGAGAGCTGCTTCCCATCCTTCCCCTAAAGCCCGCTGGTAGCTAATTCCAGTAATTTCGCTCCATCGTTGGTTCACATACAGGCAGTTGCCCCCCATGTCGGTTCTAAAGATGCCCACTGGAGACATTTGCGCCAGCATGGCATACCGATGCTCACTTTCTAAAAGTGCCTTCTCAGCATATTTCAGGTCGGTGATGTCCGTAACGCTGCCCACAAAGCCTGTGATCTCGTCCTGGTCAGTGGTTTCTGCCGTTGCTTGCCCCATCACCCAGGTAATGCTGCCATCTGGACGTTGAAAGCGATACTCTGCCCGAAACGATCGATCGCCATGAACCGTTTCTGCCCATTCCTCCCTAATTCGCTCTCGGTCTTCCGGATGGATTGCATCTAGCCACCCTTCACCAAAGGCAGCATCCGGCGGTAAGCCAGCCATCTGACACCAGCGATCGTTCACATACAGACAACTTCCCCCGGCACTACAGCGAAAAATTCCCACTGGGGATACCTGCGCCAAAGCAGCATAGCGACGTTCGCTATCTTGGAGAGCCTGCTTTTCGAGTCTACGTTCAGTAATGTTTTCAAAGGTGATGCCAACACAACGTTCTGGCAAGGAAAAGACTTTGGTATGAAAAAAAGCTCCCCGAATCTGGTTATCTCGGTAAAAAACTTCTTGTTTGTCGATCACCTGACCCGACAAAGCCACTGCTGCATAAACATCCAGATCAGATCGATTTTCCGTCAACATGCTCGGAAAACACTCTCCGATCGGACGACCAATATAGTTCTGTAGGGGAATGCCAGTGAGTTGGCTGGCAGCCGGATTGGTCGCAAGCAACCGCAGCGATGTGGGTTCATCTGGCTTTTCAAGCTGCCAAATATTCAATCCCACCGGCAGGTTCTCAAAGATATTGATATAAAGCTGGATTTGCACATTGGCAAGCTCTGCCTGCTGCTGTGCGTGTTTCTCGTTCAGCAAGGCTTCGTCCCTTTGGCAATTGGAAATTTTTAGTTGAGCCGTCTGCTCTAGAATTCGCTGCTCTAATTCTACGTTGAGCCGTTGAACTTCAGCGTGGGCATGCTTGCGTTCGGTGACATCATGACCTTCCATCAGCAAGTGGGTGATGGTTCCATTATCGCTATGGAGCGGCTTTAAGCAAAAATCGATCGTGATTTGGCGATCGGTTTGGTGAGCAGACTGTCCCCGCAGGTGAATTTCTTGAGCAACCGTTTCCCCCCTTGCCGCCGCCGCAACAGACTGTTTTAGCTCTGTTTCCGTCAAGCCTAACCAACAAGGCAGTTGCCAAATAAAACATTTGCTTTGCGGATTCATTGCCCTGGCTCCCACCAAATCCAGCATTGCCTGGTTCGCTTCTATCAGCAGCCCATCTGTGCTGAGAAGAACCATAAGCTGAGAGGCTTGATGAAAGATTTGCGAGAATCGCTGCTCATGGGCAGCACGAACCTCATACCGATCTAAACGCCGCCTTAACTGCTTTAGCTCTTGTTCCAGCTGAGTGTATTGCGGATCTGAGGGTGATGCGGATTGGGAGGTGTACTGAGAAACGTGACTCATATACTATGGATAAGATTGAATAACATTCAGCAGGAGCAGCAAAATGCGTTAAGTAAAACAGCAGGGTGAACGAAAGAGGTAGTTTGCCAAGACTATAGACTGTGGCTGAAAGCAGCGAATATACCTAGGGTTAGATTTAGGATTGCATCAGCAATATTTTCTTTAGAAGTATCTAATACCGCAGAGGGATGTTTGTACTTTATGCATCCTTCATAATTCAGATTAGTGTGGATAAATCTACGCTATGAAATTTCTCGAATTATCACTCCATCTATTCATTAACTTGATTGGCAGAAATGAGCGAAATTAGCGTTGCTCTTATTGAAGACCATGATTTGACTCGCGTTGGTTTGCGGACGGCTCTGCAACGCCAGGAAGGGATTCATGTTCTTGGAGAAGCCCCCAATGCAACACAGGGGCTAAAGCTTTTGGAAAGCCTTAAGCCAGATGTGGCGATCGTGGACATTGGCTTACCGGATATGGACGGGATTGATTTGACTCGATCGTTTAGAAAGTTTCAGGCAGAGAATGAAGACTGTACAACACGAGTGCTGATCTTAACGATGCATGACAGTGAGGACTCGGTGTTGGCTGCTTTTGCCGCAGGTGCAGATTCCTACTGCATGAAGGATATCAGCATCGATCGCCTGACTGAAGCCCTGAAATATACCTACGATGGCAACTCCTGGATTGATCCAGCGATTGCGACGATCGTTTTGCAGCGAGTTCGTGGGTCTTCTGAGCAGGCGGTTGCCCCTTCAAAAACGGTTGCAATTCATGGTGTAGAGCCTGAATATGAGCAGTTGATTGAAACGGCTCCGTTGACCGAGCGTGAATTAGAAGTGCTGGAGCTCATTGTGGCTGGGTGCAGCAATGCGGCGATCGCCGAAAAGCTGTATATCACTGTTGGCACCGTCAAAACCCACGTTCGCAATATTCTCAACAAGCTCTGCGCCGATGACCGGACTCAGGCGGCTGTATTGGCCCTGCGTTCTGGCTTAATTGGTTAAATCAAAAGGGTTGAGCTAGGTGGGTTAAACGGGTTAATGAACCAATGCCCGCCAAGCAAATTTGGGTAGGGCCATCATGCGCCGCCATCGCCAGGGTTCCTGATAAAGCCGATAAACCCACTCCAGGTTATTGTTGCGTAACCAGCCAGGGGCGCGGGTTTTCTCACCAGCCCAGATATCAAAACTTCCACCCACGCCAATCCATAGGGCATTGGGGCAAAGGTGGCGATGTTCTGCGATCCAAAACTCTTGGCGAGGCACACCTAACCCTACCAGGATAATGCTGGGCTGTCGTTCTGCGAGGCTCTGGCAAAGCTGGGCTTGCTCTTCTAGCGTAATGTAACCATGCTGAGTTCCGGCGATCGTCAGTCCAGGAACTTGTTGTTGCCAGCACTGAGCGGCCCGTTGGCTAACTCCGGGCTGCCCACCGTAGAAAAAGATGGGGCAAGGTCGTTCTAGATTAACCGATCGGCGTAGGACGGTTTCAGCTAATTCAATTCCTGGACAACGCTGTACTCGCTTGCCGCGTAGCCGTAAATAGAGGACTGCTCCTGCTCCATCGGGCACAACTAACTCTGCCTTGCGGATCACACTGGCTAATTTGTCATTTTTTTCTGCCTGAATCGCCATCTCAGCATTGAGCGTAATCACATGAACCCCTTGCTGATCCTGAAGGCGATCGAGCAACCAGGTAGGATAATCGTCCGACAAATGAATTGGCAACCCCAGGATAGATGCTTCTCTGATTGATGATTTGGGCGACAGCAACATGATTTAGAAAGTCCAGTCTTACCTCACACAACCCCTAATTATACGGATGGAACCTTGAATTTTGAATTTTAGATTTTGGATTTCATCACATTAAACAATTGACATCGGCAAAGCTAAATTTTGTGGAGTAAACCGCTACCTTACCCACTGAACCCTACATTAGGGTGTAATCATTCCAGTCGCAAACGGGGACATAGCCGATCGTCTGGTAAATGTGGTTAGAGGTGGGGTTGGCAAGGTCGGTGAACAGGAAACAACGCTGGCAGCCCTGATCCAATAATCGTTGGCTGAGCGTGGCGACACAAGCAGTGGCATACCCCTTTTGGCGATACGCTGGCGGCGTATAGACAGGGCCGATCCTCCCGGCGGTGGGCAGCGATTGACTACCACAGGCAAACGATACGGGAACGGAATCTTCCCAAATATAAGCCGTTTGCCGCTTCAGTGAACTATCAACAATGCGTTCAGCATTTTCTGCAAACAGCACTTTCACTTCATCTAAAAACGCCTGATACCATTTCACCAGTAACGGGCGATCGGACGGAGTTGCCAACCTCAGATTCCCCTTTGCCCGGATAACGGGTTGTACTTGCGTGAGCTGATGAATTCGCATTGCCAGTGTGAGTTCGTAGGGCTGCCGGGTAAAGGCTTGCCACGCTGTCATGAAAATTTGACTTTCTCTCACCAATCCACCCACACCTGGAAGATTTTCCTGCATGCGGTGAACATCCTGAGCAATTAACGCCAACGCATCCAGATTTCTGGCCTTAGACAGCAGCAATTTGTGAGGGGGTGTTCGCATGGCAATGGCAACAATTTCACCGCTCTGCTCAACCGTCACTAAGTAAGGCGGGTTGGGATAGCGATCGGGGTAATTCAATAGCGTATGGCTAATACCAAGCAGCAAGTTATGCTCTGCCTCATGCTGTAACAAGTACGTCTGAGAGCGGTCATAAAATGCCTGGATGTGGTCAAATCGATGGAGTTGCATTCGATGGAACTGCACTTAAAGAAGGGTGCGTCAGGACTTACGTAGGCTCTGTTTCATACCTCTAGATTTAGCGTAAGGTGGGCACTGCCCACCCTGCAAATGAAGTTTTGCGTAAGTCCTGTGCGCGTGAATCCTTTAGCTGGGCAGGCAAGATGCCAACCCCAAGACCATTACCCGATTACTTTCTTAACTTCCATTCGTTTAGGGTATGGAGAAATATTACAGACCCTTATTTCTTAAAAGTTTCCCAACCTGCATACTTTGCCTTGCTGCCGAGTTCATCTTCAATTCGCAAGAGTTGGTTGTACTTTGATAGCCGCTCTCCCCGACAGGGGGCCCCGGTTTTAATTTGTCCGGCTTGCGTTGCAACGGCCAGATCGGCAATGAAGTCATCTGGTGTTTCACCCGATCGATGGCTGACCATGCAAGTGTATCCCGCATCTACAGAAATTTTGATCGCTTCCAGGGTTTCTGTCACAGAGCCAATCTGGTTCACCTTAATCAAAGAACTGTTGCCCACGCCATCTTCGATCGCCTTTTTAATGATGCTGGGGTTTGTCACAAAGGCATCATCCCCCACAAGCTGAATCCGGTTGCCTAAACGCTGGGTCAGTTCTTGCCAGCCGCTCCAGTCTTGTTCCCCTAGACCATCTTCAATGGAAAGAATGGGATACTGATTCACCCAGCTTTCCCACAGGTCAATCATTTCCGTGGCAGACTTGCGGCTCTTGTCCGATTTGAAGAATTCGTAGCTGCCATCGTCCCGATAGAGTTCGCTGGTGGCTGGGTCAAGGGCGATCGAAATTTCCTCACCAGGCTCAAACCCTGCGGCTTGAATCCCTTCTAAAATGAGTTCGATCGCTTCCACATTGGCTTTCAAGTTGGGGGCAAATCCGCCTTCATCGCCAATTCCGGTGCTATAGCCTTTTTTCTTCAGAATCGACTTAAGGGCGTGGTAAACTTCGGCTCCCATCCGCAGGGCTTCACTAAAGGTAGGAGCACCCACCGGCGCAATCATAAACTCCTGGAAGTCTACGCTGTTGTCTGCATGGGCCCCACCATTCAAAATGTTGAAGCAGGGAACGGGAAGTAAAACAGCCGCATCTCCCCCCAAATATTGGTAAAGTGGCACATCCTTGGAGGCTGCCGCTGCCCTCGCCACCGCCATTGACACTCCCAGGATGGCATTTGCGCCTAACGTGCCTTTATTCTCGGTGCCGTCAAGCTCCAGCATTTTCTGGTCGATCGCTGTCTGCTCAAAGGGATCAGATCCTTTCAATGCCGGGGCAATCGTCGTTTTCACATTTTCAACTGCTTTAAGAACACCTTTGCCACCATACCGACCCGAATCCCCATCGCGGAGTTCCAGGGCTTCCCGGATGCCAGTCGAGGCTCCAGACGGAACTGCTGCCCGCCCTTTACTGCCATCATCCAGCACAACATCCACTTCAACCGTCGGATTGCCACGCGAGTCGAGAATTTCTCTGGCCGTAACGGATGCGATCGCCGTCATAAGTTTAGCTCCTTTAATTCAAGGGCAGGGCTACTACTAATAGAAGCAGAGGTTTTCCGCTATCCTGACGATGCTTTGGATTCTTTTTACCTTTGATTCCAGATGTTCACCCCCTGACTTTACCAACCGGATTTAGTATTAGGAGCTTTTCGCCCCAAGCAGGAGCAGCTTTGCAGCAGTCTTGTGGATTTGCATTTGAGTTTTTTGTGTCTCAGTAAAGACCCAATTTCCTCTGGGGGCAATGGTTTGCTAAAGAGATAGCCTTGGGCACTGTCACACTGGATCGATCGCAAAAAATCAAGCTGTTCTTGGGTTTCTACTCCCTCTGCTAGAACGTTAAGCCCCAACCCTTTCCCTAACGCCACGATCGTTTTGGCAATGGCAGCGTTACTAGGATCTTGAACTGCATCTTGCACAAAAGAACGATCGATCTTGAGAACGTGTAGTGGAAAATGTTTGATGGCGTTTAATGATGAATAGCCCGTGCCAAAATCATCAATGGCAATGGTGATGCCAATATCGCGAAGCTGCCGTAAGACGGCGATCGTAAAGTTAACATCCTGCATTGCCGCACTTTCAGTAATTTCCAGTTCTAAATACTCTGGTTTGACCCTGGTTGTGTTTAAAACTTGGATGATAGTGTTAACCAAATCAGTTTGCTGGAACTGCTGTGCTGATAAATTCACCGCCACATGAATGGGCAATAATCCCTCGGCACACCAAGCTTGATGCTGTTTGCACGCTGTCTCTAAAACCCAACTGCCGATTGTACAAATCAGCCCGATTTCTTCGGCAAGCGGAATAAACTCAGCCGGAGAAATGAACCCAAACCGAGGATGCTGCCATCGCAACAATGCCTCCACGCCAACAATTTGTCCGGTTTGAAGGTTAATTTGCGGCTGATAGTGCAGTGAAAATTCCTGATGCAAAATGGCTCGTCTCAGGTCGCTTTCTAACGAGAGTTGCCGGACTGCCTTCGTATTCATTTCTTCGGCATAAAGCTGATAGTTGTTCTTTCCTCTCTGCTTCGCCTGATACATCGCAGCATCTGCATTTTTAACTAACGTTTCCACGTCTTCACCGTCATAGGGATAAAGAGCAATTCCCAGGCTAGCCGTGACGTAGAGTTCTTGCTGCTCGGTGTAAAACGGTAAGGATAGTTTCTCTAGAATGCGCTGGGCAATTTGGGTAATGTCTTCTGCTGAATTCAAATGGGGAAGCAGCAGTGTAAATTCGTCTCCGCCCCAGCGGGCGATCGTATCACAATGACGGAGGCATTGCTTTAAGGCTTTGGATACCTGTTTTAAAAGCTGATCCCCCACCGCATGACCCAGAGAATCATTAATTGTTTTAAACCGATCTAAATCTAAAAATGCTACGCCCAACATTTCATCTTGCTGCTGTGCTTGAATCAGGGCAAGGGATAGCTGCTCGTTAAACAAAAGCCGATTGGGTAAATGGGTCAAGCCATCGTGGGAGGCGTGATAGCGCATCATAGACTCTACCCGCTTTTGCCCGATCGCCATATACAAATGCAGCCCGATCGCCTGAGCCAGCTTCATTTCATCGGCACTCCACTCTGGAGCTTGATCTGCCTTCAGCTCTCGCCACAGCGCAAAAGACGATCGGGGCATTCGGTTTCGGACTTCTTCATCGTGTCGCCCTGCCCAAGCAATCTCAACATCATAGGAATCTCGAAAAATGCAGAGATAGCCAACATACTGCTGATGCAGTTGTAAAGGCACAATCAAAAACGAGCAAATCTTAGTATCAGCAAATTGATCAACAAGCGAAACAAAGTCTGGATTTTGCCGAAGATCAGCCAGGGTATATGTCCGTGGAACACTGCACCCCTGTGATTCTGAACTGCTATAAGACTCATAAAACAGCCGACCCACGGAAGCAGGCCGATAGTCCCAAGTTTGCGGAGCTAACCGAACATTAGACTGTCCTGAAGCGTGAGACTGTCCCGAAGCGTGAGACTGTCCCGAAGCGTAGCAACCCGTTAACGCTTGCCAAGCTGGATCGGTTTCAATGGATGAATGGAGGGGCTGTTTTCCTGCACTATACAGTTGAGCAGCTTCACCCGTTGGCTCTGCAATAATATACAGCCGTCCCCCTGACCCCTTGAGGGCTTCAACGGCAGCCTCCAATACACCCTGCCGAATTTCCGTCAGCCTCAATGGACAATGCAGCAAATGGCTCACCCGGTTGAGTGTGGCCTCATATTCTGCCTGCTGGCGGGCCTGGCTGAGTAAGTCTGACTGAGCAATGGCGATCGACAGTTGATCAACCAAAAGCTGGACAATTTCTAGTTCGCGCTCCGTAAAGGAATGGGGTGTAGCGTGGTGAATGGCTAACAACCCCCACAGGCGACGCTGATGGAGAATAGGCACTACAAGCGATGCCATTACTCCCATTGTGGTCAGGTAACGAACATGGCACGGATCAACAGTCGCATAGCGAACGTCCTGCATGGGCAGATTCTCGCCAGTGTTGGGGCAATCCAGTCGCTGAAGCGTTTTACGTTGGGCTACCACATCTACAATCACCCGTTGCCGCGCCTTAACAAACATTTCACGGGCTTCAGGTGGCACATCGGTTGCCGGAAATCGCAAATTCAACAGGGAGGGTAAACGGTTTGCTTCAATGGATTCGGCAATCACTTCCCCACTCCCGTCTCCAGCAAATCGGTAAACTTTGACGCGATCGACCTTCAGAAATACCTGGATTTCCTGCACTGCCGTATTCAAAATTTCCGAAAGTTCCAAAGACTGCCGAATTCGGTTCGTGATTTGATGGAGCAATTGCTCACGGTAAGAAATCTTTTTCAAAATGATCCGTCCCAATGTATGGCAAAAATATTAAAACCAACGCTGAAGGGCAGTGAAGGGTAGTAAATTGAGCGTCACTGAGCGTCACTGAGCATCATTGAACGTCATTTACGGATGCTTTCCTGAAGTAGAGTTTTCCTGGAAGCGTTATGCAAATTGACTGGGTTGAGTTGTGCCAGCGCGATTTACTCTGAAATTCTGCTAATCTCAGGCTTCCCAAATCTGTACTGTAAAAAACGACCTCAGCGAGTTCGGTGCGATACGATCGCCTTTTCTACCGCCCACCCATTTGTCATGCTTCAAGTCTTGTGTTATGCTCAGTAACTGTCTGGACGCATAGCTCAGTTGGTTAGAGCACTACGTTGACATCGTAGGGGTCACTGGTTCGAGTCCAGTTGTGTCCATCTCCTCCCTAAAGCGATCGATTTCGATCGGCTGCTCCAAGCTGAAAAGAATTTTGCCAGGAGCGGTTGGGTGTGATGGAAGGCGGTAGAGGAGCCGGATTGCCCCAAGCTGCCTGAAGTTGTTGTAGCAAAAGGTCTTGCTGGCTGTGGGGAATTTGTAACTCTCCTGTGCCCAAGTTAATAATTGTGAACCAGATCAAGCCCTGATCGCGGGTGGGGATGACTCCAGCCAGGGAACTGACACGGCTAAGGGTTCCCGTTTTCAGGACGGCTCCAGCCGGAATTTGGCGACCCAGCAGGGTGCCGCCATCGTTGCCAATGATGGGATATAGGTCGGCGATCGACATTTGGCGCGGCAGGAGGTATCGCTGGGTGGCAATCAGCATCGCCGTTACAGCCCTGGGCGAAATGCGGTTTTCTTCGCCTAACCCCGAACCATTGCGAAGCTGAATTTCTTCAGGAGGAACATTTGCCAGTTCTGCGGCCCGTTGAGCCATTACGTCTGCCCCACCCAACGTGTCTGCCAACATATCTGCAATGACATTGTTACTGTAAATATTCATTGCCTTGAGAATGTTGGCCAGGGGCAAAGATTGATGCAATACCAACGGTTTAACAGAACCTTCTATCTCCGGGGCAGTTGCCAGACGTACCACACCGTTAATTAGAACTGAAGGGCGAGGCGTGTTAGGCGGCAATTGTTGATATTGGGTTTCAACTTCGCTTGACCACTGGCTCTGCTCCAAACCCTGCTTTAGGAAAGTGCCCGCCTGAAGCGGATCATCTTCAAAATTCATGGCAAAGTTGCCCATAATCACCAGATCGCCCGTCACCTGCTGGATGCCCATCTGATTCAGCGCGTTGCCCAAACTAATGGCCTCTTCCCACACAAAAAACGGATCATCCCCACCCTGAATGATCAAATCGCCTTGCAGCGTCCCTGCTTCCATTGGCCCATTCGTTGCCACGATCGTCTCAAACTGGTGTTCGGGGCCCCACGTTGCCAGGGCAACCAGCGTTGTCGGAATTTTGGTGAGGGAGGCAGCGGGTAGCGGAGTCGTTCCGGCATGTTCTGCCAAAACCTGATTGCTGGCAATCCAGATGCCCTGTTCTGTTTGGGGATAGCCCTGGGTGGCCATTGCGGCAAGATGTTGCTGGACGAGGGCTGCGGCGATCGGGTCAGGTTCACCGATCGTCAGGGCATTATCCCCTGAAGGCGTGTCAATTAAAGACAGCACCAACGATTCATGGATAACGGATGACCAGTTCACCGCTTGGGCTTCTGCATGGGGAGGAGTACCCAGCAACAAGGAAAGGAGTCCACTGAATAGGTCTAGCACGCGCACCGTCCCTTAGATCGAGGGTTAATAGCTTGATGGTTCGGTTGAGTCAGGTAAAGAGTGTCAGGCAAAGGATGTTTGGAGCGGAGAAACCCCACCTAGATATCGTACACAGGATTACAGAGATGGGCAGGGAGAGGTAAAGGTTTGTGTCAAGATTGGGAGTGGGGAGTGGGGAGTGGGTGGAAAGCAAAGCAGATCATGGCAAAAGTTATGGCAAAAGCAGATCAAGATCAGGTGTTACGGTTAATGCCGATCGCCGTTGGAATTGTTGCAGGGACGCTGTTGATGGTGAATCGGCTGCTGACTCCGGCTCTAACAGATTCCCAAGCGCGATCGGATGCCCTAGGTGTGATTCTAAGTGCCCTGCTGATTTTAACGGGGTTATTGTGGCAGCGGGTTCAGCCCAAATTGCCGGATGCAGTGCAGCTTGTGGGGGAGGAAGGGTTTGAACTGGCAGAAGACTTGCCGGATTTGGTGAAAACGGAGTTGGCCTGGGCTTCCCATTTGTTGTTGACCAATACCGTAACCCGATCGATCGTCGTTTGGTATGACGGACGGGTACTATTGCGACGGGGCATTTTAGGCAAAACGGCAACGGTGACTCCAGGGGCGATCGTCCAGCGGGTTCTGAAGCTGCAAAAGCCAGTGTATCTGGTGAATTTGACTATTTATCCAGGCAAGATTGAATTTGACTATTTACCGGAAAATACTCAGGGCGTGATTTGCCAGCCGATCGGCAGCCAGGGGGTGATGGTTTTGGGCGCGAATGCCCCTCGTAGCTACACCAAGCAAGATGAAACCTGGATTGCAGGCATTGCCGACAAACTAGCCAGCACTTTAAGCCAATGCGTAGAATCCGCACCCAATTTCATGCCAAAGAATGGAGCGATATCGGAAGCAAACCATTCACAATAAATACAGTTGAGCCGCATTGACGCAAATTGACGCAAATGGTTGCACTCTATTGGTTTTTCGTGATTTTAATGGCAGTTGGGGCGATCGGGGCATTCGTACCCGGTATTCCAGGGGCAATTCTCATTTTGGTGGGAGTCGTCGCTTGGGGCATTGTTCATGGCTTTGCTGGGCTAGGAGTTCCCCTTGCCGTTGCCATTCTGGCCTTTCTAGCAGGAATCGGCATTGATTTTCTTGCTGCATACTGGGGAGCTAAACGGGCAGGAGCCAGCAAATGGGGGCAAATTGGAGCCGTTGTTGGCTTACTGCTGGGCGTATTTGGACTCTTGCCAGCCTTACCCTTTGGTGGGCCGCTTCTTGGACTGCTGATTGGGCCATTGTTAGGAGCCATCATCGGCGAATTGCTGTATCAGCGAGACTTGAAACGAGCCTTAAAAGCAGGCGTTGGAATCGTTGTTGGGTCTGTGATTGGCAAGGTGATTGAAGGGAGTTTAGCCGTTGTCGCGCTGCTCGTCTTTCTTGTTTCCACCTACCCACCGATCGCATAACCCCTTTCCTCTGCCTCAACCTCTTTTTGGGGTGGGCAGCTTGTTTGTCCAGAGGCAGCAGCTTCGACGGGCAAAAGTCTGTATAACGGAATAATTGCCAAGACGGTTGTCCAATGCCAACTATTGTTCCGCTTGAGAAACGGTTTCCTGGTCGGCGCAAGACTCGCCCGTATAGGGAAACTCAACGGTGACTTGGTAAGGCATATTCGCGTTCGTATCATTTTCAAAGGTGCTGTCCAGAACCGCTAGCCCTCCTCGCTCATCCAACAGCCCATAGCCAGAATTCCGCAACACTGCCAAACTTTCTGCGATCGGCACTCCTTCTGCATCAATCACTACGCCATAGTCAGCAGTAAGGGTTTGATTGATGTGTCCGCACGCTTCAGGGGGAAACGTAGCCTCAATTGAAGAAGTTTCAAACTGGTTGCTTTCTGGGTTAACACTGGACAAATCGACATCAAAATTCTCGGATAAGGATTCCATCCAGCCAAGCCAACTTCCGGCCGCACTGTAGTTTGGGTCTTGGGAAGTGCCTTGAACGTTATAGCTCAAAAGTTGCTGTGTCCGAATGCGCTCCTGCCGATCGCGAATGTCTTGCTGAAGTCGGGCAATAATTTCTTCATTCGATCGGGTGGGGGGTTCCGTGACAGGTGCTTCGGTTTGGGGGGTGGAATTAGGGTTCGCTGCAATTTCCTCATCTAGCTCCAACTCTTCCAGGATTTGTCCCCTCCGACGACCTGTAAAGGTGGGTAGCCCTCCATTGGATTCGATCGAATCTGTCTGGCTATTGGGCTGAGCTTGGGTTTGAGATTCAGTTTGGGCGGGGGGAGGTGACGGTGGCTGCGGTGGAACGGCAGGGACAGGGTTGGTGCGTGGTGTTGGAACCGTTCCGCCAAAGGAGGGAAAAGACGGAAAGAGCGGCTCAGCAAAGAAGCCTGCGGGCGGTGGCGGCGTGGATTGGTCAGGGACGGGCAGCAAGGTCATGTCCGGGAATGAGTCCTGGAAGAGGGGCGGTAGGGTGATGGGGGTTGACATTTCGGGGAGGCGGCTCTGTTCCTCTGGGGTCAACTCGATCAGGTCTACCGATCGCGGAATGTCTGGCTCCGTGTCCGAGAAGGCAGCGTTCGACCAAAAGGGCATCGTGGCAAACAGAACAACATGTACCCCTAAAGAGGCGATCGCAGACACGGCAAGCGGCTGCTTGAGGAGATGTCTTGCTGTTGCTGAAAGATCACTTGCCCGAATAGAAGGAGCCATACGCTTATCTAAAAAAAGGGTCACTCAAGAAATTCTAAGCCTACCACTGGGAAAGTTGCCAACAACCAGACGATCGCCTAAGCTACTTTTCTTCGCCCCTTTCCTGCCATCAGGACGCAGATTCGCCTTCATTTGTTGCCTTGCCAGAATTAACAAACATTTAATGACAACTGCTCATTGCAACTGCCCCTACTCATGGATCGAACCGCTTGGCATAATCGCCCCAGTGAGTTTGGCATCTTTCAAGTCAGCGGTGCGAAAATCTGATTCCTTGAGTTTGGCATCGGTGAGGTTGGCTTGCTGTAAGTTGGCGGCTCGTAGATTGGCGGCGGCCAGGTTTGCCCCAATCAGCGTTGCTTTCTGTAAGTCTGAAGTTTCTAAAATGGCTTTGCTGAGATCCGCACAGGCAAGATTTGCGCCATATAAATTTGCCCCGGTCAAATCTGCCCCTTTCAGATGGGCTTTTGCCAGGTTGGCATGGCTCAGGTCAGCCCCTCGTAGTTTGGCTCCTTCGAGGTTGGCTGCTGCCAAATTTGCCCCTTTCAAGTTGGCATTTCGCAAGTCGGTGTCGCTTAGGGTGGTTTCGCGCAAATCGGCTCCGGCTAACTGAATCTGGCGTAAATCAGCTCCGGGCATGTCGATCGCCTGAAGCGAAACTCTATCTTCATTCAGGTCTTCTAAGGCCTTAATCCGGGCATTGCTGGTGGGCACCTTGGCGGCAGCAGCATTATCAATCACCTGCCATGCTTCATAGTGCTTTTGCTTTCTGCGATCGCGGCTCTCAATCAGGTAAGTGATGGCAACGACCAAAATGCTAAACCCCTCCACATTTTCAACTGCAACCAAGTCTACGGCTTCATCTAACACGCAGGCAGAGAACGGTTCTGTGCCCCAGCAAGCCGCTCCGTGATGAATCGCTTCAATTTCTTGCACAACAAACAGAGCCAGAAACCCTACCGCTAAAGCAACCAGAAACCGGAAAGGAAGGGAGCGATCGAGCCATTGCAGCAGTAGGGTTTGAATAAACATTTAGGTTTGCAGATTTTGAATGAACAGCGGTCTGAGTGAAGCGAATCGGTATTGTGCAAGAACAGGCAAATTGTGCAAGAACAGGCAATCTCAAAATAATAAGCTGAGAATAGTTTAAAAAGTTTCTAGCTTGGGAAGGGTGATCGCCTGAGAAAGATCATGATACCGTTATCCCATCATTGGTTCTTTGAGGCCCTACGGCATGCATTTTTCTGACTTATTTTGGATTTTTTTGGTGATTGTTTCCATTCAGCCAATTATCCAAAAACGTGCGATCCAATCTCGACGGGTAAACGCCATCCAAGCCTTTGAGCGGAAACGGGGCAGCCGTGTGATTTTGATGATCCATCGTCAGGAGTCGGTGAGTCTGCTGGGCATTCCCCTAACCCGCTTTATTAGCATTGAAGACTCGGAACAAGTCTTGCGGGCCATTCGTTTGACCCCACCCGATGTGCCGATCGACCTGATTTTGCACACGCCAGGCGGATTGGTACTTGCCACGGAACAAATCGCCAGAGCCTTGGTACGCCACCGGGCAAAAGTAACAGTGTTTATTCCCCATTACGCCATGAGCGGGGGTACGATGCTGGCCATGGCAGCCGATGAGATTGTGATGGATGAAAATGCTGTTTTGGGGCCAGTTGATCCGCAGTTGGGAAATGTGGCGGCGGCTAGTGTGCTGAGCGTCTTGGAACAAAAGCCGATTAACGAAATTGAAGATCAAACCTTGGTAACGGCAGATGTGGCCCGAAAAGCAATTTTTCAAGTGCAGCGGTTTGTTCGTACCCTGCTAGAAGACAACTTCCCTGAACAAAAAATTCACCCGGAAAACGTTGATCGCATTATTGAAGCCCTCACCACAGGTCGCGTTACCCACGATTACCCGGTTCTGGTGGAAGAAGCCAGAGAGCTTGGGCTACCCGTCACCCTTGGTTTGCCCAGAGAAATTTACCATCTCATGGATTTGTACCCTCAACCGATGGCGGCCCGCCCTTCCGTGCAATACATTCCTCTTCCTTATCAG
>PVWD01000245.1 GCA_003003615.1 filamentous cyanobacterium CCP2 | reverse complement strand
CTCCCCACCCTCGCTCGCGGCTCCGCCCGTTCTACCCACTCGATCGACCTTTACCAACTAGTGGCACAACAATCTCACCTGGTTCACAGCTTTGGCGGACACCCGATGGCAATGGGGTTGAGCCTGCCTGTGGAGAATATTCCTATGTTCACCGAGGCGATCGATCGGCAGTTGCGGGAGCAGGAAAGTCAAAGTGGCATTGCGATCGGGGCAGTGCTGCAAGTTGATTTGACCATAACGGTGGCAGATTTGGGCAAAGAGCTATTCCGGGAGTTGAAATTGCTGGAACCCTATGGCATGGGCAATCCGGTGCCAAAGCTGCTGATTCAAAATTGCTGGTTTAAAAATGCTAGCAATCGCAACATTCAAGACTGGAAAGGGCAAAAAATTCGCTACATCAAAACTGAGTTTGAACTGTGGGATGAGTCGGTTCAGCAAGGGTTTCCAGGCGTATGGTGGGAGCATTATCGCGATGAACTACCCCTGGGACGGTGTGATGCGATCGTCGAACTGGACTTTAATACGTACAAAAAACGCTATGAGGCGCGGTTAATTGCTTTGCGTTCGGTAGGGGCACAGGCAATTTCAGTGAATGCGACGATCGATTGGATTGTGGATAGACGAGGAGAGCAGGAACCATTCGCAGTGAGCGAAACTGCCCTGCGGGTGACGCGCTGCCCCACCAACTGGAGCGATCTACTGGCATGGGTGCGGCAGGTACAACCCGGACAGCAGCTAGTTTTGGACTATTCATTACCACTCATCGAACCGCCGCAAGACGTGTGGCAGCGGTTAATTGGGATTGCTAAATATCTCAGCCGAACCGAAAAACAGGCAACGCGAACCCAGCTCCAAGAAAAACTCGGCATTGGCGATCGACCGCTTCAGTTTGGCTTTCGGGCATTGCAGCAACTCGGCTTCCACATCACATCGTCGGAGGCAGGCTTTCAGATGAATTGGCAAGCGATCGATGAAGCTGAACCGCAAAATGGAATGGGAAATGAGGCGATCGGGCAGTTCTTGAGCGTTGTGCAAGAGGAACAGTTTCAACGACGGTATTTTTATGAAGTGCCGCTGCCGATGGTTTGTTCGGTGGTGATGGGTAATGGTAATGGGTAATGGGTAATGGGAGTTCCGCCTGTTGGTAGATGTAGTACAACCGAGTCAGCCGTTACCGTGCAAGGTGAATCGAGTCATCCGTAGCGCAGGCATCTTGCCTACTAATGGAACAATCCAATGGAACGATCGCCCGATCACAAAGATCACAAACATCCTGCTACATTCCCGTACCTCCTGTAGGGACAAAACGCACCGCAAAATCTAGTTTTAGCTCATTCCCCTTATTGCAACTGTCACACCTTAAATCCAGTCACACCCTAAATCCTTTTCTCCTCAAAAATTTATGCTGATACTTCAATCAATTCAATCTATTGTGTGGAATCGCGTCATTCTCATTAGCCTGGTTTTGGCAGCCCTCCTATTCGGCATGGCAATCAACCCATTCATGGACAAAACCAATGCGGCCCTAGCAGCCCCGTTGCCCATCGTTCAACCCCTGCGTGCTGAGTCGAATTCGCCAGATTTGGAACACGCTGCAAATAAGGCAGAAGAAGCTTCTGAACAAATTTATCAAGGGCTAGACCGAACCAAGGAAGTCGTTGGCAAAACGGAACCACGCAATGAGGTGATTGAGCAAGCCAGGGAACATGCCAGCAACAAATGGAAATCCCTTGCGGATAAGACCCGCACTGCTAAAGATGGAGATGAATCCCTTTCTCCGGTCGATCGCCAAAACCTGGAACGAATTTCTGGTTCTGACTCACAATAAAGTCCATCCAGCTTGTTGTATCGCTGTTGTGAAATGATAATCCTCAAATAGGGTGGAAAATATCCTCAAACCATTACGATCGGGTTTCGCACCTGCCATCCTAGATTTTTCCCGATCGTTTGCGCTTTCTGCGGGACATCATTGGCAATAAAGTGTTCATGTAGCATTTGCACGCTGAGCAAATGATTAATCACAGCATCAAGCTGGACTCGTTCTGCAACGGGTGTATTACTGTCGCCATGTCGCTGTAAAATTTGCTGTACTCCGGCATGGTTGAGTAAACCTGCTGAATCGATCGCCTGCTTTGACAAATAAGTTTCCGCCAAACCTCGCATTGCTTTCTCCTTCACCGGGTCAGTGTGGGCAGGAGGAGCCATGAATGCAAACTTTTGCCGTTCATATAGGGCCTTCGGCAACAATGGACGCATCGTTTCCCGCAAAATGTATTTATCCTGATAGCCGCGCAACCGCATATTGGGTGGCAATGTCACCGCAAACTCTACCAAATGATGATCCAGGAACGGGGGACGCGCCTCCATGGAATTGGCCATATCAACCCGATCGCCTGCCCACCCCAACACCTGAGATTCAAACTGAGTCTTAATCCAGACGTACTGCGCTTTATCTAAGGGGTGCCGTCCTTCTAGCTGGCTAGCATCAAGGGTGCTGGCGATCGCCGCTCCCGGTGAATAATTTGCCGTTTCAGACTGACGATCGGGATGCATTAACCCCCCAACCAAATCAGCCGCCGACAGCCAGGATTGCAAACAGCTTGGTGTAAAGCCAATCTGCTCCGTTAAAGCCGGATCATTCAGCGGCGTTTCTGCCAGTAAATTGCCCTTAAACAGGCGATTACTTTCTGCCAACCATGCCTCCAGATCAGCCCGCTCCTCTGGGGAAGCATCTTTCATGCCGTGCAAAATCATATCCAGCCGCAGTTGTGGATATCCGGCAAACAGTTCGTCTGAACCTTCTCCAGTCATGACAACCCGGTAGCCTGCTTTGTGGACATGCTCACTCAGCAACAGTTTGGCGATCGTAAACGTGTTGTAAATGCTGCGTTCCGTGTGCCAGAGGGCGCGGGCAAAATGCTCGTATAGTTGCCCTCCCTTAATCATCACAATATCTTGATCGGCTCCAACGGCGGCGGCCATTTCCCGCGAAATGGCCGTTTCATCATAATCCTGATCATCAAATCCCACCGTAAACGCCTTCACCGGGGACTGCTGGCAGGCGGCCGCCACCCCCATAATCGTGCAGGAATCAATTCCCCCCGACAAATAGCAGGCCACCGGCACATCCGCCTCTAACCGCAGTTGAGTCGCTTCAATGAAATGATGGCGCAGAGCTTCCATATAGGCTTCATCTGAAAGCCGATCGCCCCGTTCACCCTGGTGTGGAAAGTTCAAATCCCAATATTGCTGCGTTCTGACCCGCAATCGTCCGTCTTGCCGTTCGACGATCACCATTTGTCCGGGTAGCACCGCATGAATGCCCTCAAAAGCCGTCGTTCCTGGCACCATTAACTGCATTAACTGGTGGTATAGCCCCTGGGAAGAAATTCGTCGCTGTACAGATGGATGGGCAAATAACACCTTAATTTCCGAACCAAACACCAATCCCTCTGGAGTCATCGTCCAATACAAAGGCTTGATGCCAAACCGATCGCGCACCAGCATTAACCGATCGGTCGATCGTTCATATAAAGCCAACGCAAATTCACCCCGCAGGTGGGGCATTGCCGCCTCTAGCCCAAACCGATGAGTCAAGTGCATCACCAGTTCTGTATCGCTTTTGGTGCGAAATGAGTAGCCTCGCGAGGTCAAATCGGCACGAATGCGCTTGTAGTCGTACAATTCACCATTTTGCGCCACCATATACTGCCCATCCGCAGACACAAACGGCTGCCGTCCTCGCTCTGGATTCAGGTCAATGATGGCTAATCGCGCATGGGTAAAGCCTATCCCCCGATCGCCCATAATCTTAACCCCACAACCATCTGGCCCTCGGTGGTTTTGAATCGCTGCCATGCCCACTAGCACCTCTGGATCGATCGGACGGGACGAATCATGGTGCATCACGCCGCCAATGCCGCACATAGGCTTCCCCTCTCATTTTCAATCAACATCAAGTAGGGTAGGCACTGCCCATCTTTCGGCAGCCACAAGGCAAGCAATCCTTACCTTTTGCCAATGGAATGGCTCACCTTCCACTAACCCTATCAAACTCTTCTTTAGAGATCCTTTAAGGAAATCACAAGAGCGATCGGGCTGCAACCAACTACAGCACCGTTATTGAGTAAATTTCGTGCTAGAACCCCAACTTTTCGAGAACAGGGCGAGTCGAGACAATATGGCGATCGAGTCCCAATTCTTTTGGACTCACCCCCAATGCCAACGCCACCAACTGCGGCAAGTGCAACACTGGCAAGCCCAATTTTTCACCCATGACTCGCTCGACTTCCGGCTGACGAGAATCCAGATTCAGATGGCACAAGGGGCAAGGCGTAACCAAACAATCTGCTCCAGCCGCAATTGCTTCCTGAATGTTTCCTCCAGCCATTTTGAAAGACTGCGTAGTTGCATAGCTTGACAGCGGCCAGCCACAGCACTGAGTCCGCCCCCGATAAAATACAGGGGTTGCTCCAACTGCATGGAACACATTCTCCATCGATCGAGGATCATACGGATCATCGTAGGGCAACTGTTCTTGTGCCCGCAGCAAATAGCAGCCGTAGAACGCAGCACACTTCAGCCCCGATAATTTGCGGGTTACTTTTGCCTGGAGTGTTTCCAACCCAACATCCCCAACTAATGCCCAGAGCAAATGGGTGACACTCGTACTGCCTTTATAAGGAGAGCAGCCTTCCTGCTTCAGGAGTCCATTTACCCGATCGAGGTACTCCGGATCATTCTGCTCGGCTTTCTTCAATCGTTCATCGACTCGACCAATCACCCCCTGACACGTACTGCAATGGGTCAACAATGGCAAATTCAGCGATTCTGCCAGGGCAATATTACGGGCATTTACCGTATCTTCTAAAAACTGAGAGTCTTCTTTGAAGGTTCCAGACCCACAGCAAGCAGCCTTCTTAAGCTCAATTAATTCAATTCCCAATGCTTGACTCAGCGCACGGGTAGACAAGTAGAGTTCTCGGCAGGCTCCCTGAGCCACGCAGCCTGGAAAATAAGCGTACTTCAACGTCATGATTTAGCATTCATCGGGCGATCGACTATTTCCATCATCGCTCTGATTCCCAAAACGAACCGTAAGTCCTCACACTCCTTTAAGTATTCTCCAAGCTGAGCCTTGCCAACGGTACGGTTGAATAATAAGGTTCAACAAAGGAAACCGAAAAGGAACAGAGAAAACACCGAGTAGCTGCTAGTCTGTAATCAGAAGCAAATTCCCCACTCCCCATTCCCCACTCCCTACTCCCTACTCTAAGCATTAATTCCTACCAAACAGTTGACTTTCGCAACATTAATGTTGTTAAAGTAACTTATGGAATGTAACGTTATCCGGTCAGCCATTCCTACAATGGTTGCGATCGCGTAGATGCAGAGTGATGCCGAGTTATGGAGTGCGTATGAGCAAGCAATCTGAAAGCCGTGCAAAGGGTTTGATTTGGCAATCGATGACTTTGCATCAGTTACAGGTCTTTGAGGCAACGGCTCGGCACTGTAACTTTACAAGGGCGGCAGAAGAGTTGTTTTTGACTCAGCCAACGGTGTCGATGCAGGTGAAGCAGCTTTCTAAGTCGGTGGGAATGCCTTTATTTGAAAAAGTAGGCAAGCGGCTTTACATGACAGATGCGGGCAAAGCGGTGTATGAAACCAGTCAAGCGGTGTTCGATCGCCTTGCCCAGCTAGAGGCTGCCATCATTAGCCTGCAAGGGATGGAGGCAGGAAAATTGCGCCTTGGAGCAACGACAACCGCTCAGTACATTGTGCCCAAGCTGCTGGCTCCCTTTTGCCAAACCTATCCGGGGGTTGAAATTTCCCTGGAAATTGACAAGCACAAGAATGTTGTAGAACGGCTCAACAATAACCAGGATGATCTGTATATTCTGAGCCAACTGCCAGACCGTGATGATATTCAAGCCCGATCGTTTCTTTGTAATCCTTTAGTGGTGGTGGCTCCGGCTGCTCATCCCTTTACCCAACAGGAAACGATTTCTTTGGAAACCCTGGTCAAAAAGCCGCTGATCTTGCGGGAACGGGGTTCAGCCACTCGTGAAGCTGTTGAAACGCTACTTGCAGAACGAGGTCTTGTGCCGCAAGTTCGGATGGAACTCGATAATAATGAAGCCATCAAACAGTCGATCGCAGAAGGATTAGGATTATCTGTCCTATCACTGCATAGCCTATCCCGGATCAGTTCTGCATCAGAGTTAGTCATCTTGAATGTAGAGGGGTTTCCCATTCATCGACAGTGGTATGCCGTTTTCCTCAAGAGCAAAGCCCTACCCGTTGCTGCCCAAACTTTTTTGGAGTATTTGCTGCAAGAAAGCCAGCAGTACTGCCAAATTTATCCTCACCCTACAGCCAATTTGATGGAGTCATTAGCGGGTTAGCAACACTCAGCCGATCGCCATTTCTGCCGTTGATGGAGTCACTTCCGTGAACTGAATAATGTCCTGACGGGGATCAACATAGGCAACCTTAATGTGCAGCCGATCGCCTACTTCAATGGGACGGGCAAAGCGCATCGCCATTTCCAATCCCAAGTCTTCAAGCAAAACCAGTCCGAGGTTTTCGTGTTCCCTTAGCCAACGCAGCACCAGAGCTTGCCACACGACATCGGCATGGCGACGCAGATACTCTAGCCCCCAATAGCGGTTGGTTTGGCGTTCTACCAAAATTGCTTCATAGGCAGTGGAGCTAACAGATTGGATCAACTCCTGGGTGGTGTTAGTGGAAAAAGGCAGGGGTTCACCCCGAAGGTGGGCCTTGATTTGAAAGTGGGCCAACAGGTCTGTGTAGCGACGAATGGGGGAAGTCACCTGGGTGTAGCTGTCTAGCCCCAAACTGGCATGGCGGAAGGGGGTCGTACTAATTTCGCTGCGGGGCATACACCGACGAATGGCACAATCTCGAACGGGGCCGGCCGGCAATTGTAATAATTCTTCGTCTGAAGGCAATTCTGGCTGGGGCTGTCCTCGAAACGGTAGGGCTATGTTATGGGCTTCTCCATAGCGTCCGGCAACCTCTCCCGCTAAAATCATCATTTCAGCGACAAGCATTCTTGAAAGAGAATCATCCAAGACCTCAATCACAATTTCGTCATCACATACTTTAATCGTAGACTCTGGCATGTGGATGCTAATGGCTCCTTGAGCCTGTCGCCAAGCACTGCGCCGCTTTGCCCAAAACGCGATCGCCTCCAATTCTGGCTCTGCCTGCACCCCCAACTCCAGCATTTCATCGACATCCTCATAGGTTAGCCGGTAGGTGGGCTTTACCAAGCTAGGACGAATTTCATACGCTTCAATGCTTCCAGCTTCATCTAAAATGACACCAAAGCTCAGAGCCGTACACACCTTTCCCTGATTCAGGCTCATTGGGCCAGTGGCAAGTTCCGTTGGAAACATGGGAATCATGCCGGTGGGCAAATATACCGTTGTACAGCGACGACGGGCTTCCAAGTCTAGTTCATCTCCGGGCGATACCCACCGAGTGGGGTCAGCAATGTGAATCCAGAGGCGTTGTTTGCCATTTTCCAAAAACTCAATGCCCACACCGTCGTCAATTTCGCGGGTGCTTTCGTCATCGATCGTGTACAGCTTGAGGTGAGTTAGGTCAATCCGATTCGCATCACGATCGGGGGGAGGAGACGAAATTCGGCCTTGAGCCATTTCAATTACCTTATTGCTGAACTGCGTAGGAATCTGACTGCGCCGCAAAACCAGATTTTCATGATGGCTCCAAAGCTGGAGGTCAACGAGAAGCTGAAACGCAGACTGAGCCGTATCTTGCCGTCCCAAAGCTGTCAATGTTTCCAACGCAGGTGCTCGATGGTTGGCTTCCTCCGCAAACACAGCATACCGTTCGAGGGCTTCGAGACGTGGGCGATCACTACTCTGCCATTCTACAGATTCACCCGCTAACCCTGCCTGCACCCGTTCTAAAAACCCTTGCCACTCTTGCACCCGTTGGGCTTCAACATCAGACTGGTGCTTTAACTCCGCCACCTGAGCCATTGAACGAGGCTCATAGCGATCGCCTTTCTGTTTAAAGTAAAACTTATCTTCAGACAGCAAGTAGTAAGCCGCGTAACAGAGCGAAGGACTTTGCTCTGAAAACAGCAGCATTGCCATTCCCGCCGGATCAACAGACTCGCTATCTTCGACTAATAACTCCCAAGCCACTTCCAGGCTAGAAGGATCAAGGTAAGGTTGAATCGACTGCCAAAAGCCCTCAATGTCCTTTGGCTTATAGGTTTCCCCAGCAACGATATAGCTAATCTGGCGAGGATGCAGTACGTGGTGCTGTCCCCGTTCGTCTATAACGACCCAGTGTTTTTTACCCTCTGGCCGATCGACCACCGCCAACCGACGAGGGCGCAGCTTATCTGAGGAATTGTCACCTTGCAGTCGGAATTCAACTAAAGTTCCCTTCTCCATTGAAATTATGCAGCTAAGTAAGGGTTAGGGCAGATTCAGGAGTTAATGCGTCGGTAAAGATGGTGCAACTACTTGCTGTTCTGCTGTTTGAAGGCTTGCCGTCCAACAAATGCTTTTCTAACAAATGTTTATCAGAACAAACGTTCTAACATGAACGAGTCTGATATTGAACAAGCCTCAAATTGGGAGTTCGATCGCCAACAGTCCAATTTTACCGAAGCACCTATCTATATTAAGGGTTCCCTATCCCTTAACTCTAGCCAGCACTAACCTTCCCGGTTTACGAAAGGCAACAATGCCAGAATTCGGGCCCGCTTGATGGACTGGGTGAGGTCTCGCTGCTGTTTAGCAGTCAAACCTGTGATCCGACGGGGCAAAATTTTACCCCGCTCAGTGACGTATTTACGGAGTAAATCCACATCTTTATAGTCAATGGGTTCTCCGGGCTTAATCGGGGAGACGCGACGGCGAAAATAGCTCATGATTCTACTTCAGAAATGAACGGTAAAGGGTGTACATACAGAATGATCTAGCGTTTGGCTCATCAAAAAACCAGACCCTATTTGATTTCCTTATGCACGGTATGGGTATTGCAGTGCGTACAGAACTTTTTGAGTTCTAAACGGTTTGTGGTGTTCCGACGATTCTTAGTGGTCGTATACCGAGAAACCCCAGGGGATCGCTTATCGGGGTTAGTACGACATTCCGTACACTCTAGCGTAATGATGACTCGAACGCCCTTAGCCATAACTTTATGAATTTACCTGCTGGCAACAATTAGACACAAATCCCTATTATTTCATAAAAAATTCCAGATGTGCAAAGTCTGCAAACATTTATTTGGCTCACGATGATTCTACCGAGTCATGTCTACCGAAGCGATTTGCTCAACTGCATTGCCTTGAGGTGACGAAGCCGGATGCTCAATGGGTTCTGATAATACCTCAACAGCAGGCTGCCATTGCTTGGCGATCGGCACTCGCCACCCGGTTCCAAAAGCGCGATCGGTAACTTTTAACCCTGGCGGGGCCTGTTTACGCTTAAACTCTGCCCGATTCACCAGCTTCACCACCTTTTCCACAACAGCGCGATCGTGCCCAGACTGGACAATTTCCGTTGGCGATTGATGTTCCAAAATCAGCCGATCCAAAATATCGTCTAGCACTTCATAGGACGGCAAAGAATCCTGAGCCACCTGTCCGGGTTTCAGTTCAGCACTAGGAGGTTTGGTGAGAATGTTGGCAGGGATAGGATCGTGGGGGGTGGGGAGTGAGGAGTGAGGAGT
>PVWD01000244.1 GCA_003003615.1 filamentous cyanobacterium CCP2 | reverse complement strand
CACCCGATCAACCGCCCGCCCCTTATCCTGTTGCCAAAGAGCCTCCCAGCTTTGGTCTGGTTCTAGGACTCATTGCCATTCCTTTGGTGTTGATTCTGCTGAATACCGTGTCGGGTGTGCTGCTGGAAGAAGGCAATCCGGTGCGGAATTTCTTCACGTTCATTGGGCATCCCTTCTTTGCCTTGATTTTGGCAGCTCTCCTCACGTTTTATCTGTTAGGAATTCGGCGCGGTTATAGTCGGCGAGACATTCAAGAGATTGCCACGAAATCCTTGGAACCCGTTGGGCTGATTATTCTAGTAACGGGAGCGGGTGGTGTGTTTGGTCGAACGCTGGTGGCAACGGGCGTGGGTGAAGCTCTGGCGAATGCAATGGCGGCGTTTAATATGCCAGTCATTTTGCTAGCGTTTTTGATTGCTACGGCGGTGCGGGTGTCTCAGGGGTCTGCGACCGTTTCAATGGTGACGGCTGCTGGACTGATGGCTCCGATCGTTGAACTAGGGAACTATTCTGCTCCAATGGTGGGGCTGATTACCATTGCGATTGCCTCTGGGGCGACGGTGTTATCTCACGTGAATGATTCAGGTTTCTGGCTGGTGAGCCGGTATCTGGGAATTTCTGAGAAGAACACATTGCGCTCCTGGACGGTGCTGGAAACGATCTTGGGTGGTGTGGGATTCTTGGTGGTGTTTATCATCAGTTTCTTTGTATAGTCTACGGTGTATCCCCAAGTTCAATTGCTCTAGGAGGGAGGACTTACCTCTGACCCCTCCTAGGGATGGGTAAAGTTTCACCATTGCAAACTAAAATCTCAAATCTCAAATCCAAAACGAAAATGAGCCAGAGTTATTTTATTGGCGTTGATGTTGGCACGACGAGTACAAAGGCGATCGTCTTTAGTGAAACAGGCGAGATGAAGGGGATCGGCAATCGGGGCTATCCAATTACGGTTCCGCAGGTGGGTTGGGCAGAGCAAGATCCGGAGGAAATTTTTAGCGAGATGATCTTGGCGATGCGGACAGCCATCAAGCAGGCAGAGGTTCCTAAAACGGCGATCGGGGCGATCGGGTTTAGCGGGGCAATGCATAGTTTGATTGCGATCGATGCAGATGAGCAACCCCTGACACCTGCCATTATTTGGGCAGATAATCGCAGTGTTGAACAAACGAAGCGATTGAAGCAAGAGCAGATTGGACATGAAATTTACCTGCGGACGGGAACGCCGATTCACACGATGTCGCCCCTGACAAAGCTATTGTGGATGCAGGAACAGGAGAGAGAAATTCTCCAGAAAGCAGCAAAGTTTATTTCCATTAAAGAGTACATTTTTCTCAAATTGTTCGATCGCTTGATAGTCGATTATTCGATCGCCTCGGCAACGGGATTATTTAACCTGAAGCAGTGCCAGTGGGATGAAAAGGTGCTGGATCTGGTTGGAATTGGAGCCGATCGTTTGGGTGAACTGGTGCCCACAACCTATGTTCTGCGGGGCATGAAGCAGGAATATGCAGAGACGATCGGCATTGATCCAGAGACACCCATTGTGGTGGGTGCCAGTGATGGGGTGCTAGCAAACCTGGGGGTAGGAGCGATTAGCCCTCAGCAAATTGCCATTACCATCGGGACGAGTGGAGCTGTGCGGGCAGTTGTCCCTGAGCCGATGACGGATAAACAGGGGCGCACGTTTTGCTATGCTTTGACCGAAGACCATTGGGTGATTGGCGGCCCGTCGAATAATGGCGGAATTGTGTTGCGCTGGTTGCGGGATGAGTTTTGCCAAGCGGAGGTGATGCAGGCAACGCAAAAAGACCTTGACCCCTATGAAGTGATGATTAAAGAGGCTGCTGATGTTTCCCTCGGTGCAGATGGGCTGATTTGTTTGCCGTTTTTGTCAGGGGAACGCGCTCCTTACTGGAATGCGGAGGCACGGGGCATTTTCTTTGGCGTTGGGCTACATCACCGTCGATCGCACTTCATTCGGGCGGTGTTAGAAGGAATTTTGTTTAGCGTTTACAGCATTAACCTGGCACTGCAAGATTTGGTTGGTAAGGCGGAAGCGATCCATGCCTCTGGGGGCTTTGCCCGATCGAATATTTGGCTGCAAATGACAGCTGATGTGTTTGGCTATGAAGTGCGTGTGCCGGAGGTGTTTGAGGGCAGCGGCTTTGGGGCAGCGGTGTTAGCAATGCACGCAACGGGACATCTTGCTCAACTGGAAGATGTACATGGGTTGATCAAAATCGACGATCGTTACCAGCCCAATCTTTCCCATACGCAACGCTATCAGCGCATGTTCCAAATCTACGATCGGCTGTACCGCGACAATGTTCAAGACTTTGCATTTTTGAATCAGCTTTGCCCTCCGGAAGGGTGTGGGCTTTAAATGTCAAGGGCTTCCGTTGCGGGAAGAAATGCAAAAAGAAGATATGTAAAAAGGGAGATTGGAGCATTCAATTCCAACCTCCCTTTCTGATACCTAAAACCAGGATTAAGCCCTGGCTAACTGCCGCTTCATTTCATCCGCATACTGTTCAGCATTCAATCCGACTAGTAGATGATATTTATGTTCGCCTAGCTGCATAATACCATCTACGCCAGAGGCTTGCAGTGATGCTTCATCGATCGCATTATCATCTGCCACCTCTAGTCGCAGACGGGTTAACGCAACCGGATCAACCTTATGAATGTTGCGTCGTCCACCCAGGGCAATAATGATATTTTCCACTCGCTCATAGGCATGGGGATCAGGTTCAACCATCGCCACAACTTCATCGGTGGCTGCTGCCCCATTCCCTCCTGCAACCTCTGCTGAACTGGGAGTGTAGGCTTCATCTGCTTCGGCTCCTGCATTCTGGAGGTATTCCGCCATATCGGTCTTCAGGTTTTCGGAACGCGGGCCAAAAATAGCTTGAACACTGTTGCCGATTTCCAATACGCCAGACGCGCCGAGTTGCTTCAAGCGTCCCTTGCTGACCTTGCTCTTATCATTCACGCTGACCCGTAACCGCGTAATGCAGGCATCCAGGTTGGCAATGTTACCCCGTCCACCAAAGGCTTTAACCAGTTCTCTGGACAGTTCAGATCCTGTTCCGGTGGCACCACTAACAACTGGATCGTCCACTTCGTCATCCCGTCCCGGTGTTTTGAAGTCAAAACGGCGAATGCCAAAGTAGAACACGGCGTAGTAAAGTGGCGCGAACACTAATAAACCTAATAACGGAATCAACCAAGTTCGCTGAGCATTGGGCAAACCGCTAAACAGAATGAAGTCGATCCCTCCCTGGGAGAAGGTGAAACCCATATGCCCACCCAGAATCTGGAATAGCCACTGACAAAATCCAGCGATGAGAGCATGAACGAAATAGAGCGGTGGAGCCACAAACAAAAAGGAGAATTCGATCGGCTCTGTAATTCCCGTCAGGAAGGAGGTAAAGGCGGCGGAAATCATTAAACCGCTAACCCGTCCCCGGTTCTTGGGATAAGCAGCTCTCCACATGGCGATCGCCGCTGCGGGTAAGCCAAACATTTTAAACCAGTATGCCCCTCCCAAAATTCCTGCTGTGGGGTCGCCTGCAAAGAAGCGGTTAATGTCACCCCGAACAATTTCTCCGGTGATAGGGTCAGTAAAAGAACCGATCTGGAAGAAGAAGGGCACGTTCCAAATATGGTGTAAACCAAACGGTAAGAGTAATCGCTCAATTACCCCATAAATGGAAGCGGTTACTGCTGTATTCTCTCCGGCGGCGGCAGCAGTCGCAGCAGCATCAATGCCATTTCCAATGGGGGGCCAAATGATACTCATGAGGATGCCCACGACGATCGCCCCGACTGCGGTGATAATCGGAACCGATCGTTTTCCGGCAAAGAACCCTAAATATTGGGGCAGTTTGATGCGGAAAAACCTGTTAAACAGGTAAGCGGCTAAACCGCCAATAATTAAACCGCCAAACACTCCTGTATCCAGAGTATCAATGCCCATCACGTTAGAAAGGCTCTCAGGGTCAACGCCGAGGATGGTTGTCGCTGCAATGCCCATTGTGGCAAGGAACACCACAAACCCAACGATGACCGCCACGGCAGAAGCTCCATCATTGGCAGTGAAGCCAATCACAACGGCAATGGCAAAAATAATTGCCAGGTTGCCAAAGATGGCATCACCAGAGGCTTTCATGATGCCTGCCAACCCTTCGGGCAACCACCAAAACTTGGCGTTTTCAATGACTCCTGTTTCTAAGTTTTCAATTTCAATCAGGCGGGCACTCCCCAAGCCCAGGAGTAACCCTGCAACGGGCAAAACGGACACGGGAAGCATGAGGGCTTTCCCAAGTTGTTGCAAAATGGCAAATGCTTTTTTCCACATGGTTTGTGTTAGTGAGTTCGTTATGGCAACGGATGGTTGGGTTTGGGATGATTGAAGTTGCTGAGTTCAATCAACGGATGGTTGGGTTTGGGATGGTTGAGGTTCTGAGCTTAATCAATGGATAGGTTGCACTCATGTCTTGTGGGATGGGCATCTTGCCCGTCCAATCATTGACCTATCCGGTGGGCTGTGGGCGTTTTGGGGTGGGGCTTTGATGGCTTCTACAATTTGGGTAAACATGGCAGGAACTAGTGGTGAGTGAGTTGTTGGTGCATTTCGGTGGCGAATTGGTCTGCTGCGAGTCCGACGAGGAGATGGAGCGTGTGATCTGAAAGGTGCATGATGCCTTGAATGCCTGCGGCTTTGAGGGCGGGTTCATCGATCGCATTCCCATCTACCAATTCCAGGCGAAGACGGGTCAGGGCGATCGGCTCAACCTGACGAATGTTGTTGGCACCTCCGAGGGCGGCGATCGTTTGTGTCACCTGATGCCGGATTTCTGGAGTAATTTCTGGAGTAATTTCTGGATTGATTGGGGTAAGGGTTGCGGTTGAACCGTTTGATAATCGATCAGGTGAGGGGCGGGCAGGTGTGGTAGGTGTGGCAGGAGGCGGAGCATTGGGTGATTCTGCTTGAATGGTTTTCATTTGGTCGGCGATCGATTCGGCTTCGGGGCCCAGAATGACTTGAAGGCTGTCTGTGCCGGGACGAATGACACCCTTAGCTCCTAAGGCTTTGAGGGATTCATCTGCAACGAAATCCCGGTTGACCATTGTTAAGCGCAACCGGGTAATGCAGGAGTCGATCGCCTTAATATTGCCCAACCCGCCAAGGGCAGCGATATAACGATGGGCGAGGGTGCCCTCCTGTGGAGCTTCAGAGGTTCCTTCGGCAGCGGCAAGCTGGGTGGCGACATCATCTTCGGCATCCCGTCCAGGCGTTTCTAGTTTTAAAGCGCGAATGCAGAAGCGAAACAGGAAGTAATAAATTAGCGCATAGACTAGCCCAAAGGGAATGACCATCCAACCTCTCGTTGATAGCCCATAGTTCAGAATATAGTCGATCGCTCCGGCAGAAAAGGTAAAGCCATGTTTAACACCTAAAATATCCATCAACGCCATTGACAATCCCGTGAGTACCGCATGGATGCCGTACAAGACAGGAGCCAAAAACATGAACGTAAATTCGATCGGTTCTGTAATTCCCGTCAGGAAGGAAGTGAGAGCCATACTCAGCATGACTCCAGAAACAATTCTGCGCCGTTCTGGGAATGCCATATGCGCCATTGCGGCACAGGCAGCAGGTAAGCCAAACATCATCACCGGGTAAAAACCCACCATGAAGGTTCCGGCAGTTGGATCGCCTGCAAAGTAACGGTTTAAGTCCCCTGTAACTGCCCCTGTTGCCCCCTCAAAGGTGCCAAAAATGAACCACACCAAACTATTCAAAACATGGTGTAGACCCACGGGAATGAGCAAACGGTTCAGCGTGCCATAGACAAACGCCCCAATAATTCCAGAGGTGACAATCCAGTTGCCCACTCCTTCAATGACTGCCTGGATGGGGGGCCAGATGAAGCCAAACAGGACGGCTAACAGAAAACAAAAACCGCCAGTGACGATCGGCACAAATCGTTTGCCGCCAAAGAAGCCCAAATAATCGGGCAGTTTGATCTGGTAAAAGCGGTTGTACAGCAGTCCGGCGGTTAAGCCCGCAATAATTCCTGCTAGCACCCCCATGTTAATGTCTTCATTGATGGCAGTGGCTCCTACCGTCAGGACATAGTATCCGACTAAGCCCGCCAGTCCGGCGGCTCCTGCCCCTCCTTCGGCAAAGCCCAAGGCAATGCCAACTGCAAAAATTTGCGCCAAATTGTCAAAAATCGCGCCTCCCGCCTGGGACATGACGGGGATGTTTAGCACATCTTCCGCCCCCAAGCGCAGCAGCAGCCCGGCGGCAGGCAGCACGGCGATCGGCAGCATCAGTGCCTTACCGAGCCGCTGTAATAGACCAAAGAAGTTCATGGTTTTCCTCCCTGAAGCGTTGAATGATGCGGAGGTGACGGTTCATGGAATTGGTTTTTTGGAGATAAATCCTGATGAAATAAATCTAAATGGGATAAATACTGACCGCGATCGATCATGCCTGTGATCTGCAAAGCTGAATCAAAAATTACCAGATTGGCGACATATCCAGGAGCAATTTTACCAAGGATATCATCCACGCCGATCGCCTCTGCCGGATAGGTCGAAGCCATTCGCAGAGCTTCCGCTAAGGGCAACCCCACCTGATGCACACAGTTGGCGATCGCTTCAATCATGCTGAGGGCAGATCCGCCCAGGGTGCCATCGGCTGAAACACATTTACCATCCCGGTAAAACACCTCCTGTCCGCCAATCCAAAACGAGTCCATCTGCGTTCCCACCGGCGGAGTTGCGTCGGTTACGAGAAATAACTTATTTTGCAAGATCCTCTGCGACAGGCGGACTGATTCATAGTGAACGTGCTGCCCATCGGCAATGATTCCGGCATAGACCCCGCGGCTGAAAACGGCTCCCACCATGCCCGGACTCCGCCCCTGCCAGGGAGACATGGCATTAAACAAATGCGTCACCATGCTCACCCCCGCCTCAAACCCAGCGATCGCCTGCTCAAAGGTGGCATTTGTGTGCCCTGCCGACACCCGAATGCCTGCCTCTGCCAACAAGCGAATCTCCTCTGGGTTCACCTGCTCTGGAGCCAGGGTCATCAGCTTCACCGTCTCGTATCCTGCCTCGGCAATTCGCTTTAGCAGGGTGCGATCGGCTGGACGAATATATGCCTCGTTGTGAATGCCCTTGCGTTTGGGATTCAGGTAGGGCCCTTCCAAATGCAAGCCCAATATATTGTGGGGAGATTTTTGGCGATACTGCTGCACCACATCTAACGCTGCCAGCATATCGGCATCGGGTGAGGTGATTAAAGTCGGCAAAAAGCTGGTCGTACCGCTCTTGAGATTAGTCTGATGCATAATGTCCAGCGTTTCAGCCGTAATCGCATCATTAAACATCACCCCGCCGCACCCATTCAGTTGTAGATCAATAAAACCAGGGGCGATCGCATCTCCCTGCAAGTCAACCGCAGGACAATTTTCCCCAAGTTCAGAGGAAGGCACGAGATCAACAATCCGATCTGCCTCAATCAGCAAAGCGCGATCGGTTAATTCTTCCTGCCCCGTATAGATTGTGCAATTCGTCAAAGCATACATCGCCCGATTCCCTATTCTCGCTATTCTCCACTCCCTACTCCCCACTCTCCACTCCCTACTCCCTACTCCCCAACATCGGAGATTCCTGCTCAAGCTGTCGGAAATACCGTACCGTTTTCACCTTAAGTTCCATCGTGGCATCGTCATCGCAGACCACAATGCCTCTAGGGTGAAGTTGCAACGCAGACACCGTCCACATATGGTTCACCCCTTCCTCGATCGCGTGAGCCAGTGCGGAAGCCTTGTGATAACCCTGCACCAAAATCATCACCTCATGGGCATCCATGATGGTTCCCACCCCAACCGTCAGTGCAAATTTAGGAACGCGATCGATGTCATCGTCAAAGAAGCGGGCATTGGCAAGGCGGGTGCTGTAGGTCAGGGTTTTAATGCGGGTGCGCGATTCCAGGGAAGAACCTGGCTCGTTGAAGGCAATGTGTCCGTCTTCGCCCACTCCGCCAATAAAGAGTTCGATTCCACCAAAGGCTTTGATCCTGTCCTCATATTTTTGGCACTCTGCATCGAGATCCGGTGCGTTGCCGTTGAGAATATGCACATTCTCATGGGGAATGTCGATGTGGTTAAAGAAATGGTTGAACATATAGGCGTGGTAGCTTTGGGGATGGTCTTCCGGTAGCCCCACATATTCATCCATATTGAATGTCACAACGTGTGCAAAACTGAGTTCGTTACGATCGTAAAACTCAATCAGTTTCTTATACATTCCTAATGGCGTGCCTCCGGTTGGCAAGCCCAACACAAAAGGACGTTCCGCTGTCGGTGCAAATTCTCGAATCCGCTGTTGGACATAGCTTGCCGCCCATGTCGCAACATCGTGTTCGCAAATGATCAAGCGCATATTTTCCCTTTTAATGAGTTGAACCGATCGCCCTAGCCCCTCTTCAAAGCAAACGTATTTCACTTTGTGGGCATTGCCCACCCTACTTGGCTTGGTCTTGTGGGATGGGCATCTTGCCCGTCCTCGCAGGGATATCTTCCCACCCCACAATTTTTCAACCCTTAGTCCTCCCTGACCTGATACAATCCGCGCACTGTTTCTGCTGTATCCGACTGAACGGCTTGGTCTGCCAACCTTTGGCAGTCGGCATAGCTCAGTTCGCGAATCTGCGCCTTGATGCTGGGAATTGTAGGAATGCTGACGCTGAGTTCTTTGATTCCCAATCCAATCAGCAAGGGAACCGCCTGTGGATCGCTGCCAATGCCGCCGCAGATGCCACACCATTTGCCATGCTTGTTTGCCGCACGGGCCGCCACACCAATGAGCGTTAGCACAGCAGGATCTAGACCATCACAGTAGGGAGCCAGTTTGGGATGACCGCGATCCATTGCCAGGGTGTACTGGGTCAGGTCGTTGGTTCCCACCGAGAAGAAGTCGGCTTCCTTGGCAAACTGGTCAGCGATCGCTGCGGTTGCCGGAATTTCCACCATGATGCCAACGGGAATGGGAGCGACTCCCAGCTTCTCGCGTTCTTCCTCCAACATGGCTTTTGCCATCCGAAATTCATCTAGACGGGCAATCATGGGGAACATTACCCGGACATTGCCCACCTTGGAGGCACGGAGAATGGCTCGGAGTTGAGTCCGAAGAATTTCTGGGCGATCGAACCCAATCCGAATGCCGCGTTCGCCGAGGAAGGGGTTTTCCTCATGGGGGATGGGCAGGTAGGGCAGGGGCTTGTCACCCCCCACATCCAGGGTACGGATGATTAAGGGACGATCGGCTCCCAAGGTTTCCGCAATTTGGGAATATAAATCTGCTTGCTCATCTTCCGTTGGGGCAGAGGTGCGCTCCATAAACACAAATTCCGATCGCAGCAGTCCCACGCCTTCACCACCCATTTCGAGCATTTTTTGGGCATCGGCAAGGCTGCCAATGTTTGCCACCACTTCCATGCGGTAGCCATCGGTTGTAATGGCAGGCTCGTCTTTTGTGGAGAAGTCGCGTTCCCGCTTGGCTTTGATGCGGGCGATTCGCTGCTGCACTTGCTCCATTTCATCCGGCGATGGATTCAGGCGGAGCTTGCCTTTGCTGCCATCCAAAATAACGGGCATCCCGTCAGGCAAATCTAAAACCCTCGGCTCTGTCCCTGCCGTTGCTGGAATGTCCATCGATCGCGCCAGAATTGCCACATGGGACGTTGCCCCACCCGCCACCGTGCAAAACCCCACCACCTTGG
>PVWD01000243.1 GCA_003003615.1 filamentous cyanobacterium CCP2 | reverse complement strand
CTACTCTCCCCTCCCTACTGCCGCATTGCAATAACCAAACTCACTACTACCAACCCCACCAGCGCAATTAGCCCCATGTTCCGCCGTATCCAAAACTTCAAAGACGGTTTGGGCTTATACATTTGCTGCTTAGCGGCTTGGTCTGCTGGGTTATAGTACAGCGTACATTCCTTGGCAAAGGGGCGTTGGGGGAAGTTGCAGGAATCGTCTTCGTGGTACAGGCAAGTGTCACACAGGTATTCTTCTCCGGGCGATCGGTGTAACGGAATGCCTGGATGACCGTGGGCTTTAAGCGTTAACTGGCAGGTGGGGCATGTGACCGCCTGGGCTTCGACAAACTGACGACAACGGGGACAAGTAGGCATTGGCAAAACAGGATGGCTGAGGGATGGCTGATCAGAATGACTCAATGCCCCTTGATCCTAGCCCATCTCTAACTCCGCTTTCTCACCTGATAGTGCTTCGACTCTAGCAATTCATAGACATCACCCATAACTTCAGCAAACTCGGCTTCAACGCGATCGAGTTCCTCTGCGGGAATCGCTTGCCATTGCTCAAAGGTTTCCCAATGAATCACTTGAACCACTTCAGAGAGATCATCTGGGCTAATCCAAACTTCTTTGCTGATGAAGCCAGGCTGCCGAGCCAGAAAAGGAGTCCAAATTTCTGCATCTTTTTGGACAAAGTGTTCTCGCAGTTCTGGGGCAATTCGGAATTTAAGCCATTCAATTGTCATAACGTGATCATTTGCCAGAATAGGACTGTAGGCTGAAAATAGCCAAATTAATCATGAACTTCATTGACCCTGTTGGCTAGCCGTCTTCGGCATATATTAAGGAACTCAAGATGGATAACAATAATATTCTTCAGCAGTTGTTAATGCTTGGAATTGGGACAACTTCACTGGTGGCCGATAAGCTCCGTGAGGTTAGCGATGAGTGGGTGAAAGACGGAAAGCTTGATCCAGAACAAGCCGCCAGTTTTGCCAACGACCTGATGCAGCAACTCCGGTCTGAACAGGGTAACTGGGATGCCCAAATGAAACGGCAACTCCGAAACACGCTCCAAGAACTAGGAGTGGCGCGGCAAAACGAAATGGATGAACTGCGGGGACGGATCGATCGCCTGGAGCGGCAAGTTCGGGATCTGGAAAACCGACTTTGGCGATAGGTCATCAGCCTCGGCTTGATAGCGGTAGACTGGGGAATGGATTGCAAGTTTTGGAGGAGGATTTACCTTGCGGGATATTCTCATCAGCCTTGGCGTGATGGTGGTTTGTGTTGTTTTTTTGGTCGTTGCTCAGTTCACTGGGCGCGGGAATGATGCCATTGCGGATCAACTCCCCAATTCGCCGACCTCTACAAGCAATACCCCGTCCTCAGTTCTTATTGCCCAGTCAGAATCAGGAGCATCTGACCTCATGCTCGAAGATGATCAAACAACAGAAGACCAAAACGTGGTGACGACCGACTCTGGGTTGCAGTATGTTGACCTGGTTGAAGGGGAAGGTGCAACGCCCCAAACCGGACAAACAGTCTTCGTTCACTACACTGGAACCCTGGAAGACGGCACCAAGTTTGACAGTTCCCTCGATCGCAATCGCCCCTTTTCCTTCCGGTTAGGGACGGGGCAGGTGATTCGGGGCTGGGATGAAGGAATCAGCACGATGAAGGTGGGGGGACAGCGCAAGCTGATTATTCCACCGCAGTTAGGCTATGGGACTCGTGGTGCAGGTGGTGTCATTCCCCCCAATGCTACATTGATTTTTGATGTGGAACTGCTGCGGATTGCAGGATAAAGCAATTTTAAGTTTTGAGCTTTGGTTTAAATTTTGGACTGGGGGTTGCCCCGACGGTGAGGGTAATTGGTTTGAGTGAATTGGGTTCATCTCTGCCAGTTACCCAATTTTTCTTTCTGACTATCAAAATCGGAAATCATGAGAAAGCAGTGGGTCTGGTCAGTGTTGTTGGGGGTTGTGATTGCGATCGCGCTAATCGGGTCGAATCTTAATCAACGATCGGCAGACACAACGGCATCCAGCTATCAAACGACATTGCCAACGGGTAATGGGTTTCTGGCGGCTCCCCCTGTTGATGCTCAGCGGCTTCTGACTGATGTGGAAGCTCTATCCTTCAGGCGGTTTACCGAAGCCGATCGCAGTCGGGCCCGTGACTACATTCGTCAATCCTTGGAGGCAGCAGGGTGGACAGTACAAACCCAACCCTTTGAAGCGGGCATCAACCTCTACGCTGAGCGACCTGGAACCGAGCCAATCCCCGGAACCGTTTTACTGGCAGCCCACTACGACACTGTAGAACGATCGCCTGGAGCTGATGATAATGCCACTGCGGTGGCCACAGTTTTAGAGGCAGCCCGCTTATTCGGACAACAGCCCACTCCTCGCACGTTACAACTGGCCTTTTTTGATTTGGAGGAAACGGGGCTGGAAGGCAGCATTGCTTTTGCCGAAGAAGTGGCTGACAATCTTCGAGGGGTGATTGTCCTGGATATGATTGGCTATGCCTGCCATGAGTCTGGTTGCCAGTCCTACCCGCCCTTGCCCATCACTCCGCCCACCGATCGCGGTGATTTTCTAGCAGTGATTGGCGACCAGGGTAGCCCCTTTTTAATTGAAAGTTTTTCAGAGGATAGCCTTTCAGCAAACCCTTCTGAACAAACGGCACAAATCACCTTGCCGCAAATTCTAACCTTAGCAGTGCCAACCTTTGGACGCTTGACCCCTGACCTAATGCGGAGCGATCATGTCCCCTTTTGGCGCAAAGGAATTGGAGCCGTTTTAGTCACAGATACTGCTAACTTTCGTAACCCCCACTACCACCAACCAAGTGATACCTTGGAAACGATCGATCGATCGTTTTTTGTCGGTTCTGCCCAACGAGTGGTGAATGCAATAACTACTCTGTTAACAACATTGGATTAGGGCAGATGCATCGCTCTCCTTGCTTCTTCAATGCACCTCCAGATGAATGCACTTCTAGAGATAAAATCATGTCTGCTCAAGTGATTTTGGCAATAGCGCAACAGGGTGATCCACGGGCGATCGCCACCCTCATGAATTGCATCACTCGTCCCAAGGGAGTGAATATCCGAGTGCAAGAACATGGGGGCATTTTGCATATTCTGTTTGAGGCTGAACAACTTCCAGAACAGGACGAAGCGGTTGCCTTTGCCTGCGATAGTATTGCCACGCTGGAGGTGGAGTACAGCAAGCTCATGATTTACGGTCGGCAGAAAGGTCAGCCAAATTCAGCCTGGCGGCAACTCGTTCACCTACAGCCCGCTGTGGAGACGGCAGATCCCAACAGCACGGTTAAAGTAGATACCCCAACGGGGCTGTTTGATCCCTTCACGGACGATGAAGCCCCGCAATCCTCCCAGACCACCTCTGAAGCTCCTGACTTCTTGAAGCGTCCAGAGTCTGTTATTTTTATTCTCCTTGTTGGCATTTTAATTTTTTGGGATGCCTATCTTTCCCTCTTAGAAAGTGTAGATGACCCTTCCCAAACGCGGCTCTCCACTCGCGAGCTCGCTCAACGCCTAAACACAACTCCTAGCATTTTGCGGCACAAAAAACGCCTTCCCGACTTTAGCGATTGGTCGCGTTTCCGTGATCCCGATGGCATTGCCTGGGCATACAGCAAAGGAACCTATTTACCGCTGGTTGTCCAAACTGCTGCCTCGTAAAGGTTTGACATTTTTCGTGTTCCGATCAGACATAACTTCATAAACGCGATATGGCTTCATCGGTGTCCCTTGCGGATAGCAACCCTAAACTTTGTCAAATCATTCACCAGCGCATCGCTGAACATCCCCAGCACCGCATCACCTTTGCGGAGTTCATGGACTTAGCCCTTTACCATCCTCAGCATGGCTATTACTCGACGAAGCAGGCTCTGGGCGGCATTCAGGATGATTTTTTCACCTCCCCTCACCTGGGAGCAGATTTTGGTGAACTCCTGGCTCGGCAGTTTGCCCAAATGTGGGAACGGCTCGATCGCCCTTTTCCCTTTACGCTGGTGGAAATGGGAGCCGGACAGGGCTTGCTAGTGCAGGATATTCTGCGCTATTTGCATCGGCATCATTTTGAGTGTTTTGAAGCATTGGAATATGTGGTGGTGGAAAAAACCTCTGCTTTAATTGCCGAGCAGCAACGCCGCCTTCAGGGGCTAACAAAATCCTGGAATCATTTACGCTGGTGTTCTTGGGATGAGATTCCTTCCCGGTCGATCGTGGGCTGCTGTTTTTCCAATGAGCTAGTGGATGCGTTTCCGGTGCATCAGGTGGCAGTCGAATCAGGAGAATTGCAGGAAGTCTATGTGACCGTTGGACATGAGGGGGCAGGAGTTGGGGATCAGGGGTCGAGTTTCGCTGAATGTCTGGCTGCACTTTCAACCCCTCGGATTATGGAGTATTTCCAGCAAGTGGATATTCCTTTGCCCTCAGACCGCTACCCAGAGGGCTACCGCACTGAAGTAAACCTGGCCGCCTTGGACTGGCTCTCCACCGTTGCCGATCGCCTCCAACGGGGCTACTTGCTCACCATCGACTATGGCTACCCTGCACAGCGTTACTATAGCCCTGCCCGCACCCAAGGGACGCTCCAATGCTACTATCAACACGCTCACCACTCTGATCCGTATCGGGCAATCGGGCGGCAAGACATCACGGCCCACGTTGATTTCACAGCCCTGGAGCAGTATGGTCAGCAATTCGGTTTAGAAACCATCGGTTTTACACAGCAAGGACTATTTTTGATGGCCCTAGGACTGGGCGATCGCATTGCCAGCTTGTCCACTGCCCCCTCTGACATCCCCCTGCAAGATCTGCTCCGCCGCCGCGAAAGCCTCCACGCCCTGATAAACCCCATGGGACTCGGCAATTTTGGGGTACTGATCCAGGGAAAAGGACTGGACACCGCAGAACGATCGCTCCTGGGGCTAGATTTACCCACTTAATTTCAATTAAGCAAGTTAATAAACCGAGAAAGACTCAACGACTTTGTAGAACGTATCCTGGATCTTTTCCCAGCGTCTCTCAGTCGTAGAAAGGTTTAAGGTGAAGAGTTGCCCTCGTCGAACTGCTACACTTGCCAGGTTATGGCGGACTTGATTGGGTAGCTGCACAACATATTCCAGCAAATAGTACGTTATCCCATCCACTTCCCGCGATACCGCATTCACCAATTCGGCTGTCCGTCCTGATCCGGGAGGGGCGATCGCATTTTTAGACAGGCGATATCCCACATCAGTTGGCGTTCCCAGTTCTTCTAAGCTTTTATTTTCTGGAACCGGGCTAATTACAACGCTAACGTTTTCAGTTTCTTCAATCAAATCATGCAGCACCACATCGGGGCCATCTTTTACATCCACTGCCACCCAGCTATTCGGATACAAGAACTCGTATCCATCATAGTTATCGGTGTAGTTCACCAAACTGGCTGTCGCCGAAGCGCAACTCTGCAAGCTCAGACTCAGCACAACCAGCAATACTGCTGCAATTCGCTTCAGCATGTTCAAGATATCCTCAAAACCTTCTCAGTAGGATCTTACTGGTTTGAGGACGCTTTTCTTCCAGTCCAGTCTGGACAGGGCATCTCCTCCTGCCAGCCGTAAGCATGAATTCCACAAACTAGAACTGTGCGGGTTTCTTGACGATGACCATAGGCAACACCATGGTAGTTTTCGCAGCCAACGCAGGCTTTAGGGCGAGAGAAGGCAATATCATTAAAACCAAGCTGCGATCGTAGAATTTGCTGTTTGCTTTGTGTACGGTGCCAGTGGGTATAGTGGGCTTTCCGAATTAAATAGTTGGCTCGCTTAAACGGGTCGCTAATGGCATCCATAGGTATACCGGAAATAGGTGTGAGGAGAACAGGTGACATTTCTAGGCTACCTAGCGAATTCAGCCAAAGCATTTAGAAAGGGTTCACGAAGCAAGGAAAAGAGTTAGGTGTAATTAACGGAAGGTTGCCATACCAGGGTTTTTGGTTTTTTAAAGTTTTATTCTATCTTTAACAGATCTTCATATTTCCTGCGTTATTCTGCTTTCCGGATCGTTCAAAGATTGAATGAAGGTTGGGAGAGTGGCGACGTGCTTTCGTAGACTGCAATTACTATGGATACGGTAGTGTCACAAGCAGCAGGTTGTTATCGATAACGCCGCCTTCAGCAGTGATTAGCAGCAATTTTTTCTTTCGTGTGTTTGCCTGCCGACAAATGGGGAGCATCCCATTGATGCAAATGGATCGATTTCCGTAGCGCAGGCATCTTGTCTGCCAGGGAACTATCCATCATGCAAATGCAAAAGTGGGATACACCCGACAAATGTCGCTTCTAGAGTGGTGCAGAGAAATATACCTGGCACTTTTTGATTTTTGGGTTTAGCAAGTTGATTTGATTGACCTAGCAACGTTCTTAAAGTTAGTTTAAGATTGCCGCTTGCTGTACGTAAATTTTCTGAGCTTTAATTTTTCAGCTTTTTTTCTGAGCTTTTTTCTGAGCTTTGAATTCACTAATCAGCGATTGTTGATAACGATTGCGGAGAGTCAGGGTAAATATGTTGTTGAAGTTACTGATTCCTTGCGGTTTATTGGCGACCGGGGTTTACCTTGGGGCGACCGCCTTGGCAGAAGACCGCGCTTTAAATGAAAAGCTGCACCGGGACTTGACCAAGGCGAACATAGAACCAAATCTGGCTGAAACAGAAGCACCAGAACCAGAAGCCACTCCACAGACGGCTGTTCGTTCGTCTGAGGCAGAGTTTCCCACCATTGATGCTCCGCTCTTTTCCAGCCTGATTCTGCCATTGCCGCCCCTGCTCCTGCCCGATTTGCTCCTGCCGCCCTACGATTTTCCATCATTCAATAGTCAACGGTTGGATGAGGAACTGCAAATTTATTCTCGCTACTTGCGAACCTATGGCACACCAGATGTGTTGATTGTGGGCAGTTCACGATCGCTGCAAGGCATTGATCCCCTTGCCCTCCAGGAAGGCTTAGAGGCCCAGGGTTATTCAGGCGTTAAAGTATTTAACTTTGGCATTAATGGGGCCACCGCCCAGGTGATTGATGTTTTGCTGAATGAGGTGCTGACGGATGATCATTTGCCAAAGCTGATCATTTGGGGAGACGGGTTAAGGGCATTCAACGACGGACGACCCGATTTGACCTATCGCGAAATTGTTGGTTCTGAAGGATATCGACGACTGAGCCAAGGCGATCGTCCTATTCCATCTCGCTTGTACGAGGATTCCCCTATCCTCACTGCCTCAACGGAACAGTCGATCGTCACCTCAACCCTGACCGAATCAGTGCAGCAAACTATCTCCGCTGATCTGGATATGTATGGCTTTCAGACGATTACAGAGCAGTTTGACCCAGCCGCCTACTACAGCCAGTATCCCAGAGTTTCTGGTAATTTTGATGCAGATTATGTGCCTTTTGCCCTAGGGCAGGAACAAACCGCCTCTACGATCGCCGTTGCAGAATTTGCCCGATCGCATGATGTTCCCCTTGTCATTGTGAACTTACCCCTCACCCAAGACTACATGGATTCAATTCGGCAGTCCTATGAACGCCAATTCATCCAGCACATGCAGCAACTTGCTCAGCAGCGATCGTTCACTTTCCTCAACCTCAACCAGTCTCCCGATCTGACGCAGAATCGGTATTTCGCTGATCCCAGCCACATCAACCAACACGGGGCGCGGGCCGTTGCACTCCATTTAGCTGCCAATCCGAATGTGCCCTGGCAGCGATTGAGGACAAAGCAGGATTGAGGGATCGCTTCCTTTTTTTGCGTCTCTCAGCCCTTCCTAAGGAGTCAACTCTTGCCGTAGGCGATAGAGTATAGCATCGCGATCGATTTGGCTGAGGATTTCTTGAATGACGGTGTTGGCTCCTTGGGGCCCCCAGGTGCAGCCTTGTTCCAGGTAAGCTTGGGCTGCCTTGCCAACCCGATAACTACCATAGCCAGCTAGGGTCGCTTGGGCAACGGCACTCGCTCCGTAGGCCATTACGCCAGAGGCACTGTCAAATACGGAAGTAACCGCAGCCGCACTTTTGCCTGCTCCCAGCAATAAGCCGCTTCCCAATTCTCCGAGTAGCAGCCCCCCAGAGCTAAACAAGATGGCTCTCAGGAGGGTTCCGGCTTCGTAACGGGTCATCGGTAAACCATACAGCCGCGCCAATGCCCGAATCATCAGCAAGTCTGTGGTGGCTCCGCCTAATAAATCCAGAACGGCGATCGGGTTTGCTGCAACGGCGATCGACTTCCACTTGGTATATTTCCAGATCAGATCTTCGGCATCGGACTGGTGAAGCCGAATGGTTTTGCGGGCGATCGATGCTTCAGCTTCTTTGGCTTGGCGGAGGGCATTCAGTGCCAAGAGCGATCGGCCCTCATGGTTCAAAATTTCTAGTAACTTCTCCTTAAGGGCATCCATTTCGGGCGGAGGCGACTCCCACTCATGGGTGACTTTGCCATCGGCCCATTCCACCCGAACTTCCACCGGAGAAGGTTCTGCGGCAATTAGCACAATGTCATTAGCGGTGAAAAACGGCCGATCGCGTTCCCCTTGGCGGGCAAATAATTCTTTTAGCTTCAGGTAAATCGTCTGCTGGTCTAGATCGGGGTAAAGATCGACTTTATTAAAAACAATCACGATGGGTTTGCAGGCAGCCTGTAATTCCCGCAGAGCAAAATATTCGGTGCGCGTCACATCTCCAGAAATCACAAACAAGATCAAATCTGCCTGTTCAGCGACCTCGCGCGCCATGCCTGCCCGCAGTTCACCGCCCACTTCGTCTAGTCCGGGCGTGTCAATTAATTCCACCTGAACCTGCCCCCCTGCTGCCGACCAATACACCGATCGCGGATACTGTGTCACTCCATGCAGCGGCCCGGTTTGTAGGATTTTTTGCCCCAGCAACCCATTAACAACGGCAGATTTCCCTTGGCTGACCAACCCAAACACCGCAATTTTGAACAGCGTACTATTTAACTTGTCCAGCGTTATGGACAGCCGATCGAGGTCGGTTTTGAGGGCGGCTTGTAGCTCGACTGCTTCAGGACTGCGCCGTTTGAGCCGGACTTGGTGAACATAGCGGTTAATGGTTTGCTTCAAGCTCGATCGAGCACGGTCAACATGGACATTTTGCAAACTCAGGCGCGTCAACCCAGTCGAAGGACTACCCTTAGTCATTGGCTCATTACAATTCAGTGAAGGTTGTCTGGTGTGGCAGGAAAATAAATCCTGACATATCCAGGAAACATCCCCATTTTCGCCTATTCTACGGTTGAATGATGAGTACGGATATTACCTATGAAACGTCAGCAAATTTCCTCTGGAACCCCTTGGGAGTCGATCGCAGGCTACTCAAGAGCTATCCGCGTAGGCAATCTGGTTTTTGTTGCCGGAACCACTGCCGCCGATACCACCGGGCAGATTCAACATCCCAACGATCCCTACGGACAAGTGGTATACATTTTGCGAAAAATTGAGTCAGCTCTGCAAGCCGTTCATGCCCAACTGAGTGATGTCGTCCGAACGCGCGTTTATGTTGCCAACATGGACGACTGGGAACAGATTGCCAAAGGGCATCATGAATTCTTCCACGACATTCGCCCGGTGAATACGATGGTGGAAGTGAGCCGTTTAGCCAATTCAGAAATGCTGGTTGAGATTGAGGTTGATGCAGTGGTCGAAGATGAATAAACCAAAAGCGGCAAAATCAAAACCGATCGAGGGTTACGACCTATTGCGAAACGAGGGTGCGATGCGTACATTAAATAATCGTTAGCAAAGAAAAACTATTTCTCACCGTACAGGCGTAACATATTGCCTCCCTC
>PVWD01000039.1 GCA_003003615.1 filamentous cyanobacterium CCP2 | reverse complement strand
GTCGATGCCGGAGTGGGAGAAGTGGCACAGAAGGTTGGAGTAGTTTAGCCGCGCCATTGTGATTTCGGAAATGCACATTTCCAGGAAGGCGGCAAAGGTGGCAAAAATCCCCTGTTTGCCTGCTTCCATGCCAAAACCAGCCGCCGCCGACAGGTTGCCCCGCTCCATAATGCCGGAAGGAATAAATATTTCAGGATGGGCATCGTGGATTTTTTTCAACCCGCAGGAGCCTTCCAGGTCGCTGTCAATCACCATGACTTTGGCTTTGCGGTCTTCCTCGCTCATGCCATCCAGGATTTTCACCACCGCCTCACCAAACACGTTGCGGTTTGATCCCCACTTATCACCCGCTCCCAGGAAAGAGTAGTCATTTTTGGGTTTCTCAATTCCTTTCAAATATTCAACGGCAGCCGTGCGTCCTTTTCCTTCCAGATACTTCAGTGCCAGGTCTACCGAAATCACATCATGCCCGTGATTGGAGCCTTCCAACCCTTCAATTCCGGGACACATCGGGCGTTTACTGATGACAGCAACGGGGCCAGGCGTGTTGATTGCCTCACAAATTCGGGCGTACAGTCCATCTAGGTCTTCACCATCTCCTTCCAACACCTTCACCCCATGACCTTCCAGGGTTTGCTTAACGCTGAAACCAGGCAAATACTTGGAGGGGTGTCCGGCGATCGTCACATCGTTATCATCGATCAGCAACTTAACATTGAGGTGCTGTGCCACTGCCAACCGAGCCGCTTCCGCATCGTTTCCTTCCTGCTGAGAGCCATCAGACCCTAAACAAAAAGCTGCTTTCCCCGGATTCGCCATTGCCACACCGTTGACATAGGGCCACATATGCCCCAACCGTCCAGAACTAAATTTCACGCCTGGAGTCAGCTTCAACTCTGGGTGTCCGGGCAGCGTGGAGCCTGCCATCCGGTAGTTCATCAGTTGTTCGGCAGGAAGGGCCCCTTCCAGCGTTGCCATCAGGTATTGAGTTGCAACCCGGTGTCCGGCTTCATCAAAGAAAATCGGCACAAATTTGTCAGGATTCCCCCGGAACAGGGCATCTAAAATCATTACTTCCGGCACGGTATCGTAAGGGCCGCCCGTATGACCACCCACGCCCCTTGCGGCTCCGGTGGCAGTGAAGAAAACGATCGCATCTCGACAAAGCTGAATATTGGCTTTAAGGGCTTCTCGTTGCTCGTTTGTTAAGGTCGAATTGGCAGGATCAAGCGTGATTTGCTTGTAAGCACCGAGGTCGATCGGAAAGGTTGATGTGGCAGTTGTCATGACTGAATTTTCCTGAATGTATGGCAACGGATAGTTGGATTAGGACGGTTGAAGTAACCGAGTCCAATCAGCGGATAAATTTGGGAATACGGAGAACTGTCCAAACCATTCTGTCTATTGCTACAGGTGGCTGAGAGCAGCGAAACCGACGGTAATCGTTGACGATCCACCCCAGAAAGGAACGTAGCATTATATGGGATCTGGGTAAATCGTTCAGTTAAAGATTTCTTTGGAGAGTGAATGCAGAGACGCGAATTTTCATGTTTGTGCGGCAGAGACGCGAATTTTCACGTCTGTACGGGAGGGGTTAGCTGGGGTGGAATTTTTTGTAGAGCATGGCTTGAATGGGCTTGCCGTTTTTGAGGTGGCGATCGATGATGATGGGCACTTCGTCAGGCTGAACGCGATCGTACCAAACCTGCTCTGGCAAAATCAGCACCATTGCGCCGTTCCCACACTGTCCTAAACAGCGAACGGGCTGAATCTGGATAGGAGGTGGCGAATTTGCTTCAAACGCAGTTAAAACAGCAGCAGCACCAACCTTTCGGCAGGCATTGTGCTGGCAGATAAGAACTGTTTTGGAATCGTTCACGGGTGGGGAGTAGGGAGTGGGGAGTGAGGGTGTTGAACCTGATCCCAGCATAGATCTGTAATTGCTTTTGGGATCGATCGCGGGCTACCTGAAAAAGTCCGATAAATCAGGCTGGGAAAGGGTTTTAGTCCATTTATGGAAGTTAAGCAAATCATCGGTAATCTGTAGCGCAGGCATCTTGCCTGCCAGAGGGATGATTGCCAATCGCAATGACCCAATTAAATTTCTAACCTCCATGAATGGACTTCATCCTGTGGGATGGGCATCTTGCCCGTCCAAATTCAGCCAGCAAAATGCCTGCGATACAGAACGATCGGACTACTCCCCACTCCCCACTCCCTATTCCCTATTCCACCCCCAGTCCCTTAGAAGCCAACCACTCTTTGTTATATAAACGAGACTGATACCGCCCACCGCCATCGCAGAGGACAGTGACGATCGTGTGTCCGGGGCCAAGTTTTTTGGCGACCGCCACCGCAGCCCCTACATTAATGCCGACGGAACCGCCCATGAATAGACCGTCTTTGTGTAAGAGTTGGTAAACCACCCGCAAGACTTCCTGATCGTCAATGCGGATTGAGTCATCAACCGGGGCACCCTCCAGGTTTGAGGTGATGCGGCTCGTCCCAATTCCTTCGGTGATGGAACTACCTTCAATCTTTAATTCGCCAGTTTTGAAATAGTTGTATAAAGCACTGCCCATTGGGTCTGCCAGCACACACTGCACATTGGGATTCTTCTCCTTCAGAAACATCGACACACCTGCGTAGGTGCCGCCTGTCCCGGTGGCTGAAACCCAGGCATCAATCTTTCCATCCGTCTGGGCCCAAATTTCCGGGCCGGTAGTTTCGTAATGCGATCGACGGTTTGCCAAGTTATCAAACTGGTTTGCCCAAATCGCATTTTCCATTTCTGCGGCAATTCTGCCCGACAGTTTGACATAGTTATTGGGATCGCGATAGGGAACGGCGGGCACCGGGCGCACTTCTGCACCCAGGGTTCGCAGCATATCCATTTTTTCCTGAGATTGGGTTTCAGGGATGATGATTAGACACTTATAGCCCTTGGCATTGCAGATGTGGGCTAAGCCAATTCCAGTATTGCCTGCCGTCCCTTCAACGACTGTGCCACCCGGTTTCAACAAACCCTGCTCTTCTGCATCTTTGATGATGTACAAAGCGGCTCTGTCCTTCACAGAACCCCCAGGATTCAAAAACTCGGCCTTTCCCAGAATTTCACACCCCGTCTCGTCGCTGAAGCTGTTCAGGCGGATTAATGGAGTATTGCCAACTGTGCCAACAAATCCATGCTTAATGTCCATGCGGCGTTCCTATATTCCTATGTGCTTTCCTTGCAAAATTCTAAAGCTTTGTCTGCTGTTCTTTGGGAGATTCTAGGGATTCTAGAGTTCTGCTGACTGTGACTCAGTTTGTAAACTTGACAAAAATGCAGATGCAGCCGATCGCATCACTGTGATATTCCCATGATAAAGAATCATACAGTTGTACTTCCGGTTGTTATGAGCTTTGCAGAACGAAACGATCGCTCGGCAACATACTGAAGGATGGATTGAACAAGGTCGCCAACAGGCTGAAATGACAGAACACAAAAAAGAATCGTTGTAAGAATAGCTTCGATCGCTTGGTGTTGAGCCAGAAAAATTGTAATCAAGTCACGTTTTTATCTTGACAAAAGTCTATCTTTAGGATGGGTAATAGATGTAGTTTGGGGAAGTGAACTGCTCGTTAAACGTGATTATTAACACAAATTGAATACATTAAAACCAAAAGCAGAAGATGCAGTTTAACTTCTGCGAGTTAAGCTCTCTAAAAGGCATATCTAATCCCATAAAGTAGCAGCATTTTTTTGGATTTTCACTTATTGAGAATGTCTGCATTAAGTCAAACAGTGATGTCACTCTGTTGATAGAGGTAGGCGTTCCAACATCAAAGGTAATCTTTACTTAATGGCTAGTTGAAGTGTTTTGCCTATTCAGGTGAGCATTGTAAACGATTTACCTATCCATAACCTGTTCAGAGAAGAAAGCATCGATTTTTCATAGCAATTTCAATTTATTGCTAGTCTGCGAAACTGAAGGTTGATGCGTTGATAAGAAAAGTAGGTGATTGGCTAGGTGTGATAGCTAGCAAGATGAACTAAAGCGATTGGCTTGTAATGGTTTGTTCGGAATATCTGTTGTTTGGTATGCTGTTTTGCTTTGCATAGGTGTAATGGTTGCCCGATCGGGCATTTACTCAAACGATTATTCCAGATTGTACCGCCCGATATCGTATCGAATACCGTCAAAAATTGGTGCATCTGCTAGCAGCGAAATTGGAGAAAAAAGTTATGCAGAAAAGATACGATCGTCGTTCTCACTATCAGAACAGAAGAACAGGATTTAAGCTAGGGGCGGTCACCCTTGGCTTAGCAGCCTTATTGCTTCCTGCTTGTAACATTCCTACTCAGCAAGCAGACACAACCGTTACAACCGAAGATGTTTCTGAAGATACTGCATCTTTAATTGGGCAAGAAATTACAGTAAGAAACATTGTAGAAGATACGATCGGAGAAGATGGTTTTATTGTTGAGGCTGATACGGGCGAACCTGTTCTCATCATCAATAATACTGGTGTCCCCTTTGTGCTTCCCGATCCCAATATTCCCATTCAAGCAACGGGTACAGTAGAGCGTTTTTCGGCTGATGAAATTGAAAGCCAGTATGGCATTTCTTTAGATAGAAATCTATACGCAGAGTATGAAGATCAGCCAGTGATTGTTGCCGCTTCGATGGCACTTGCCCCTAACCCTGAAACCTTCTATAACGCGCCTGAAGGATACTTTGCAGATCAAGCGATCGCGGTAGAAGGAAACGTCAGACTCTTAGAAGAAACAAACAATGCATTTGCTTTATATGAAGAAGGATGGGCAAATGATGTTGGTGTGTTGGCGATCGGGGTTGATGAGTATTTGGAAGGTGTGCCGATCGAAGAAGGTGAAAATGTTGCGGTGACGGGCATAGCAGAACAAGCAAATGAGCAACTCTTACGAGAAGCAAACTTGGGCTGGGATGATGCTCAACTGCAAGAGTTTTTAGCTCGCTATGAAAACCGCCCGGTGATTGTTGTAGATGGCGTTTATCCTTCAGCTGTTGATCCGGCTCCGGGTAGTTAATCGCAGTATCTCGTCACCCAAAATCGGCTTGCTTCAAAGCAAGAAAATGGACACAAATTGTCCTTCAAGTTGTTGAAATTGTTGAATTCAAGCGAAGGAACCCATATGGTTAACCAAACACAAAGACAAGAACGTACTCAAGGTCGAGGCATCTACAAACGCGCTGTAGGCGTATTTGAGCGACGTGAGGATCTTGAAGCCGTCCTTCGTGCCCTTAAGGATGCGAACTATGACATGAATCGGGTTTCCTTGATTGCACGGCACGTTGAAAACGTTGAGGGCGCAGAAGAAATCACAGACCGAGGAGATAACGAAGCGCAAGAAGGAGCTGGGATTGGTGCTTCAACCGGAACAGTATTAGGTGGTATTGGCGGTCTGCTGGTCGGACTGGGTGTACTGGCAATTCCAGGCGTTGGCCCTATCTTAGCCGCAGGTGCTGAAATTAACGCGCTTGCTTCTACGCTGGCGGGTGCTGGAATTGGTGCTGCTGCGGGTGGTATTGTGGGTGCGCTGGTCGGATTGGGCATTCCTGAAGAACATGCCAATATGTACAACGATCGCGTCAAGGCAGGACAATACTTGCTAATGGTAAGCGGCACTGAAGCCGAGCTAAAGCGGGTTGAGTCGATTCTGCGCGATCGAAACGTAACAGACTTCAACATTTACGATGCACCTGATCTAGCAGATGCCGATCAATCCATTGCGGCAGGGCAACCTACTCCAGGCCAACCTGTTACAGGTACAGGAACGGTTACAACCGATCGTCCACACACAACGGGAACGGTGACTGATGCCCATGACATTGATGCAGACGGTGATCCGGAAGTTGTCGTCGTAGACAAGCGCAATCAAAGTGGCAAGAATCGAACTCGATAGAAATCGATCGGGGTTCAGTTGCAGTTAGAGCGATTTGATTGAACAAAGCTCAGATCATCCGTTGAATAGGTGAGTAGTGATGTAGGGTGTGCTAGTTGTACACCCTATTTTATTTTCATTGTTAATCTGGTATTAGCGGATACTTGTCATCTTAAATATCTCCATCAATATCTGTAGAAATAATCAGAATCTTCATCAGAATCTTCAAAGGAGATGGCAATGCAACATCTTCACGCGAGGTCAGTCTCCCCAGGAATGCAGGGCGTTGATTGTCGATCGGTTGATTGTCGATCGTTTGACGAGGCAACCATGGACTTGTTCCTTGCTCCTGGCACAAATCCTTACATTGATACAGAAGAATTTTTGTTTGATTGTGAAATGCGGGCCGATGAAATGCCGCGTTTCGTTCGACGAGCCTTGTTAGAGTTTCAGGTGCGGGCCAATCCAGACGGAATTTTGCTGCTGCGCGGATTGCCGATCGATCCAGGTCTTTACCACGTTCATACGCCACCCAATGCCCAACGATCTGAAGAGAAAAAAACCTATGTCAGTGAACGCTGTTTAGCGATGATTGGTAGTCGGCTCGGACATCTAGTGTCCTATATTCAGGAAAAAAACGGTGATTTATTTCAGAATTTAGCTCCGGTCAAAGAGCAAGAACAAATTCAGTCTTCGGGCGGTTCCAAGACACGGCTCCAGTTTCACCGAGAAACCGTTTTTCATCCCTACGCCCCAGAATATTTGCTGCTTTTTTGCCTGCGCCCTGACCACGATCGCAGAGCAGAAACCACCTATGCCAGCATTACCCATGCCTTGCCGCTCATTTCAGAGCAACATCGAGAACTATTGTTTCAACCGCTCTACCAAACTGGAATTGATTACTCCTTTGGCAATCTCCACACCGTTAAAGGCAATGGGCCAGTTTTACCTGTGCTGCATGGCAACCGGAATGATCCATTCCTGAATTACGACGAAGATTTAATGGAAGCAATCACGCCAGATGCGAAAGCAGCCCTTGAGGCCCTGCAAGCAGCAATTTCGTCAGTTTATCAAAGCGTCAAGTTGGATACAGGGGATCTGCTTTGTATTGACAATCGCCGCACCGTACATGGTCGATCGTCTTTTACCCCTCGCTACGACGGATTCGATCGCTGGCTGCAACGATCGTTTGTGGTACGAGATTTAGGAAAATCAGCAGTCGATCGTAATCCTGGCGAAAGAGTGATTCGCACTGCGTTTAGCTAAAGGCTAAATTCAGCAAAATCAGCCGAAAATCAGCAAAATCGCTTAGTTGTCAAGCTCTTTATCGTAGCTTAACAAGAGAAAAAGTTCTAAAAATTTTATATTTCCAGGGCTGCCTTTACAAAAACTTAAACTAACAGAAAACTTTGCGTATGCTACGCCTTTAGTTAGAGGCTCTGGTCGATGCACTATGACACCTTGGGGAAGCATTTGTCCACCTAGTCATAGTTAAGACTCATGATGCAACACGTTTTGACATCGCTGAAAGTATTGACCGTGTCGGGTGTCACCTGTATGGGTGCCGTTGCCCCTGTGAGTGCAGCCACCGAATGCGGTACTGCCACTTACTACGATCATCCGGGCATTACTGCAAACGGAGAAGAATATAACCCAGGCGGGTTAACGGCAGCGCATCCCTGGCTTCCGCTTGGTAGCTGGGTGTCGGTTGTCGATCAGGATACGGGTTTATCTGTGGATGTCCGCATTAACGATCGGGGCCCTTGGGTTGGGGGGCATATTATTGACTTAACCCCGGTTGCCATGAATGCGATCGACCCTGAGCGTACGTCTGATATTCGTTATGTGTGTCTTTACCAGTAGACAGAACAAACTCTGTGAAGAATTGTCGTCCAGTTGTCAGGTGTTCCCGCAAGTTTACAGGTGTTTCCGTCTCTAAGTTTTTCTATTAGAGCCTTTCGCTTTTTGCCTTGTTCACCCTCAGATCTAGATTGGATGGTTGAGGCTCAGCTTTTTGAATGGTTTAAGCTCAATGATTGGCTTTGCATCCCTGATTTGATGACGTTCTCAGATCTCTGAATTCATTGGATCTCTTAATTCAAACGATCAGTTGGGTTGACACGTATTTTTAATGCGATCGGGTTTCCCACTGTCAACCCAATTTTCTGGAGAAGCAATTCTTGGAATGCAAATTACCGGGTGGAAAAAGCTTCGCTAAAGCGGCGGGTGATGGGTTCCAATAAGAAAGTCAGCACCGATCGTTGACGAGTCACAATTTCAGCCGATGCGGTCATTCCTGGCACTAGTTCCACTTCCCGGTTCTGCGTTGGCACATACACATTCGTCCGATCGATTTGTACCCGCGCTGTGAAAACCATGCCCAGATCTTTATCAACAACAGCATTCGGGCTGATGTGAACGACTTCGCCGCTAATTGTGCCAAACTCCTGGAAGGGAAAGGTGGCAATTTTCACCTTGGCGGGCATCCCCTCTTGGATGAAGCCAATATCGCGGTTTAGAACTTTCACCTCTAGCATCAAGTCTTGCCCTTCCGGCAAGATCGACATCAATTCTTCGCCCGCAGCCACTGATCGCTCTGCCATGCTGGTTTGCAGGTTGTAAATCCGTCCAGCAACTGGGGCGGTAATGGTTTGCCCATCCGTCCGAATTTTTGCCTGGTTTAGCTGCCCTTCCAGGTTGGCCAGTTCTTCCCGTCGTTGGCTCAGTTGAGACAAAATATCGCTTTGCCGCTCGGCTCCAACCCGCTCTAACATTTGCTGGGAGGCTTGGTACGCCTGCTCTGCCTGCCGAATGGCTTGCTGTTGTGCCGCAATTTCTTGCTCTAAAGAACTCACCTGGTCTTGGGCCTGCGTTAGCCGATCTTTAGCCTCCAGGTAGTCAAACCGAGGAACTGCCCCTTCCCCCTCAACCAGAGTTCGCAGTGTCCGTTCCCGCTCTTGGGCCGTTGCCAGGGTCGATCGAGCGTTAATTAAATTTTCTTGTAGACGAGCCAGACGGGCTTGAGCCTCACTAATTCCTGCTTGATAGCGTTGGGCATCCGCTTCGGCAGCCGAACGACGGGTATCATACTCCCGCAAACGAGCTTCCAAAAGCTGATCCTTTGAGGCATTTCCAGTAAAGGATTGACCAGACTGCTCTGCCTCTAACCGCGCAATGTCTTGCCGAATTAGCTCTGCCGATGCCTCCAGCCGATCGACCTCTGCCTGAGGCAGTTGGGGATCTTGCACAATCAGGACATCTCCCTGCTGTACATAGTCTCCTTCCTTTACCCGAATATCACCAATTAATCCACCCTCTAGGGCCCGGATGGGTCGGATTTGGGTTGAAGGAATCAGTTCTCCCTGCGTTACAGCCACTTCATCCACCTGACTGAAATGGGCCCAGCCGATGGTGCCAAAAACGATCGCACTGAGGGTTGCTGCAACCAGACGGGTATATAAAGGAGGTAGTTCACGAACTGCCTGACCCAGTTCATAGGAAAGATAGTCTTCTGGGTTAGCAAACTGCTGACGAGTTTGGCGAGCCTGGGCAGAAGCGGTTTCCGGCGCAGCAATCAGTTGGGGCGATGATTCCATAGGGCAGATTTTGGCTAAATGTTTAAAGAGTTCGTAATCATTGCAGCAGTATTGCAGCCAACAACCGCATTTGATTTTTCCAAGTCTATCCTTCCCAGTTTGAATACGCTTGCATTCACTGGTTTGTTCCCAAAATTTTCGACAGGTCTAAATCTGAGAAAACCGCCCATTGATGATGGATTTTCCCGTGAATGGCAGCATCTTTTCAAAAGCTCAGGACTCGTACAACTGGCTCTACTGTTCTCTACTGTTCTCTACTGTTCTCTACTGTTCTCTACTGTTCTCTACTGTTCATGAGTGGGGGCATGGCAGCCCGTTACCCAATTGATGTATTGCTCAGAAAATATCTCCATCCTGAAGATGTTGCCTTACCTGTACTGAAATACATTCATAGCATTATCTTTTAAACTTAGCTTTATCGTCCTACTTGCATGGAGTTATGCTTCTCAGGCAGATAGATTTCGATCGCAGTAATAAAGCTCACTCACCTAACGCGATCGAATCATCTCAAAGCCATTGATCCCTTCTGGCGGTTCATAGCTCACCTGAATGTCCGTGACTTGGGCTGCCGGAGGGCCTTTGCGACACCATTGCAACATCTCGTCTACCTTTTCCCGTGAAGCTTCAAACACGGCCTCTACTCGTCCATCGCGCAAGTTTCTTACCCAGCCATTTACCTTCAGCAAGAGGGCCATGTCTTGAGCGGAAAACCGATAACCAACCCCCTGCACCCTGCCAGAAATGAAGACATGAGCGCGAACCTTTTCTGACCCAATTCCAGGCTGATTCATAGGTTCCTTAGGTGCTGAATTTTGAGAGCGGACTGAAGATTGACTCAAAATTCGATCGTTCAGCATAACGAGTTAACGTTTCTCTTGCAAAGGTTTACAAAATTCTTCAACCCCTGTTTTAACCGCATACAACACGACAGGCAAGGCCAAAACTCCAGGAATTTCTGTTTCAGCCGCCAATAGCTTCACCGGAGTTGCAATTGTACCTGCTTCAATCGACTCTTTGATGCCCGTTTGACAAAGAAACACCCGCCATCGCTTTGCCAACCCATCTAACCACCGTTCAGAGCGATCGGGTTCTTGCCCCACCTGCAACGCCAGGGAAATTGCCGCATCTTCCAAATCTCCCTCGCAATCTGCAAGCATATTCAATGCTTTCAAGGCGATCGGATCATCCGCCAACTCAGCCCGATACTGCTCAATTTCGTCAAACGTGACCGTAATCATAAAATGTGCAAGTCAATGTATCTTTAAGTTTATCCGCTTCAGCACTTTGCAGTTCAGCACCCCAAGCAAATTCCCTTGTTCGCTTTTCCCTCTGTCTTCCTCCATCTTTCACCCGTCACCGCCGCGTTCCTTGAATGCCGCTAAACACGCCTGCCCCGATCGTCAGCAGCAGCAATATCCAAATCACGATTCCTGGCAAAAAAGTGAGAATGCCTAGCCCCCGGAGCACCCACACCAGGATGGAAATGAAGAGGATTGTTAAAAAGACAGTCATGTCTGGTCTCAGTCTTCTCATGGCTCACTCGTTCCTAGCCGTACCATCTCCGAACGCCAGCCAAGATGCCTGAACCGATCGCCAGTACCACTAAGCCATAAATCACTTCTCTGGGAACCTGTACACCAAACGCTTGGACAATCAGCACGATCGACATGAAAACGAGCAATGTACCGATGATGTATAGAAAAATCTTGACGGCAACATTCGGAGATTGGTTCACAAACTCTCAGCCTCCACCAACAAGAACCGATCGCCCCTATTGTTGCACATCGTGAGATTTTTCAGGATCTTCACACTTTGCCCCCCCTTTCCTGGTTGTTTCTTGAGAAAACAAGGGATACAACTATAAAGATGTTGTAACAGTGCTGCCACCCGAATGACACAAGACGGAAACATACCCGTATTGGGTGAAGCCAATCAACAGTCACAGACTCTGGTTTAAGAGTGCGGTGTGGCTAGATGCAAGTCTGCCTTGAGGATCAGTGTTCATGTCGATGAATCAACCCTTGGCATCTAGTGCTTACCGTTGTGGCAATGGTGAATTTAGGAGTGAAGAGACGCAATGAGTGGAACCATGACTTTAACCCTGGCAAACACCCCAGAGACATTTTCCCGCCAGGAGGCTCAAGAAACCGTTCAAGCGTCATTGCTGCGTGGCGAAATCTTGTTAAAGACCCGATCGCATTCTGCTTGGGGGGGGGCTATTACGGCTCAAATGTATTTGCCAATGAAACGATCGCAGGTTTGGCAACAGTTAACAGACTATCCTCGATGGGTGCAATATTTTCCTGATCTGACCCGGAGTGAAGTGTTGAGCCACACCAACTCATCAACCCACGAGCTTTCAGCAAAGGGATATAAGCGGCTGTATCAGGTCGCAGCGAAAGCATTTTTCCTCTTCACTGCCCAGGTGGAAGTTTACCTGAAAGTGGTTGAAACAGCGCATACCGCATGGCAGCAAATTCAGTTTCAGCTAGAGCGAGGCAACTTTCACGATTTTGCCGCAACCCTAAAGCTAGAGGATTTCAACACAGGAACGCTTTTGACCTACTCAGTTCAAGCCACCCCTACAATTCCAGTTCCAAGCCAGCTCATCCAGGAAGCAATGCGGCTAGATTTACCTGCTAATATGCGAAAGATGCGGCAGGTTCTATGTGGACACTAATCTATGACCTATTTCTTGTCTAGTCCAGGTATTTCAAACGCTTCTTATGCCTGTTCAAGGTTAGCCCGTCTCGCTTTTAGCGCACTTGTTCTTTCAGTGTTTCATGGATTGCCTGCACAGGCCGTAGAGCCAGAGTCATCCACTCCCAGTTCCATTGGAGAGGTTGTTGAACAGTTGCCTGTTGATACTCAAACGACGTTACTGGCCTGCCAAGAACAAGGTGGAGTGGATTTGGTTGCTGGAGCGAGTCAAGAAGGGGCAGTGGTTTGTGGTAATGGGGTGACAGATTCGGTTGAGTATAGCCGCTACCTTACTACTGTATCTGACTTTATGACCGCAGGCGTTTTGGTGGGGTTTCGCTCTGCAATGGAATCAGACCCGCGCATTACGCCAGGTTTGCTGGTTACGGTTTTGGCAACGCCAGAGGGAACAACGGCAATTCGGGGGGCTACAGAAACGGCGATCGTCCAAAGCAATTTAGTGACTCGTACACCAGACTCCGTTTCCCTGTTGACTGATGAGGTGATGAACCGCCTCCTGCCTGCCTTTAGTGCAACCGACAACTTGGAAACGCTGTTAGGAACAGAAGAGCAGTATGAGCAGGTTGTCCAAAACTTTTGTACGGCTCCAGGGCTATCAATGGAGCAAATGCAGCAAACCATACCGGGTTTAACGCCCGTTCAGCTTTATGCAATTTGTATTCAAGCTTCAGGTGCATTTTCGCAACGGGTGCAGCAAACAGGGGTGCATGAATAAGCCGCGCACGGCAACGGTTGAATAAACGCCAAGGCAAAGAACCTCATTAGGCAAAGAACCCCATGCCGATTATTCTGACGAATGATGACGGAATTGATGCACCCGGATTGAGATCCCTGCGGCAAGCTGTGAAGGAGCAAGCCATCATTGTGGCTCCAAAGCAACCCCACTCTGGCTGTGGACATCAGGTGACAACCCATCGCCCGATTCACCTCGATCGCCGTTCTGAGACGGAGGTTGCTGTAGATGGCACTCCAGCAGATTGTACCCGCATTGCCCTGAGTTACCTTTATCCCAAAACAGAGTGGGTGCTGTCTGGCATTAATGCAGGGGGCAACTTGGGGGCGGATGTATATATTTCTGGAACCGTTGCGGCTGTGCGAGAGGCAGCCTTACATCGAGTGCCGGGCATTGCGATTTCCCACTATATTCATCGCAGACGGCCGATCGACTGGGATTTGGCGGCTCGTTTGGCGGTGCGTGTTTTAGATAAGTTAATGGCGCAACCTTTGGAGCCGGGTGCTTTTTGGAACGTCAATCTACCCCATTTGGAACCCGATGCCCCAGAACCCCAAATCATTTTGTGTTCCCTTTGTACCCAACCACTTCCCGTTGACTATCAGGTTCATCATCAAGCGGATGGGGAATATTTGCAGTATGTCGGAAATTACGGCGATCGTACCCGTGATCCCGAATCAGATGTTACAGTATGTTTTTCCGGTAACATAGCTGTAACAAAGGTCAACCTTTAGGGAAACCTGATATCTACTAGAGGAGTCATTCGTGTTAGTGGTCAGTGGTTGTTGATCAAGTGCTGTGTTCCCTCATAAACAGGCTACTAACGGCGAACCGCATTTGCAGCTAATGGTATTTGCAGCCAACGATCGAGTACAGCCATGCCCATTTTGTCTATCCGTTCCATGCCTCTGGTCTTGTTGACGAGCGTTCTAGCTCTGACCAGTATCAGTTGTAGTGACAATCTGTTTGGTAAAACTGAGCAAGAAGAAAATTCTGTTGTAGTTTCGGCTGAGGATTCCCTCACTGCTGCTGTTGAGCTAGCTCAAACCTCTGAACAAGTTTCTACATCAGACACTCAACAAGTTTTGTCTGTAGATTCTAGACCCGCAGGCTCTAATCTATATCGTCAGGCGATCGAGCGTGCTTCCAGTGCCTTTGTTTTGAGTCAATCTGCCCAATCGCAGGATGACTGGTCGTTGGTTGCCCGTCGCTGGCAGCAGGCGATCGATTTAATGGCATCTGTGCCTACCGCAAACCCAAACCATGCCCAAGCTCAAAGCAAAGTGGCAGAGTATCGCAATAACTTAAACTACGCGAAACAACAGGCCAATCGTTCCACTACGGCTGGAGCCAACAGTGGCAGAGTGATTATTCGATCGCAACCCGCCTCCCCTGTTCCTCGTTCCGCCACGGTTACAACGGCTCCACCTCCGGTTGCGGCAGCCGCTCGTCCTCCGGTTGAATATCCTGCTCCTGCCAACCCGACTAACAGCCAGCGATCGTTCTATGCTCCGATCGTGCGTCGTGAGGGGAATACACCAGTAATTAAGGTCGTCTTCAATGGTAGCCAAGCCTTTGACATGATTGTAGACACCGGAGCAAGCGGTACGTTGATTACCCAGCGGATGGCAGAGACGTTGGGCGTTGTGCCTGTTGCCGCCACAATGGTAGACACAGCCAGCGAACGGGGAGTGGTTGTGCCGTTGGGGTATGTTGCCTCCATGGAGGTGAATGGAGCCGCTGCTCAAAATGTGATGGTGGCAATTGCTGGCCCCCAGCTTGGAACAGGGCTACTGGGGCACGACTTTTTTGGTAACTACGATATTGTCGTCCGAGAACACGAAGTTGTCTTCCGAGAACGGTAAGGATCTGGCTTGCCTACTTCTTTAAAAAGGCAACAAGCTGCTCCAGTTTTGTCCAGGCGGCTCCACTGGACAGAATTTCCCTGGCTAGAGTGACTCCCCGATGGTAAGTTGTCATCGAATCGGGAGCCGTTTCATCGATCGCTTGCCCCACCTTGAGAGCCAAAGCCGCATTCAACGCCACAACATCCATTTGTGCCTGCGTTCCTTTGCCCTGTAAAACTGAACGCAGAATCTCAGCATTGTCGCTTACCTCTCCCCCTCGGAGGGCACTCGTTGGGGCTGGGGTTAGCCCTAAAGCCTCTGGGTTCAGCGTTAACGTGCTGACTTGACCTCCTGAAACAATTGCTAAATGGGTGATGTCAGCCAATCCTGCTTCATCTAGCTTTTCTTGCCCATGCAAAACGATCGCCTCTGGTCGATTTAACTGCTTCAGAGCTTGGGCGATCGGTTCTACCATATGGGGATCAAACACCCCCATTACCTGACCTGTTAACTGCAATGGATTAACCAGCGGCCCTAACAGGTTAAATACGGTTCGTACCTTGAGAGCCTTACGAATCGGCACAACGGATTTCATCGCGGGATGCCAACCAGGAGCAAATAGAAAAGTAATGCCTACTTCTGAAAGTGCTGCACGAATCGCTTCTGGTGGGGCAGATAAATTAACGCCTAGGGCTTCTAACACATCGGCTGACCCTACCTTGCTGGATGCCGCCCGGTTTCCATGCTTTGCCACCGCGACACCCGCTGCCGCTGCCACAAATGCGACTGCTGTAGAAATATTAAAGGTAGAAGCTCCGTCACCACCTGTGCCGCAGGTGTCAATTAATGGTGATGGGATCGGGTCGCTATTTGTGCTGCCATCCGCATTGCCGATCGACTGGGACTGAAGCACCTTTGCCATCCCAGCTAACTCACTGGCAGACACGCCTTTCGCCTGAATTGCTGCCAAAATTGCGCCTGACAGCACAGGTGAAATGGATTCAGTCAGCCAGCCTTGCATGAGAATGGCGGCTTGCTCAGATTCCAGCGATCGACCCTCCAAAAGTTGTTGCAGCAAGGACGACCAATCATCGTCGGGGCTGACAAGCGATGCAGGAGGCATAGGGGATAAAGGCGTGTTACTCATAAACCTAGCTTTTCATCCAACGAACAAGCTACCGAACACTAAGCTCATTGAACCAGTCCTCAAAATGCTTCATCACCGAATCAGCCGATCGATCGGCTAAAAAACCCTGGCTACTGGCAATAGCTGACCCGGCCATAACTGAACTCTGGTCGTTGAGTTGATAGCTGCTGAAAAACACTACCACTTTTTGAGCCAGTGAGGGATGCCCCAAAATCTCTCTAAGTACCTAAAAAATGATTAGTTATATCAGGATATCTTGACATAATGCGATCCCCAACCGTGAATAGCTTGAGTTTAATGTCAAGATATCTTGACATTGCGATCCCCATTTTGCCCGCAATTTCGTAAAGCTCCGCAAATCAAGCATTTCATCCCCTTGCTTTCTTGAAGTTTTTTTTGCACTATGGAACCGAGCGATTGATCCCCGCGATCCCAAAAATAATCTGCTACCTCTGTTCGTAGCCTTCTTACCGTTCGCCAAGCGAGCAGTGAAACGGGGAACTACATCGCCCAAGCCAAAACCGTTTGTCAATCAAGCTTGCAAGTGATTTGGTGCAGACCGAACAACCGTTAAAACTACTAGAGGTAAATGTTGAGCTATGTCGTCATCCAATCGCCCACCCTTAGAAGAAATGACTCTGCGGCAGCTACGCCGAGTCGCTAGCGAATATGGTATTTCTCGCTACAGCCGGATGCGTAAAGATCAACTCCTGCAAGCCATTCAGGAGATTGAGCGCACACGGTTTGCTCCTAGCCAACCCCTTTCCCGTTCATTAGAGGCACAAGAAGAAGTGGAAGCAGCAAAGTTTGATGTGGGGCAAGACGATCGCGAAGAAGCACTTGCCGTTGTTGATGAAGGGCTTGCCGATTTACCCAATGGTTACGGAGAGAGCCGGATTGTATTAATGCCTCGTGATCCGCAGTGGGCCTATGCCTACTGGGATGTTCCTAATGAACACAAGGAATATTTACGGCGGCAAGGTGGAATTCGCTTGGCGTTGCGGTTCTACGATGTAACAGACATTAACATCGATTTTCAGCGTCCTCACAGTTTGCAGCAGTATGAGTGCGATGAGTTGGCGCGGGAATGGTATTTGCCTGTGCCTGTGAGCGATCGAGATTACATCATTGAGATTGGCTATGTTGGCGTTGATGGCCGGTGGTTACTTTTGGCGCGCTCAGCCGCTGTGCGAATTCCACCCATTTATCCCTCCGACTGGATCGATGATCAATTCATCACCATTTCGTGGGATGAAGAACTCCGGACAAAGACTTTCTTAGAGCTAACTCATCCCACCCGTCGGCTTGCCGCTATTTCCAGCCCGATTTATGACCAAGTCTTTGAAATGGCCGCGACTGCTGAATCCCAGCGAGTAGCAGGTTCGGTATTCGGTTCGATGCATCAAGTTCCAGAAGAAGCCGTCAGCTCTTATATCTTCCCCTCTGGAGTCGGTAAGTGGGCGGTACCTACTGAATCTGGCGTGGGCGTAACTGGCATGTCTGGTGCTGGGGTGTCCGGCATGTCTGGTGCTGCCGTTTCAGGGATGTCTGGCGTGGGTGTTGCTGGAATGTCTGGGGTCGGCGTAACTGGCATGTCCGGTGCAGCCGTTTCAGGGATGTCTGGGGTAGGCGTAACTGGCATGTCCGGGGCTGGGGTGACTGGCATGTCTGGCGTGGGCGTATCCGGGATGTCTGGCGTGGGTGTTGCTGGCATGTCTGGGGTCGGCGTAACTGGCATGTCTGGTGCAGCCGTTTCAGGGATGTCTGGCGTAGGGATGTCTGGTGTGGGCATGTCCACTGTGAATATGTCTGGTGTGGGCATGTCCAGTATGAATATGTCTGGGGTCGGCATGTCTGGCATTGGAGTTGCGGTTCCTGGTTACAGTATGTCTGGCGTAGGGATGTCTGGGGTCGGCATGTCTAGTATGAATATGTCTGGAGTCGGCATGTCTGGTATTGGAGTTGCGGTTCCCGGCTACAGCATGTCCGGTGTGGGCATGTCGGGGGTCGGCATGGGTGCAGGTCTATATACCGAATCGGGAATTGGCATGTCGGGGGTCGGACTTTACAGTATGTCAGGAGTCGGTATGTCCGGTGTCGGATTTTCTGCCTCTGCACCACCTATTCGCCCTCGCAAATTCTGGTTAATCGCTGATGCAGAACTTATTGTTTACGGTGCAACTGAACCCGATGCAACTGTAACGATCGCAGGTCGTCCTGTGAAGCTAAACCCAGACGGCACTTTCCGGTTCCAAATGACCTTCCCCGATGGACTCATTGACTTCCCCATCATGGCAGTTGCTGCGGACGGAGAACAAACACGGGCAGTTCATATGAAGTTCACTCGTGAAACGCCAGAACGTCGCACGAATACGAAGGAGGAAGCGGTGTTGGAATGGTTGCCGCAGTAGGAAAGTGAGGAGTAATAGGAGTGAGGAGTAGGGAGTGAGGGGAGAATTCTGGGGAGGAGAAGGTACTTTACGCGCTTGTCGCAACTCTCTCTGTGGAAAGCTCTGCGACTCACCTCCCTCAAACCCAATCCCCCGACTCCCCGCTCCCTACTCCTTTCCTACGAAGCGTCTGCTTCCAGTCCGATCGTCCGACTGTTGTAGAGGCTCATTGCCTTTGGAATGCCTTGTTTAAGGCTCATTTCGATCGCTTCCACGACCATTTGTAAAACTTCATCCATTGTGTTGCGCTCGGCGATGGAAAAGCGTCCTAACACATGGGAAATTACTTCCCCTTTCGCAGTAGCAGCTTGGTTTTTGGGGCTGCCAATGCCAATTCTGAGGCGTGGAAAGTTTTGGCTGTTGAGGTGGGCGATCGTAGACTTGATGCCATTGTGCCCACCTGCCGAACCGGATTGACGCAACCGAATTTTGCCAATGGGCAAGTCCATATCGTCGTAAATCACCAGAACCGCTTCAGGAGAAATTTTGTACCAGTCGGTGACGGCACGAATAGACTGCCCCGACAGATTCATGTAGGTGGAAGGCTTCAGGAGACGAATTTTATCGCGGTGGCTGCCCCACCCTTCGCCAAAGCCCCCCTGGAACTTGCGGTTTTCTGAAAGACTTATCTGCCAACGCCGCGCCAAAGCGTCGATCGCCTCAAAACCAATATTATGGCGCGTTTGGTCATACTTTGACCCAGGATTGCCTAATCCCACAATCAGTTGGGGAACAACCCATTCAGCAGGAGAATTTGATTCAGCCATAGCGACAGTTTGCGGGTGCAGTATGACTCCTAGATTTAAAAGTTAAGTTTAACTTTGAGGTTGATCAGCCGTTGCCTGTTCTGAAACCGTTTCAGCAACCATTTCTTCAGAATCAGAGGATTCTGCCGCAGAAGAAAGAGCCTTGGGGGGTTTCGGTTCCAGGGTGGCCTTCATAGGTTCTTTCACAACCTTTTCAATGCGCTCTGCCTCTTTCTTAAACTCCGACTCAAATTCTTTAGAGGCTTCCTGAAACCCCCGAATGGCCTTACCCAAACTTCGCCCAATTTCCGGTAGCTTTTTAGGCCCAAAAATCAGCAACGCCAAGGTGAAAATCAAAGCCATTTCAGGCAAACCAATTCCAAAAATATTCACAAACCTGCCTCCCGATCGCAATCAGTATTCTATCCCCTCTAGTTTAGGGGATGAGAGCGCAGAGAGTCGGAGTGGAGCATTGGGAGTTAGTAGAGGAGCGGCAAACCAAACAAAAACCCCGGACAGACCGGGGAATTATTTTGATTCATTCGGCACTTTGCCTGAGGCAAGTTAGCCACCGAGGCTCGACCAATCTACATTGACACCTTCCAAAATGAGGGAAGAGTTGTAGATTTGTAAAATGATGAGCAAAAAGACAAGGAACAGCCCCATGAAGACTGCCATTAGAGGCGTAGTTCCCCAACCAGGAGCCACCTTACCGTATTCAGAGTTTAGGGGTCTAAGAATTTCTCCCAACCGAGTCCGCTGTGCCATGAGTGACCTTTATATCTTCTAAGATTTTAATGATCCGTAATAGTATAAGAATAATACGATATTAAGTTCTTTCAGCACATGGAATCTGCAACAGTTCTTATCATCACAATTGGGGCGTTTTTGCTGGCAATCACGGGATTCTCGGTCTATACCTCGTTTGGCCCACCTTCAAAGGAATTAAGTGACCCATTTGAGGATCATGAAGATTGATTGGGCAATGGGCAGATAATCCAGGTTGAGTAATGTTTTGCGGAGCAGGCTGACAGGGGCCTGCTTTTGCTTTTAAAGGCAAATTGCCAAATGATTCGGCAAAATGGCGAAATGCGATCGAAATGGGTGTGCCGGAATTGAAATCGCGATCTATATTAGATGAACTGTTATATGAGCAACGCTATATCAGGGGCATAAGTGACAGCTTCAACTGAAAGTACGCCATATGTACACAAAAGATATCCGTAAGATATACGTAGAAGTTTAGTTTACCCAAAGCTGATTTTTGTTCGTTTTGAATAATTGCAGTCTTGTGCCTGAAGGCAGATGGAGGTTTCACCCTATGGAACCCAATGTGATGAGTTCCCAGAATCGCAGTATACGCCGTTTACAAACGATCGCCGCCCTTGGTTTGGGGCTATCCTTGCTGGCTGGTTGTTCGTCCCTCGGTACGGATAGCTCAAATTCTTCGACAGGACAACAGGACTTAAGTTCTGAGTCAGGCGATGTAGCCACTGATCTAAATTTTCCGCAGGCGACTTGTGGAGAATCCGCCACTGAACCCAGAGAAACCTGGTATGTGGTATACATCGATCGGGCGAACCCAGATGAAATTCGTCGCCAATATTGCAATGATGCGATCGGCACAGTTCGCAGAGCTACAGGCGTTCCAACCGTTCAGGTTGCTAGTTTTACAGACTATAGTAGGGCCTTGCGGTTTGCCACTGCCGTAGGGGGTGAAGTGGAAGTCACAACGGGTGAACAGGCCGCAGCCGGAGCAACCAACGAAAGAGACCGGCAAGCTCAATCCGGTGAAGGAACCGCCTACCTGACAGCAGCAGAACCCGGTTCATCCATCAACATTCGCGAACAGGCAAGCACTTCCGCCCCTGTGCAGCAAACGGGACGAGCCGGAGACCCGATTCAAATTGCAGACCAACAGCAAGGGAATGATGGTCATGTCTGGTACAAAATTACCCTTGATGCTGGACAAGAGGGATGGGTTCGTAGCGATTTTGTGACTCGGAATGCGCCAGGGGCAAATACCGCAACCACGAATACCGCAGGGGGATCAGGCAATGCTTCCCCCAATGCCCAAGCCAGATCCCAATTTGATCAAACCGGAACCGAATCGCCTCGTGCCTACGCTTCACCGAACGCTGGAACCTATTCCTCCACCAACGGCTACACTACTAACCCATCCCCCAACGCTAGCGGGTACGCCTCCACCGATCGCCCCTCATCCCCTTCCGGTTCATCAAGCTCCTATCCTGACGCTGGAAGTGCGCGAGATAATGTGAATCGCAATGAAACGAATCGCTATGAAACGAGTACTTCCTCTAGCTATGCAGACTCCTCAACAGAGCTAACCGCTACCGATGCAGCCATCCTAACTGCTAATGATCCGGGGGCTGTGATTAACATCAGAGATGATGCCAGCACTGCTTCCTCTGTTCTCCATACTGGGTATGCAGGTGATCCAATTCAGATTACCGATGTCACGCAGGGTGAGGACGGCTACACCTGGTACTACGTTGAATTTGACTCTGGTGTGTCTGGCTGGGTGCGAGGGGATTTTGTGGATTAGTTTTGCTTCAACTTTAGTAGCTGTCTTCTCCAGGAACAGGGTCTTGCCCGGAGTCAGAGGTTCCTTGAGCAAGGGCTGAGTTGCGGATGGCTTGCCACAGGGCAAACAAAGCATTACCATTCCACTCCCCGGCGCGATATCGCTGAATCGCTTGCTCTAGTTCCTGGGGCGTTTTGATGACGGGAATATTGAGTTCCATAACGGGATTAACCTCCGTTGGTAAGATACTGCTAAATGCTTTGACTGAAGCGTGAACGAAACCGATCGCGATGCTTGGGAACCTTCGGTAAACCACTCAACTCATGGCGGGCAAATCAGATTTAACCTCGTAGGTTATCTCCATGATTCCTCATTCAGAAAAAAACTGCGGTATAAACGTACAGATTTTTACCGTGTTTTAATAAAGTCTTTAAAAAGCTTTTGACTTTTGCTTCGGTAAATTTGTCCATGCCGAAGTATTTACATGATCATGCGCTCGAAAGTGTGCTGTACTTCCTGAGTCAGTTGGGCAACGGTTTGACGACGATTCGCTTTGTAGTCCTGCCATCGATCGCTGACAGAAAGCGGTTCGCCAATGATCATCTGTACGTTTTGTGCTCCCAGTTTTGGTCGAGGAAATGGACTGTTTCCCTTGAGGCGCATCACCATATCCCACATCAGCAGTAGCGTTTCAGCAAACCGTTCCACCGTCGGCTTTTCAATCACATATTGCCCTGTTACGCTTACAAAGGATTCCACTAACCGCATATGCCACAGCCGTAAGTCGGCTTCTTCAGCAATGCGATCGGCTAATCCCCGTTCCACCGGAGGTAGAGCTTCAATTTGCTTTAAATCTTCGCGATAAATTCTATCCCAGCCTGCCTGCTCCAACCGGCGGCAGCGTTCATTAAAATCTCCTCTGGGCTGAATGCCAAAGTAGTTTTCGGCAACCGCAAGGGCAGCATTGAGCAGGCGATGCAGTCGTTGGGCAATGTGATGGTTTTGGGGTAATGAACCTGAGGCATCAGCGCGAACGGCATCTGGACTCACAGACTCATTTTGTGCCGCAGCAAATTCTTGATGGTAAAACTTGCTGTAGAATCCCTCCATTAACGTCAGCAAATGTTCGGCTAGCTGAATCAACCGTCTGTACAGGATGGCATGGTAGCGATCGGTTAAAGCGGTGTGGGTCTGAATCCAGGTTAAATCTGCCTCTGGGACTTCTGCCGTAATTCCTGCATCCTGTTCCAATTCGCCCAAAAGTTTTTCCAGTGCTTTCCAAGTTGTTGAACTGTAATGATACTGAATGCCGATCGGCAGGATAAACACCTGTTCAGTCCGGCCGGCCTTAGCCAAATCTTCCGCACACCAAAACCCCAACTGCACAATTCCCGGTTCCACCGAGCTAACAATTTCGCTGTGGCCATTGGTGGCTCCTTCCGGGGCGGCTGCTAGGGGAAACTGTCCATCTGTAAATAAATTCCTTGCCGATCGCAATCCCACGGTGTCTAATTTGCCTCGTCGGATGGGGGTTCCGCCTAACCGAGAAAACAACCACCCCATGTAGTTTCCTGCCCACAGGGGAATACCGCGATCGTACATAAAGTGGGCATGGGTGGGAGGTTTTAGCAAAATGCCCTGCTGTTTCGCTGCTTTGGGCAAATAGTGAGACAGCAAGTAATACATACAGTAGGGATCGGTGGTGCTCGGATGGCGAAAGGCCAGCATAAAGCGAACTTTCCCCGCCTGAAATTGTTGGTATAGCTTAACCAGGGTTTCAGAATTATCCACATGGATATCCCTCAGTTCCAGTCGCCACCGCATCCACACCGGCAACACCCGCGTCGTCACCTGATACACCAGTGGATTAAATGCAGGAGGAATAAACTCTAGAGGAGGCTGTGCTTGGGTAATGGAATGCAGCATGGGAGATCCAGGGTGATTTACCTTTTATACTTATACGTTTGAACCAGGAAATCTCCATCGTTTAGTGAGATTTCTCAATCAAAAAGGGATATAACGTGATGCTGCTCTGCATTGACCAGGTTCTCACCCCAGAGTTTGACCTGTTGAGCAAGAGCCATGCCAATTTGTTGCGGAAGTGGGCGGATGTGTAGAAGAGTGGGGAGTAGGGAGTAGGGAGTGGGGGTAGGAAGTTGAAATTTGAGCCAGGAGCACAGAATGATTCCGTTTCGTAGGCTACACCGTAAGTTAGCACCGATCGTGGTTTTGCCCTTGGCGATCAGTGCAGTAACAGGCATTCTCTTTCGGGTGGGTCAAAGCTGGATGGGGCTGTCGCCTGCCGCCGCGAGAACCTTGCTTTCTGTGCATCAGGGGGCTTATTTGGGAGATGTCCTCAACGTGATTTATGTGCTGCTGCTGGGGTTGGGGTTGTTGGGAATGATTGTGACGGGATTAACGATGCTGCGTCGTCGATCGCCCTCTTCCCGCACAAATTTATTAAATCCCCACATCCTTCACCGCCGCCTTACGCCTATTCTGTTTCTGCCGTTGCTCATCAGTGCCATCACGGGAATTCTTTACCGCCTTGGAAGAGACTGGTGGGGGTTGTCTTATCAACAGATTGGTTTTTTAATACAAATCCATCAGGGCAGCTATTTAGGGACTATCTTCCAAGTGATTTATGTCTTGTTGCTGGGCATTGGACTGTTACTGATTGCCATCACAGGAATCAATATGGTGGGAATGTTTCGATCGCGCCGTTCCCCTTAGAGGCTAGGAGTGAGAAAGGGGTTGGATGGAGGGCAGCGTAGGACGGAGCGCGTTGGGGCTGATTCCGGCTTTGTGGGCAACGAGAACGCCAAGGGCTTCCAGGTAAGAATTTACTTCTACAACCGAAAGATTTAAGTGGTGGGCAGTCACATCCAGGCGGGTTTTATTTTCTGCTACAGCAATCATTTGCGTTGAGGTTTGGCTCAGGCTCAGTACGGCACTTCCTCCACAGGCCGTCGCCGGAATCACCAATGCGTCTACCTGATCTGCCCAAATCGCATTTGCCCAAGACATATTTGCCCTCTCCCTATCCGATCGCATCACAAACTGGGGCGATCGACTCAGCCCCACCAGCACGCAAGGTAAAAACGTGTAGCCCAATTCCTCAGCCGCCGATCGAGGAGACAGAGACGACTCAAGGGGAAGCGGCATTAAAGCAGGAGCATGGGCACAGGGAATTTTGAAGGTGCGAACCACTAGATGGCTAATGACCGCCTCGGCCCCTGCTAACGGATCAACCCCTTGCCCTTGGCGATAAAGCTGTAAAGCTTCACTACCCAAATCATCGGGAAACCGTGCTACAACGGCGATCGCCTCTGCTTTGGCATGAGTGATTAATTGATTGACCGCTCGTAACAAACTATCGGGATGCTGAATCGTGCCCCAGGTTGCCCCTGAAGCTGCCGTCCGCAGTTCAACCCCCAAAGGTTCATCCGTGACAACATAATCGGTCAAATTCAGCCCCAGGGTTGCCCGTGCCGCATCTGCCGCCTGGAGATGACGCAGCCTTAAATCAGGCTCAATTCCCTGATCTAGCACCAGCCCGACTCGATTCTGATGCACTGGTTTTAAGCCCCACTCCCCCGCTGCAAACTGATCCAGCCCATACCCTTCCACATACAAAGCATTGGGCAACGACCAGTAAAGCTGTGCTCCATTTAGCACATTGGGATGGGTGATTAACCGATCGACTACCTGAGCCATTGCCCGCGCCACTGGAAGCGCGTCTCCAGCATACCCGCCGATCGTCGCCCCAATTCCCGTCGGGACAATCAGCATGACCGTGTAAGGACGCTGAGTTGGTATTTGCTGCATCACCTTCAAACCGTCCTTACCACAGCACCAGGAATCAAAAACTCGGTTGGCGTAGTAATCACCGCTTCGATGCAGGCAATGTTTCGCTCACTGTCCACCGCCACGATCGCCCACCGCAATGGGTTTCCCTGCTTCTGCAATTCTGCCAAGATCCGATCGTGCAGCCTTTGAGCAGAGGGCTGAAGTTCGACTTCCAAAGTAATGAAGTGCGTTTGCCCTCCCCAAATCACCGCTTCTTCCCCTTCGACTCCTGAAACTGCCCAAACTGAAGCTGATACACGGTGTCTTCCTTTTCCGTCTCAATTTTGAGATCCGATCGTGGGTAAGCCACGCAAAGCAAAACGTAGCCCTTTTCCTGAAGCTCTGGGCTAACTCCCATGCCATCAGTTTGATCAACGGAACCGTCCAAAATTTGAGCGGCGCAAGTGGTGCAAACTCCGGCACTGCAAGAGTAGGGCAAATCCAACCCAGCAGCTTGGGCCGCAGATAGGATGGTTTCAGTTTCAGGAACGCTCAGGGTGTGTGTTGTGCCTTGATGCTGAAGTTCGACAGTGTATGTGTTCGACATAATGATGACAAAACCTGGGATCTCATCCCATTAAGTTCCCAACTTTCTACCTATAGCAGATTGGGGAGTCCGTTAGAGAGAGGAATTTTATGAATGCTTCCTTGCACGAGATTTAGGCCTCTGGGAAGGTACGCTTAAAATCATCGATTAACTCATCAATTTCTTCGATCGCCTGATTGACATCAATTCTTAAGGTGCCTAGGTCGGGCTGTTCCAAAAGCCGGAGGAGGGCTTCGCGCTTGCTTTCAATAAATTTAAACCGATCGCGCAAGCTGTTTAGGTCTACCTGAGCATCAGACATGGGTTAAACTCCACAAGATAATGAATAATTGTTAAGTGAATTGCGGGGCACATGGACTATGTTACGTCAAATTTCTTTAGGAACGCTGGGACTAGTGGTTGGGGGTGTTTTGTCGGTGGTGGGATTTGTTGCCTATGGCATCGGAAATCCGACCCTGAATTTAGTCGGTTTCTTTTACGGCATTCCCATTTTGCTGGGAGGACTCGCCCTCAAAGCCGCTGAACTCAAGCCTGTTCCGTTTTCCAGCCCCACTTCGCCAGACGTTTTGGCCCTGCGGGAAAAACAAGCCACTGCCACCCAAAATCAAATCCGGAAAGATGTCACCCGCTACCGCTATGGTCAGGAGGCACACCTGGATAGCTCATTGGACTACTTGGGGCTAGATCCAACTGATGAAGAACGCCCAGTCCTGGAAGGGATTCGCGAAGAGGCGATCGACGGAGCCTATGGATTAGTGTTGGAATTCTCCTCACCCTTGATTTCCTTTGACACCTGGCAGCAAAAACGAGAAAAAATTGAGCGGTTTTTTGGCCCTGGACTCCAAGCAGAAGTACACCAACTGCCAGACGATCGCGTTGATGTGGTGCTGATTTCCATCCCGGAAAACTTGAAGGAATCATAGAGATTTACTTTAAAGAATCCAAAGACTTCCCAAAAAAATCATCACGGTTTGTTTGTTGGTATTACAGTTTGTATAATTCGCTCAGCAAACTGTTACTTGTTCAGAGTCTAACAAGCGATCGTGATACGCTTGGAAAGCAATTTAGACGGGCGTGATGATAGTAGAGGGTGATTGTGATTGCAGAAGGTCGTTATTGTGGCAATGTGCTGTAGAAAGGTTGTCATTCTGAAGCGAATAGAGTGAAATCAATTATTAGAGCTGGTGGAAATCAGTGGAAAGTATTAGTCAAAAATTCAGATAAAAGACGTTCGTCCTGCTGTTCACAAAGTGGCTGAAAATACCTGCTGCGTTGAACGGCCAACTTCAATCTGGTTAGGAATGCTGCTAGCTAAGTGGCTATTGTCTATGCAGTTGTCTGTACAGTCTGATTTGTAGTCATACTGTGGGCATGTGATTTCCTTCATCTTAAGGAAGCCTGTAGTTTGAAGTGGTTGATTTGTTAAAAAGTTATACTAAAAGTCCATTTCAACGAGTGAGTTATTAATCCTTTCCAAAAACGGTATTGGGTTTTGTTTTCAAGGAAAATGGTTCGCTATTTTGCCTTTCGAGTGCATCCATAAAAATGCACCAAGCTAACTTTAGAAATGGTCGTAAATGGTCACTATTGTTGACGAATCTGAGCTTATGAGCAGTCAGCCAAATGATATTCGTGTTTATGTTGAAGACGATCGCACTGGAACAACGATTGAAGCACTAAAGCGTGCCCTTGCCGATAATCTTTATTACATTCAAGGCAAAGATGAAAGCTTCGCCACCCTCTACGATTACTACATGGCGTTGGCTTATACTGTGCGCGATCGGCTCGTTCACCGCCGGATCAAAACCGCCGAGGCTTACTACGAAAAAGACACAAAAGTTGTCTATTACCTATCAGCCGAATTTTTGATTGGTCGGCTTCTAATCAACAACTTGATTAACTTAGGGCTATACGAACCGATTAATCAAGCTCTAAAGGAATCTGGGCTTTGTCTGGATGACTTAATCGAACGGGAAGAAGAACCCGGTCTGGGAAATGGCGGTTTAGGGCGGTTAGCAGCCTGCTTCTTGGATTCCCTCGCTACTCTAGAAATCCCGGCAATGGGGTACGGTATCCGCTACGAATTTGGCATCTTTGACCAGGAAATTCGGGATGGGTGGCAGATCGAACGTCCTGATAACTGGCTTCGGTTTGGAAATCCCTGGGAAATTGCCCGCCCGGATTACATGGTTGAGGTGAAGTTTGGTGGACATACTGAGTCCTACACCGATGCCAAAGGACAGTATCGGGTACGGTGGATGCCTCGGATTACGGTCTACGGCACACCCTATGACATTCCCGTTCCCGGCTACGGTTGCAACACTGTGAATACCCTACGCTTATGGGCGGCAAGGGCAGGGGAAGACTTTGATTTTCATGTGTTTAATGCTGGAGACTACACCCAAGCAGTCGCTGCAAAAACCTTCTCAGAAAACATTTCCAAAGTTCTCTACCCAAACGATCACACCCCTCAAGGGCGAGAACTGCGGCTTCAGCAACAGTTTTTCTTTGTTTCCTGCTCCCTTCAAGACATTATTCGCCTGTATCTGCGGAAGCACGATAATTTTGACGCTTTCCCGGATAAGGTAGCGATTCAGCTCAATGACACTCACCCGGCGATCGGCGTGGCGGAGTTAATGCGTTTGCTGGTGGATGAGCATCAACTGGAATGGGATTACGCTTGGGATATCACTCGGCGGACGTTTGCTTACACAAACCATACGCTTTTGTCGGAAGCGTTGGAGCGTTGGCCGGTCAGCTTGTTTGGGCGGCTGCTGCCCCGTCACCTGGAAATTATCTACACCATCAACCACGAATTTCTAATGGAGGTACGGCAACGCTATCCGTCTGATGCTGGAAAGCTGATGCGGATGTCGCTGATTGAAGAAGGGGAAGAAAAGCAGGTACGCATGGCCCATTTAGCTTGTGTGGGCAGCCATACGGTAAATGGTGTTGCGGCTCTGCACACCGAATTAGTGAAAAAAGAACTGATGCGGGACTTTTATGAACTGTGGCCGCAAAAGTTTCAGAGCAAAACTAACGGCATCACACCGCGCCGCTGGCTGATGATGAGCAACCCTCCGCTTTCAGAACTAATTACCGAGAAAATTGGCGATGGCTGGCTGAAAAACCTGGATGAGTTGCAAAAGTTGGAAGCCTTTGTGGATGATCCGCAGTTTCGGGCACGTTGGCGGCAAATTAAGCACGATCGCAAGTATAGCTTTGCTGAATACATTCGCCAGCACAACGGCATTGATGTGGACGTGAATTCTATCTTTGACATTCAGATCAAGCGAATTCACGAATACAAACGGCAAATTCTCAACGCGCTGCACGTGATTACGCTGTACAACCGCATCAAGGCAAATCCCGATATTGAGATGGTTCCTCGCACCGTTATTTTTGGTGGCAAGGCTGCTCCGGGCTACTTTATGGCCAAGATGGCGATTAAGCTGATCAACTCGGTGGCGGATGTAGTGAACAATGACCCAGACGTGCGTGGTCGGTTAAAGGTCGTTTTTGTTTCAAACTACAGTGTCTCGCTGGGGCAGTTTGCTTATCCAGCAGCGGATCTGTCAGAGCAAATTTCCACCGCAGGCAAGGAAGCCTCTGGAACTGGAAACATGAAGTTTGCCCTTAATGGCGCGTTGACGATCGGCACCTTAGATGGAGCAAACGTCGAAATTCGTGAAGAGGTGGGAGCAGAGAATTTCTTCCTGTTTGGTTTAACCGCTCAGGAAGTGACGGATCTGAGAGCAAAGGGCTACCGACCGATGGATTATTACAATTCCAACCCTGCCCTCAAGCAAGTCATCGATCAACTGGCATCGGGCTTCTTTTCACCCAAAGAACCCACTTTGTTCATGTCCATTATCGACTCGCTACTCAACCACGATGAATATATGCTGCTGGCAGATTACCAGTCTTACGTAGACTGTCAGGAGCAAGTTGGTGAAGCGTTCCGGAACTACGAGAACTGGACGCGGATGTCTATTCTCAACGTGGCGCGAATGGGCAAATTCTCCTCTGACCGAACGATCGCAGAATACTGCCGCGAAATTTGGAATGTGGAACCCCTGGCGATCGAGCTAGAAGCTTACTCCCAGGCAGAGGCAGGATTGAAAATCCCTAAAGTTCATGAGATGGCTTAAGCCTTGCAATGATTGAATGAATCGCGCTGAAAAATTTGCACCAGGGGTAGGCATCACGTCTACTCCTTTTTGTTTCAGGACTTACGCAAAACCTTCAATTGTAGGGTGGGCAATGCCCACCTTACGCTAAATCTGGAGGTATGAAACAGAGCTTGCGTAAGTCCTGTGTTTGTATCTACTCCTTTTGCCTCGTGGCTGACTGCGATCGATTTTCACGCAATTTTCATTTGTTTCCAAACTCATCCGTTTTAGGTCGCAGCAACCTGAAATTGAAATTATCATAACCAACTTATCCGTTGCCATTCGCACAAACGAAAAGGCTCCCGCACTTGCAGGAGCCTTCATATTCAAAAAGCTTTACTTAAGCCAAATGAACGGCATTAGTCAATGTCAGGCATCGCCAATACAGGTTCATTCTCGCGATCGATTCCCTTCTCGAAGCCAGCCGCCGCTGCACGAGCGCGACCTGCATGCCACAAGTGACCCACCAAGAAGAAGAAACCAAGCACGAAGTGAGATGTTGCTAACCACGCACGGGGAGAAACAAAGTTCACCGAGTTGATCTCAGTTGCCACGCCACCTACCGAGTTTAGAGAACCAAGAGGAGCATGAGTCATGTACTCAGCTGCCCGACGTGCCTGCCAAGGTTGAATATCATTCTTAACCTTGTCCAAGTCTAAACCATTCGGTCCACGGAGAGGCTCCAACCAAGGTCCCTGGAAATCCCAGAAGCGCATGGTTTCACCACCGAAGATGATTTCGCCAGTTGGAGAACGCATCAGGTACTTACCCAAACCGGTCGGGCCTTGAGCCGAACCGACGTTTGCACCCAAACGCTGGTCACGAATCAAGAAGGTCAAGGCTTGAGCTTGAGATGCTTCAGGGCCGGTTGGGCCGTAAAACTCACTTGGGTAAGCGGTGTTGTTGTACCACACCATGATCGATGCGATGAAGCCCATCAGGGACAGCGCACCCAAGCTATAGGAAAGGTATGCTTCACCCGACCAGATGAAGGCTCGGCGCACCCAACCAAACGGCTTGGTCAGAATGTGCCAGATGCCACCCGCAATGCAGATAAAGCCAACCCAGATGTGTCCACCAATGATGTCCTCCATGTTGTTGACGCTGATGATCCAGCCTTCACCGCCAAATGGAGCCTTGAGCAAGTAACCAAAAATTACAACCGGGTTAAGTGTGGGGTTGTTGATCACACGAACATCACCACCGCCCGGAGCCCAAGTGTCATAGACACCGCCGAAAAACATGGCTTTAAAGACCAACAGGAACGCACCAATACCGAGAATGATCAGGTGGTATCCAATGATGTTGGTCATCTGGTTCTTATCTTTCCAGTCGTAGCCAAAGAAACTGGAATACTCTTCCAACGTTTCAGGGCCGCGAATGGCGTGATAAATACCGCCCAAACCAAGGACAGCAGAGGAAATCAGGTGAAGTACACCCACTACAAAGTATGGGAATGTATTGATCACTTCACCACCAGGGCCTACACCCCAACCCAGCGTTGCCAGGTGAGGCAGCAAAATGAGTCCCTGTTCGTACATGGGCTTTTCAGGAACAAAGTGAGCGACCTCAAATAGGGTCATTGCTCCTGCCCAGAAAACGATTAAACCAGCATGGGCGACGTGGGCACCCAATAATTTACCGGATAGATTTATTAAACGAGCATTACCAGACCACCATGCGAATCCAGAGGATTCCTGGTCGCGGTTGCTCATCATGATTGGATTATTAGAGAGCGTTACCACGGGGCAGTACCTCTTCAGGGAATACAAAGTTTTCGTGAGGCTGATCTTGAGGAGCCAACCAAGCCCGGATGCCCTCATTCAGCAGAATATT
>PVWD01000242.1 GCA_003003615.1 filamentous cyanobacterium CCP2 | reverse complement strand
CCCTCGGCAACTTGCATTAACCCGATCGCGCTCAACAACGATCCATACAGCAATACCTGAATCTCCAACGGTGTTCCCCATACATCCATTGGACGATCGATCATAAAAGCTCCATCTGGCACAAACAGGGTGGGAGCCGCCCGGAAAGAAGGGCGAAGAATCAAATTTAAATAATTCTGTAAACCTTGCTGTACTTCGGGTTGAAGCGCAAAATCTCGATCGCCCGATCGCTCTACATAACAATGGGCCAAAATCACCCACCACAAAGTTGCATCCACCGAAATCACCCGCCCGATCGCCCGTTGCCCATAATCTGCAAGCAGCTTGCCGTCTTCTTCCACAAAGCTAGTGGGAAAAATGCCCTGAGTGGGCGGATGGTTGCTTTGCAGGGTCAGGCAAAGGGTTAAAAAATGGCGAACGATATCATGCTTCCCTTGAATCAGCAAATAGATCATGACGGGAATATTGTCCCGAATGAACAGTTCGCTGTAGTTCAAATCTGGCTCGATCGTCTCTGTTCTTGGCGATTTAGGGGGAATTGCGGCTAACGTTCCTGCCCATGCTCCCTGAATCTGCACCATTGCTTGCTCATAGAGCAGATCTTGAGCCGTTTGCACAAGAGTGGCATCGGGAAATGTTGGGTGGGAGGATGTCGGCTTGCTCATGCGGGAAAATGGCTGAAATGAACAGAGAAAGTAAAGCGGAAACGGTTCTGCTTTTTCATCATCTCATTGATGGGATGAGCGTAATGGATGGGATGAGCCTGATACCATAAGCTGCTCAACGATGTAACTTGCCATCAGGCAAGGTTGCCTCACTCCAAACTACCTCCTGCCGATCGACCCCTTCCATCACGACTCCCCGCAGGCTAGCTTTCGTCAAATTTGCCCGTCGTAAGTTTGTTGAAACGAGCTTGGCTCCCCAGAGGTAAGCTCCGTATAGGCTGGCGGCAAATAAATTGGCTTGTGCTAAATTTGCTGCATTGAGAATCGCCCCAGTGAGATCGGCTTCACTGAGATCGGCTTCGCTCAAATCTGCCTTGCTGAGGTTTGCTTCTCGTAGCTCCGATCGCCGTAAATCAGCATTGGTCAAATTGGCTGCCCGCAGGTTGACCTGAATCAAATTGGCAACCCGAAGCTGGGTCAGGCTTAAATTGCTGGCGGATAAATTTGCTCCTGACAAATTTGCTCCATTCAGCTTGGCTTGGCTCAGGTCAACACCATCCAGGTCAAAATCTTTCAAATCAATGCCGTTTAGGTAAGCTTCGCTGAGCTTGGCTCCATAGAGAGAAGCCCCTGTAATACAAGCTCCGCTTAACTTTGCCCCCGATAAATTTGCCCAGTTCAGGTTCGCCCCTTGCAAGTTGGCCGATCGCAGATTAATACCCCGCAGATCTGCCCCACAAAGGTTTACTTCCTGCAAATTGGCTCCCCGCAAGTTGACCCCCCTCAAAGCGGCTCCGCTCAGTCTGGCTCCGGATAAATTTGCCTTTATCAGGGATGCCCCCCTCAAGTTGGCCTTTGTCAGGTCAGCCTCCACAAAATTGGACTCATCTAGCCTGGCAAAGCTGAGGTCTGCTCCGTATAAGAATGCACCAGATAAATTTGCCCGAATCAGCGTAATGCGACTGAGTTGCGCTGACCTCAGTTCTGCCTCTGACAGATTCGCCTCTGATAAATCAATTCGCCCTAAGGTTGCCCCAGGTAAGTGAATGCCTTGAAAGTCTCTTTCTCCTAGCGCGTAATGCTTTAGCACAAGATTTACATCCATTTATCGCACCTCAGACGTATCTTAGGTTTTTAGAATTCCCCAAGTTGTGCAAAGAGATGATCTAGACTGGCTTTTGCGCTATAAACATTTGTTTCAGTTGGTCAAATTGGAGAAAAAAGCGCGGAAATGGAAGCGGAGCCGCAAATCCTTGAAACATTTTTTTACAATTTAAAGGAATAACCGTTAAGTTACAGATAGTTACACCGGGTACTGAACACATGGCAGCTATGGACGATCGCAAAAAGCGCATTATGGAACATCTCGCACGGAGTACAGGAGATTTCATCAAGCCTTCTGCTTCGGCATCTTCACCAGAACGTAAGCAGCGAATTATGGATCACGTCAATCGGACAAAAGGCTGATCTTGTTTGTGTTGCCAATTTAACCTGCACCTTTAAGCTGTAGTGTTTCCCCCTGTTTGCCCCATGCATGCAGGGGATTTTTGGTATCATCCTGACTCTTGCAATCCTCGTCTGTAAGGCAATAACAATAAGTAAAGCAATCTGTAGTGGGTATTGAGCTAAAACTGTAGGACGAAGGGCGGCACGTTATGTCTCAAGAAAGCTCTTAGAATTGAAATGCTCCAAATTTAAGTTTGAACTTTCATGTTTGGGTTAACCCCTAACGCTGTGTTGCATTTCCCACCTGGATCTGGCACCAAGAATTCAAGGAGGTCGTAGAAAACAGTGAATGTGTTTGAAGTATTTGCCAGAGGCGGCCCGGCGATGTGGCCGCTGTTGCTCCTCTCTTTTTTGGCCCTTGCAACCATTATCGAGCGATCGTGGTTTTGGTCAAAAATTCTGACTCGTGAGCGGGAAGTAGCGGGTCGCGTTTTAGAAGCAGCCCGACGAGATTGGCCAGCCGCCGCTGAGATTGCCCGCAAATCAAATGACCAGCCCATCGGCCGATTCCTTTACTCTGCCCTGGAGTTGCAAAACCCTGACCCAGAGGTGTTTCAGCTTGCCTTACAAGCCTCTGCGGATGAAGAGCTAGCCCTGATGCGGCGCGGTGAAAAACTGCTAGAAGCCATTATTGCGATCGCCCCACTCCTTGGTTTGTTGGGCACCGTTTTGGGTTTGATCCAGTCATTGGGAAATGTGCGAATTGGTGATTTAGGAACCGATGCCACCGCAGGAGTGACAACAGGCATTTCTGAAGCTCTAATTACTACGGCAACAGGTTTGATCATTGCCATCATGTCCCTTGCCTTTTATCGACTGTTTAACGGCTTAGTTTCAGGGCAGGCAAAACTGTTTCGCCAATCGGGGAACGATTTGGAACTGATGTATCGCAAAAATTGGTCGCGTCGTGGCGATAACATCCTTGTTCAAGAACCACCTCCAACTCAAACCGTACTAGAAACAGATGGTTAGTTAACTTTCCCCGTTTCAAACCCTTCTCATTAAAGTTCTCTCCTCAACCCACTATGAAGCTGAATTACGAAAACCCAGAGCAAGAGGTGCGGATTGAGCTTATCCCCCTCATTGATGTGATTTTTTGTATCCTCACATTTTTTATTCTGGCGGCTGTAACCTTGACGCGCCAAATGGCAATTAACGTTGATTTGCCCAGAGCCTCAACCGGGACAGCCCAGATGCGCGAACTGCTCATTGTTAGCGTTGATCCAGTCGGGCAAACCTATATTGAACAGCAGCGCGTTAGCAGAGAACAGCTTTATGAGTCGCTGTTGAATTTTCGGCAGTCTAGCCCAACTGGGTTGATTGTGCTGTATGCCTCGCGCTTGTCGAGCTATAACGATGTCGTAGAAGTGCTGGATTTACTGCGATCGGTGGGGGGAAGCCGAGTGGCGTTGGCAACTTTGCCCAGCAGTGCCAGTGGCAGCCAGCCAGCTCCTTTCCCCGAAACGCTTCCTGATCTAAACAGTCCGGGATCATCTGACCTGTTTCAGTCTCCGGGTGGCTTATCCGATCCAGGCTTTGGTTCACCCGGTCTACCCAATTCTGCACCTCAGCCTGATCTGGCTCCTTTCTCACCAGGGCTTCCTCAAAGTCCGGGCGGTGGGGGAAACTAATGCGATTTTTTCAGAACAAGATTCTTACTTTGCAGGAGTAGAAATTACTAAAGTAACCCAATGTGCAACTTGCTCCAATCTCTTGTGGGATGGGTGTCTTACCCGTCCAGACTCGGTAGGCAAGATGCCTGCGCTACGGAAAATCAGAAATTTCAGGCTTTAAGTTGCACATCGCGTAAAGTAGGTTGAGGCTGATTAAAGTTCCGATCGGGGTATACATTGCCATATCTCGATGAAATGGGTTCGTCTGTCTATTTGGGGTGCATTATGCATAGACTGCACGAAATCAATGCAGGAACCGCATCATTATTTGGATTCTGTATCTCAAGTTATAGATCCCCCCCCCGGTACATAGGGCAGACTAGTAGATAGGTCTGTTGGTAGAAATCTAAGGTTTACGATGAGCGATACACTGCATTCCAATCAAAAAGCGGCACAGTCTTTCCAGATCGCAGCAAACAGCCACATCGATCCAACGTTTAATTTCGACCTGTGGGCGGGTGCGGTCAAGCGGCAAATGCTAGCTTCTCTGAAGAGACGTGAAAGTATGCGTAATGCATAAGTTAGTGCACAAGTTAGTGCATCGGTTAGTCCAAAAGTTCAAAGTGAGTGATTTGTAAGCATTAACGAATTTTAAATTTGGTTAAACCCTCTGGGCGATCGCAGTTCTGCAACAGTGCAGTTTGATGATCGCCTTTTTTTGCGCCAAATTTGCCCACATACGCGACAATACGACAATACAAACGCTATCCGGTCATAACCCAGCAAAACTGAATCGGTAGCATCTATCCTGGTTAGTGATTGACATGTTCCTGAATAAAAGTCCCCTGATTTTGGATAATCCCAGTCAGCTAAATTATGGTGTTGCTGTAGCCGATGTGGATCAGGATGGAGCCTTTGAACTGGTGGTGGCTGCTTTTGGCAAGCGAAATCTGGTGCTGAAGTGGACAGGGCAAGGGTTTATTGATATTGCCAGCGATGAGTTAGCCGATTTGGGCAGGCAGGCGATCGGGGTTGCCGCAGGTGATTTTGATGGGGATGGGCAGGAAGAAATTTATGTGTTGAATACGGATTCCTTTCAAGGGCGCAAGCAGTTTGGCGATCGGCTGTTTGACTGGCAGGATGGAAACTGGGTTGATTTGTTTGCCTTACCCCAAAACCAGGATTCACTCAACCTCACGGCAGGGCGATCGGTCGCCTGGATCGATCGCAACGGAGATGGGCAGTATGGCTGCTTGGTAGCAAATTATGGTGGACCCATCCGGCTGTATGAGTTAAACGGAGATGGCATGATTGCTGATATGGCCCAGGAGGCAGGGCTGGCATTTGTCACAGGTGGACGAGGCATTGTGGCGTTGCCTCTGGTTTCCGATCGCATGGATATTTTTATGGCAAACGAAAATAGCCCTAATTTTCTGTTCCGTAACCAGGGTGACGGCACCTATGTTGATATTGCCGCAATTGCTGGGGTTAGCGATCCATTGCAGCATGGACGAGGAATTGCCGTTCTGGATGCTGATGGGGATGGGCGAATGGATTTGGTCTATGGCAACTGGGAAGGACAGCACCGCCTTTACGCCCAATATTCTCCCGGCAAGTTTCAAGATATTGCCTCTCGTGCGTTGTCGATGCCGTCCCGCGTTCGCACCGTGATTGCAGCAGATTTTGACAACGATGGCCATGAGGAAATTTTCTTCAACAATATTGGCCAACCCAATCGGCTGTTTGGCTGGCGAGATAACAAGTGGACAGCCCTTGACATTGGGGAAGCTCTGGAACCCAGAGGACTAGGAACCGGAGCGGCGATCGGCGATTTTGATGGCGACGGCCGACTGGAACTGCTGATTGCTCATGGTGAATCTGGCGAACAACCCCTCTCGCTCTATCACGCCCAACCCAATGCTAATTTTTGGCTGCGTGTTCTTCCCCTCACTCCCCAAGGGGCCCCTGCGCGTGGAGCCGTTGTCACCCTTACTGCCAATGACCGAACTCAAATCCGATCGATCGATGCTGGAAGCGGCTACCTCTGCCAGATGGAGCCAGTTGCTCATTTTGGTTTAGGCTGCAATGAGGCGATCGAATTTGTAGAAGTGCGGTGGTTGGATGGGAAGTGCGTTCGGCTCGCTTCTCCAGAGGCGAATCAGGTGTTGCGGGTGAAGTATCCGGGGAGTAAGTAGAGACATGAAATTTCATGGCTGCACTCCCTCCCACAGATGTATCAGACTATAGATGTATCAACATCCAATACGTTGGATGATGGAGGCATGACTTGTAGATGCATTAGGTTGGATTGGACGAATGATTGTTGCTTTCTCTGTGTTGCCCTACGGGAGTAAATCCAAGCAGGCTTCGCGTTCCCTTCATCATCGCCCCTTTCATCGTTCAATTCATCGTCCGATTCACTGGGTCAGTCGGTTAGGTTTGCTGATTTGCATCGTCATAACTCCCGTTTCAGGCTTAGCCCAAGAGGGTGAGGCTGATCCGATCGCCCCTCCTCCGGCTTCCCCTGTGGCAGAACCGATCGAAAGAGGGGTATTTTTTGCGGATGTGCTGGTGCGAGGGTTGCCCGTATTTCAGGTGGGGAGTTTGGGCGACTTAAGCGCGACGGAGCGGTCCGAATTGATTAATCGACGGATTGCTGGAATTCTGTCACAAACCTCATCCCCTGGCCCAGTCACCGTTCAGCTTGATGAACAGCGAAATATTGCCACACTGCAAGTCAACAATCGCGTCATTGTTACTGTTACTCAACAAGATGCCTCAGACTTTAATACCTCCCTGGAAGCGTTAGCAGAACGTTGGGCAGAGGAATTAGAGCAAGCCTTGGCTCCGTCCAATTTGGCGGTGGATGTGGCGCAACGATTGGAGAGTGCAGTCCGGCAGTTAGTTCGCAGCACCCTAAATAATTTGCCCTCATTCCTGGGGGCACTGGTGGTGATTGGGTTAACCTGGCTGGTGGCGATGTTGGTGCGGCGGGTGGCCCAGCTTTGGGCAGAGCAGACTGAAGGCGATCGCAGTACAGAAATTTTAATTGGTCGCTTGGGGTATGGCAGCGTTTGGGTGCTTGGCTCGATCGTCGCGTTAGGAATTTTAGGACTCAACTTTGCAACGCTCTTGGGCACGTTAGGGCTAACCAGTGTGGCGATCGGTTTCAGTTTGAAAGACGTGTTGAGTAATTACATTTCTGGTGTAATTTTGCTGGCGGCCCGTCCGTTTCGGCTGAACGACGAGGTGGTCATTGGGGAATATGAAGGTACTGTTATTCAGGTAAAACTGCGGACAACAACCATCCAAACCTATGACGGACGCAAAGTTTTTATTCCAAACCAGTCTGTTTTTAACCGCAGCATTATTAACAACACTGCTTCGATCGCCCGTCGGAGTGATGTGATTGTGGGAATTGACTATGAAGCGAACATTGACACTGCCAAACAGGTAATTAAAGCGGCACTCGATCGGGTAGAAACGGTAGAAGCGGCACCAGTCCCCGTTGTGCTAGTCCGAGAACTGGCTGCCAGTACGGTGAATTTGGAAGTGCGGTTTTGGGTGAATTCGCGTCGTCGGGAATTTTTGCAAGTGACATCCCAAGCCCTTCAAGCGATTAAAGAAAGCTTGCAGGAGGCTGGAATTGAAATGCCAAGTGATATCTACACATTGACCTTTCGTGACTTACCTGATGGTTTAGTTGCGGCTAAAGATGAGCAGGCTGCAAACGACGATCGCCCTGTTTCCAACTCTAATGTTTAACCTTTAATGTCTAACAATGTCCAACTCTAATTTCTAACCTCCAACTCTAACCCTGACTGTCCTCCCAACTCAACCTGAACCGTTCGATCGCCATTCCAATTTCCTTGTTGATCGATCGTTTCCACAATCACGCGATCATCTTCCTGGTGTACTTGATAGGTTGTTGTTTTCCATGTGCCAGATTGATACTCAAAACTGTCACCATCATCTTCATACAGTGTCCATTTCCCTTCACCTGGGTAGACCTTCAGCGTTAATTCATTCACTGGATGTTCGTTCACATACTGCATCACGGGCTGCATCGGAATAATGGCTCCCGCCTTGACATAGAGCGGCATTCGTTCCAGTGGAGCATCGGCCAGAATGTGAGTGGGCCCCTCATACTGCTGATTGTTCCACCAGTCATACCAGGTTCCCTCTGGAAGGTAAACTTCTCGACATTCTTTTCCTGGATGGTAAACGGGGGCCGCCATCAGGAATTCGCCTAACAAAACCTGATCGTGTAATGCATAGGTTTTTGGATCGTTGGGATAGTGATAGAGCAAGGGGCGCAGGATTGGGGCACCCGTTTGGGTCGCCTCCCAGAATAGGGAATAGAGGTAAGGCAACAGCCGATAGCGCAGCTCAATATATTCGCGGCAAATTTTTTCTACTCGATCGCCAAAACACCAGGGTTCATGCTGTCCGGTTGTCATGGCAGAATGACCGCGCATTAAGGGATAAAGCATTCCCACTTGCATCCAACGGGCAAACAGTTCGGCAGTCGCATTTCCAGCAAAACCGCCCACATCACATCCAACAAACGCCACGCCCGACAAGCCCATATTACAGAGCATCGGTAAGGACATTTCCAACTGATCCCATACGGATGTGTTATCCCCCAGCCACACTGATGACCAGCGTTGCACCCCCGCAAAGCCCGATCGCGTTAACACAAACGATCGCTGATGAGGACGCTGTTTTTCCATTGCTTCACGGGCAGCCCGTGCCATCATCAAGCCGTACAGGTTATGGGTTTCGGCATGAGTGGCTCGTTCATCGGCTGGGCCCTGCCTCGCATCCAAGGGAAAAGGAATCTTGTTGCCCCCATCACCAAAGGGACGATCGCTAATCGACGGCTCATTCATGTCATTCCAGATGCCCGCTACGCCCACATCAGTCAAGGCAGCGTGGCAATTGCTCCACCATTCCCGTACCTCTGGCCGCATGAAATCGGGAAAAACAGACTTATCGGGCCAGACATAACCATGAAAAATTTGCCCATCTGGCTTCCGCACAAAGTAATCCTTCTCGCAGCCTTCATCAAAAATTTTGTAACCTGCCTCCGGCTCAAACTTTACCCCCGGATCAACGATCGTCACCAGTTGAAAGCCATTTTGGTTTAAATGTTGTGCCAAAGCTTTAGGATCAGGAAACCGCTTTTGATGCCAGGTAAACACCCGATAGCCCTGCATATAATCAATATCAAGATGAATCACATCACAGGGAATCCGGCGGTTGCGAAATTCCTGTGCAATTTGTTCAACCACCTCTTCCGATTCATAACTCCAGCGGCATTGATGGTAGCCTAATGCCCATTTTGGTGGGAGGGGCATCCGTCCGGTTAGCTCTGTATAGGTGGAAAGAATTTGGGCAGGTTCAGGGCCATAAATGATGTAATAGTCTAGCTCTTTGGCGCGGGTTTGCATCTGCCAGACTCCAGGCTGCTCTACGCCAATGTCAAACTGACTCCAGTGAGTGGAATGGAGAAAAACGCCATAGCTCAACCCTGGACGCAACGCCAGAAAGAACGGAATTGCCTGATACATTTCATCAGTTAACGAAGTGTAGTCTACCGAATCTACCGTCCAGTTGGTCATGCGTTCCGATCGCTTGTCGAGTAGCCCTGTCCGTTCGCCAAACCCATAGAAATGTTCTTCAGCTTCGATCTGCTTCCAGGCGGAAATGCCGCTGTCCGTCCAGCCAATTCCCCGTTCGGCATCCTGGGCAAACGGTGTCCCTTCATGGTCAAAACAGGTAACTCGGCAAGGAGAACGCTGCATCTGTACCCGCATCACCTCCGTTTTCAAGACGATCGCCTTGTCATCCTCCTGCATTTGCACCGCCACCTCTGCCCATTCCTCATCGGGCTTTGTCACGGCCCACGATCGACGGGCTGCAAAAGCTCCGGTTGGCGCAAGCTGTACCCGAATCAAATTGGGAGCCAACACAGTCAACAGCAACGCCGCTTCACCACAGTCACAAAACAAGCTGCGCTCATCCCACTGGGCAGACTGCACATCTCCTAAAGTCATACATTCCTGTTCTGCTGTCGGTAATTTTCCAAAATATTGAGGCATAACTTCACCACTATTAATTTTGATATCTCCCCAC
>PVWD01000038.1 GCA_003003615.1 filamentous cyanobacterium CCP2 | reverse complement strand
GTGGAATCGATGAGCTTGATTCCGATGGGAGGACATCAGTTTCTACCGAATGCAGAATTGCTAACGGAAGCTCCTGAGACTTACATCACGATGGGATTAACAGCGGAGAACGTCGCGAATCAGTTTCAGATTCCCCGTGCCGATCAGGATGCCTTTGCTCTGCGATCGCATCAAAGAGCCTTAGCCGCCATCCAATCCGGACACTTTAAGGAAGAAATTGTTCCGATCACGGTACGCGAAACCCATTATGTGAACGGTAGACCAGAAGCAAAAGAGATCATTTTTGACACAGATGAAGGCCCACGTGCCGACACGAATTTAGAAGCTCTTTCACGCCTCAAACCCGTTTTTCATGTCAAAGGCACTGTCACCGCAGGCAACGCCTCCCAAACCTCCGACGGAGCCGCCGCTACGGTATTGATGAGCGAGCGATTAGTGAATGAGTTAAACCTTCAGCCAATGGCGCGACTCCTGGGCTTTGCCGTCATGGGCGTTCCGCCAGAAATCATGGGAATTGGCCCCGTTGCTGCGATTCCTAAAGTGTTGAAGCAGGTAGACCTAACCCTGGAGGAGATTGGCTTAATTGAACTGAACGAAGCTTTTGCTGCCCAGTCGTTAGCCGTGATTCGGGAATTGGGGCTGAATGAAGACATCGTGAATGTGAACGGAGGGGCGATCGCGTTGGGGCATCCCCTGGGTTGTACGGGGTCGAAATTGACGGCAACGTTACTCCACGAAATGCAGCGACGGGGAATTCGGTATGGCATGGTGACGATGTGTGTGGGGGGTGGTATGGGAGCAGCGGGGGTGTATGAGAATTTGATGGTTTGAATGTGGGGGGTGTTGAGCACACCGAAACATCTTGTAGGGGCGATTCGCGAATCGCCCCTACCCGTCGAACCACACTACCGATCGCCTCAAACAACCCCATCTCACCATCCTCGACCGGACAGGCAAGATGCCCACCCCACAAGTAAGGGCGAATCGCAATTTGTCCCTACCTTATAATCCCTACTCCCTACTCCCTACTCCCCACTGTCTTCCCAAAGGAGAAAAATCATGTATTTAACTATCTTTATCTCGATCGCAATCCTCGTACTAATTGGTCTTTTTCTGATTCCGCCAATCAGACGAAATTTGATTACTCGCTGGATTGTGCAGATGATTCAGGCGATGAACGTATTGCCTCGGATTTCGGAGACGGAACGAGCGGCGATCGAGGCGGGAAATGTTTGGGTGGAGGGGGAGTTTTTTACGGGGAAACCGGATTTCGATCGCATTTTGCAGGAACCCTATCCAGAGATATCACCGGAACTTCAGGCGTTTTTGGATGGGCCCGTGGAGCAGGTGTGCCAGATGGCGACGGATTGGGAAATTTATCAGCGGAAAGACTTGCCGCCTGAAGTGTGGGACTACCTGAAGCAGGAGCGGTTTTTTGGCATGATGATTCCCCAGGAGTATGGCGGACTGGGATTTTCTAATCTGGCGTATAGTGCGGTGATGGTGAAGTTGGCTTCCCGATCGTTTACCCATGTGGCGACGGTGGGGGTGGCGAATTCCCTGGGACCTGCGAAACTGCTATTACGCTACGGGACGGCTGAACAGAAGCGATACTATCTGCCGCGATTGGTGCGAGGGGAAGACATTCCCTGCTTTGCCCTGACGGAACCTACTGCCGGATCGGATGCCGCCAGTCTGATCTCCCACGGGGAAGTGTTTCGGGGAACGGATGATCAGCTTTATCTGCGGCTGAACTGGCGCAAACGGTACATTACCCTGGGGGCGATCGCCACCTTACTGGGGTTGGCTTTCCGGCTGCGTGATCCAGCCAACCTGTTGGGTAAGGGTGAGGATGTGGGGATTACCTGCGTTCTGGTGCCGACGAATACGCCCGGAGTGGTGATTAATAAACGCCATGATCCGATGGGGGTTCCCTTCTACAATTCGCCAACGGAAGGGCATGACGTGATTCTGCCGATCGACCAGATTATTGGAGGGGTGGAGCAGGCAGGACAGGGTTGGAAGATGTTGATGCAAACCCTGGCGGCGGGTCGAGGAGTCAGCTTCCCTGCCACCTGTACGGGGGTGGCAAAGTTGGTGACGCGGGTAGCGGGTGCCCATAGTGTGGTGCGGCAACAGTTTGGGCTGTCGATCGGACGGTTTGAGGGTGTGGAGGAACCCTTGGCGCGGATTGGTGGGTTTGCTTACCTAATGGATGCCGCCCGACTTTACACCTGTGGAGCAGTCGATCGGGGTGAACAGCCTGCCGTGGTTTCAGCGATCGCCAAGTACAACACCACCGAGCTTTCCCGCCAGATGATTAATGACGGGATGGATATTCTGGGCGGTTCGGGCATTTGTCGGGGCCCGCGTAACCTGCTGGCGAATATTTACACCGCCACCCCAATTTCCATCACTGTTGAAGGGGCAAATATTCTCACTCGTACACTCATGATCTTCGGACAGGGAGCGATTCGCTGCCATCCCTATGTCTATCAAGAGATTCAGGCACTTGAGCAGAAAGATATAACTGCCTTCGATCGCGCTTTCTGGGGACATATGGGATCGTTGCTGGGAAACAGCGTTCGGACGGTAATCTTCAGCCTGACGCGGGGACGGTTGGTGCGATCGCCCGTGCGAGGAGAAACGGCTCGCTATTACCGGAAACTTGCCTGGGCTTCCGCCACCTTTGCCCTGTTGACGGATGTGGCACTCCTCTCCTTCGGGGGTTCCCTGAAGCGCAAAGAGAAGCTGACCGGACGATTTGCTGATGTTCTCTCCTGGCTCTACCTGGGAACGGCGACGCTGCGACGGTTTGAAGCGGAAGGCCGGCAGTCGGAAGATTTGCCCCTGGTGCATTGGTCGATGCAATACGCCTTTGCCCAGATCCAGCAAGCCTTTGAAGGGATTTTCAGCAATCTGGATGTGCCTCTCCTCGGCATCCTGTTCCGGTATCCCCTCCTATCCTGGTGGCGGCTCAATCCCATCGGCACTCCTCCCTCCGATCGCCTTGGTCATCAAGTTGCCCAAATCCTGCAAAAACCAGGACAACAGCGCGATCGACTCACCGCAGGCATTTTCATTCCCACCGATCCAGAACAGGCGCTAGGACGAATCGAACATGCCCTGGAATTAGTCCATCAAGCCGAACCGATCGCCCGCAAAATTAAAACCGCCAAACAGGCAGGCCAATTACCCGCTGGTTCACCCGATCAACTGATTGAATTCGCCTACCAAACGGGCATCATCACCGAAGCCGAAAAACTCCTGGTTCAGCAAGCCGAACGCGATCGAATTGATGCAATTCAGGTCGATGCCTTTACCTTTGAGGACTATCAGCAGGAACGCATGCAGCCGATCGATGATCCGAAACTGGTGGGTTCACTGTAATCTTCTACAATCTTCTACGTCCTCAACACCGATTGAACAGGCATACGTTTCTGGTTAGTGGTTGGCGATCGCTTTTGACACCCACCAGAAGTATTCAAGTACCATCCCATAGATAAAGAGAAGCAGCTTAACGGTTCGGTTCAGCGGCGGTTATTAACCTTGCACTCAGCACCAGCGGTGTTCAAGAGTCCGCTGCATTGGGTTGGTTAGCCCCGATCGAAACCCTCACCCCCGATCCCCCGAAGACTCAACCGTAATCGCACTTTATCCCAAATTCTCTCAGTAGCCGACCTCTCGCTACGAAATTTACCTTCACAGACGACTCCAACCACTACCCAAAACTGCCAAAACTTCCCCTAACCAAGAACTACGGACTAACGATGAAGTGATCTAATTGCACCACTAACCTGGGGTTGCTTCAAACTCTTTCATGGGTAGAAGGATGCGAAAACAAACGCTGTTAGATGTACTGCTGACCTCGATCTGTCCCCCTAGTAAACTGGTAAATTTCTTGACAAGTGACAGCCCTAACCCGGTTCCACCTCGCTTCCAGCGATCGCTCTGAGGAATTCGATAAAACGGATCAAAAATTCGTTCCTGTTCCTCCAGGGGAATTGTGATTCCTGAATTGCAAACTTCCAGAATCATCCAGGGGTAAGGGACTGCCCCATGACGAAGCTGAACCGTTGCTGTAACAGTAATCGGTTCTTCAGGCGGTGTGTATTTACAGGCATTGTTGAGCAATTCCGAGAGAATGCGGGTAAGGGCGTGGGGATCAGACCATAGATCGGGCAAGTCAGATGGAATATTAAGATAGAGAGTTTGGTTACTCTCTGCAATTCTGGGTCGAAACGGTTCCACTAGTTCTGGAATCCAGTTTGATAACTGGATCAACGACAATTCGAGGGAGTAGGTTTCAGCCTGAATTCTCTGGATATCAAGCAGGTCATTAATTAGACGGAGTTCCTGTTCAGTTTCCTGTTGCAGAATATGAATGTATCTGGAGATAGGTGTAGCCGTTAATCCTGTTGACTGAGCTAAGAGATCAAGTTGGTCGAGTACGATAGTCAACATTCGAGTTGCCATTTTGATATTGGACAACGGGGTGCGGAGTTCGTGAGATACGGTACTCAAAAAATCATCCTTGAGCCGACTCAGGTTCTCCATCTCCTGCATTTGCAGTTCCAGTTGTTGGGCATGAGCCACTGCCAGATCGCGCTCGTTGGCAAGCCGCAATGCATGGGCATCCCGAAAGACGATAATGCCTCCCGTTACAACTCCTTGCTGATCTCGCAAAGGAGCAGCACTATCGAAAATGGGCACCTCCTGCCCTGATTTGGTGATCAGGAGAGTATCCAGGGAAAGGTAGAACGGCTCTCCATGTATGACGGTTTGGAGCAAGGTAGACAGCAGGGGCGATCGCTCTTTTTCGTCGATAACTTGAAACACGCTCTGAATGGGTTGATCCATCGCCTCTGATTCAGTCCATCCGGTCAGAGCTTCTGCTACCGGGTTAATGAACCTGATCCGAGCTTCGGTATTAAACACAATCACCCCGTCTCCCATCCCGTTCAGAATATGAGTGAGCCATTCTTCCCGTTCATGCAGGGCACGCTCCAAGCGATGACGTTTTAGAGCCGTTTCGATCGCCACCCACAGGTCTTTCTCGCGAAAGGGTTTGAGTAAATAACCAAAGGGATCGGTTGCCTTGGCCCGCTCCAGAATGGCACTCGTAGCATGGGCAGTGAGATAAACAACCGGAACCCGAAACAGATCGCGGATCTCCTGAGCCGTTTCGATCCCATCGCAGTCGCTATCTTCCAGGACAATATCCATCAAGATCAGATCGGGTTGCCAGGTTTCAACCAGAGCAACCGCTTCGGTACTGGAACTGGCGATCGCCGGAACATAGTAACCCAGATGCTCCAGGCTTTCTTTCAGATCTCTGGCAATGGCTCGTTCATCTTCTACAATCAGGATCTTTGCTATCCCAGTTTTTAATGTATTTTCTTCTAACGATGGGTTCATGGTTCTAAATTAAACGTAATGCGAAACAGGCACCCCTGACTAGATTCAATAGCGATCGTACCCCGCAACTGGTCAACAAAGTCTTGAACCAATGTCAGACCTAACGTTTTAATGCTAGATAGATCGAGCGATTGGGGCAGCCCGACCCCATTGTCTTGCACTGTTATAGTAATCATATTCTGGGATCGAGTACGGTCAACCGTCACGACCACCGTCACCTGTCCTGATTTTTTCTCTGGAAAAGCGTATTTTAGCGCGTTTGTAACCAGTTCATTTAAGATCAAGCCGCAGCAAATTGCTTTCTTCATTGGGGCAACGATAGATTCCACTTCAGTTTTAACCACTACGTCGGGAGCAGTGAGGTGATAAGACGTGGCAATATGCTGCACCAGGGCAGGAATATAGTCTCTTAAATTAATTTCCGCCAGGTTATCCGATTGATACAGAATTTCATGCACCAGGCTAATGGTCATGATCCGGTTCCAGCTATCCTGTAATGCCTGGACTGCCTCCGGATTGTTCAGCCGTCTTTGTTGCATTTGGAGCATACTCTGGATCAGTTGCAGGTTATTTTTAACCCGGTGATAGACCTCTTGCAGTAACACTTCTTTTTCTGCCAGGGCTGCTTGCACTTGCTGTTCTGCCTGTTTGCGATCGTCTATATCCCGCCCAACCGATTGCAGTTCCAGCAAATTGCCCTGAGCGTCATAGATCGCATGATTCGTCCATTGCATCCACCGCACTGTGCCGTTGACAAAGACACGATGCTCCACACTGCTGACTGGATTTTTCGGCGATAGTGCTGCTAGACAGCGATCGATAGCAGGTTGATCTGCCGGATAGATCAGAGGTTGATAGCGATGTCCAATGATTTCGTCTCTAGAAACTCCGTAGTAGCGACAAAAGGCATCATTGACAAACAGCAGGGTGCCATCGAACTTAAACCGGGTGATTAGTTCTGTTTGATCTTCCAGAATTGCTAGATAGCGAGCTTCACTTTGTTGTAGGGCAAATTCAGCCGCTTTGCGCTGGCTGATATCATTAACCCGTACCAGATTAAACCGCTGATCCTCAAAGGTCAGTTGCTTGACGGAGAGATCCCCCCAGAACTCCCGTCCCCGTCGAGTGATATATTCCACTTCTCGGCTCCAGTAGCCCTTTTCGTTAATTTCTTGTTGAATCGTAGCCATTTCCTGGGGCGTAAACTGGCGCTTCTGGAGAATGTGTCCTTCAATGTGAATTAACTCTGCTTTGCTGCCAACTTCAAATAGTTCAACCGCTCGTTGATTGCAATCTGTTGTGAGTAACGTGTCGGAATCCACCAAAAATAGAGCATCTCCCGACTCATTAAAGAGTAATTCTCGAAAATCTCGGCTTTTGATCAATTCCTGTTCTAATCGCTTGCGATCGCTAACATCTTTTGCAAATCCAATGAAATGTAATGGATTACCGAATTCATCTCGAACCAGACTAATTTGGGCAGAAATCCAGCAGGCTGTCCCGTCTGGTTGGATAATTCGGTATTCCCTCTGAACTGAATTTCCGGCAAATTGTTCTGTTAGTGATTGAGTTACCACAGCGCGATCGTCGGGATGAATGGACTCCACCCAGGAGTCGGGATTTTGATATAAGCTTTCGCAACTGCGCCCCCAAATGCGTTCATAGGCGGGGCTAACATAAATAAAGTCCCTTGTTATTGCTGAACGGATAAAGAAGAGTTGGCTGATGGTTTGGGCAATTTCCTGAAACCGCTGTTCGCTCTGCCGCACAGCTTCTTCTGCCTGTTTTAAGGGAGTGATGTTGCGTACACTCACCACTACTCCAGAGATGGTTTGATCGGCCTCTCGATAGGGGGAATAGGTAACACTCAAAAACTGCCGTCCCAGCCTTGGAAACTCAAACCACTCGTTGTATTGCACCGTTTCTCCAGCAAGACAGCGATCGAGATGGGGTTGAATGACTGTTTCAAACACCTCCTGACCCATCAGCTCACTGACCGAATGCCCGACAATATCGGTATAAGACTTTTGGTTCCAATCCAGGTATGCCTGGTTGACGATCTGATAACGATACTGGCGATCGACCAGGGAAATGGCATCGGCAGTGGCGGAAACAACGCGCTCGTATCGTCTAAAGCGGGTTTCACTGGCTTGTTGTGCGGCTTCTGCTTGTTTGCGATCGGTGACATCCAGGGCAAACGACAACATAGAGACTAAATTTCCCTGGTCGTCCACCAGCGTCGAGTTGTACCACTCGCAGAATACTACCGAGCCATCCTTGCGATAATTTCGGTTATGACAAACTGTATTGATACCGCTAAATAGTTGAGCAATCGTCTGATTGACCTGCTCTCGATCCGCTTCAAAGACAAAATGCCAATCAAGGGGAGTTTTGCCCATTACCTCTTCAGCCGTCCAGCCAAACATGCTCTCTGCCCGTTGAGACCAGAAGGTAACCCGAAATTCTCGATCCCAGCAAACCGTTGCTAAAGGCGAGGTCTCAATATGGTGGGTTAATTCTTGAATGGTCTGTTGCAGTGTCACTCCAGATGGCGATCGCGCAACTATAGCAGAAGCAGAGGATTGAGCCGATTCATAGGCAGACGCTTGCAATCCTGTTGCAAATACCCCCCCAATTTGCCCATGTTCATCCCAAAGGGCACTATACGACCAGCTAAACAGTAAATCTCTGGTGTTAGTGTTTTGCTTTACCGGAAACGCTACCCGCTCTCGTTGCAAAGGTTGCCCGGTTGTAAACACTCGCTCTACATCCGATCGCACCTGCTCCCAATTCTGCTCCCAACTCTCATTCACCGATCGCCCGTAGGGAACCAAACTGTTGCATTCCCTTAACACCTTGAGAAACGCATCGTTGTAGAACAAAATGCGATCGCTGCCCCAGATGATACACATGGGACAATTCGCATTCAGGAGGATATTGAGGGCAGTTTTAAGGCTTTGGTTCCAGGTTTCAACGCTACCCAATGTGGTCTGCACGTCATGGGGATGACCTGTGGGATGGTTCAGGTGCGATCGCAACCATGCCCCAGTCTCTCCTCCCCGTGCAAGCCAGGTTTCAGTAACTGCCCTGTTATAGTCAGCCATCCTCCAGTTCCCTAGACCAACCTGCTTACATTGCCAAACATGACATCGAGAAAAACCCATGCCATGAAACTAATCTTATTGCTGTCCACCTCCAAATCTTGGGGTTGATGTAATTTTTTACACCCTATATTTGCACTGATATCGTTTCCATAGACAGCTAAACCAGATTTTGCTATCCTTGACCTCACAATTTTAGAGTACTTCGCAAACCCAGCAACAGTAAACAGCGCCAGAAAATGAGGGGCTAACGCTCCCACTCACCGGACGCAAATAATCTTTGTACCTTAACAATAGCTTGAAATCGTTCCGGTGCAGTGGGTTTGTTATGTAAGCTAGTCTGCATTTCCTTGGTGAGCACTATTAACACTGTTAGCTTGGATGTTTGCTAATTGATCATTTAGTGTTGTTTGTTTGCTATCTTCTAACGATACAACCTGTTGATTACTTAGTCCAATAATCTCTTCAATTAAAGTAAATACGGATTCAAACTGAGCAAAGTCTTCAACAGTGCCATTTGTACATAACCAGTCACAAAGATTTCGCTTCTCAGATTTATTGATCTCACAAATCTCTGGCTGAATCACAGGTGCTCCACGAACAGTTTTTTGCACCTCTGGTGTTACATCAAAAAAATGAGGATGTGATTCCCGAAGGTTATTAATTCTGCTTGCTGGGATTAAGTTTTCAATTCCCTTTGAAATTGGGTTGTCAGAAACTGTGGGAATGACACGTTTTTTGGCAATGTAATGGTCAGAGTTTACCTTTTTTGTATCACAATCATATATTAATCCAACAATCTTTGGAAAAACTATCGCCAATTTACTGTTGCCGCAGGTTTTCCAAATGTTGTCTAAATTTCCATACCCCTCACCATCACATAACATGATTTGGTCTAGTACTGATTGTTTATCAAGAAGCGAAGCAGCTTTGTTTAAATATTTGATATCGTAATCACCCTCAACAAAAATAACGGGTTTTTGAGACTGTTCTACCTCAGATTTAATTTTGTCTCTAAATATATTTGACTCCTTATAATAATCGAAAGCAGATTGAAATTCCTCAAATTCTTCAACACCAATCCTCACGCCTGCTGGAAGAGACAAAATTTCAAATCCAGTATCGCCAAATTGTGTTTTCATCCCCAACAAAAATAGTGGTGAATGAGTAGTAAGGATAAACTGAACTCTTGGGAACATATTAATAACTACTGGTAATAGATTGCACTGTAAATCGGCGTGCAGATGTGCATCAACCTCGTCAATAATAACTACTCCACTCACATCTTCTAATTTCTCAAAGGATGCACCAGACATATCAAAGTCGCGCAGAATCGATAAGACAATATTGAGAATTGAAGTTTGACCTGTCGAGAGCTGAAAAATATTACGGATGAATTCCGTCTCATTCTTTAAAATAGATACTGCGCGATTCTGTCGAGGTCCAATTCCAAAACGAACATTCTCATCAGTTCTAAAAATCAGTTTAATAAGCTTTGTGATGGCATCCCAAATATTGGCAGATCTTCCTATGTACCCCTGAAATACTGTAAGTAAATGAGTCTGTTGCGTATTCTCATCCTTAATAGGGAGCGATGCTAGTTTTAGGTCGTAACTTGCTCTATCTAAAACGATGTCAAGAAGCCAATTTTTTGATACAGTAAGCGGTGATTGCTGAATGATCCAGCGGTTTGAAACTCTATTTATTCTTGTACGTTCGATGAATTCTGCCGTCGCTTTAAGATTTTGAGCATTTAACCATGCTGGTTGTTCAAAGCGATTTGCTGGAAAGTATAATACACAGTTGCTATTGAATTGTTTTGAGACTTCTACTGGATTATTAATGAGATTTGTATTGAATATTGATGTTTCATGCAAAGGAATCTCTCCAAATGAACTGTCAATTTCTGGATCACCGAAGTTTTTCACATAATCTTCTCGTGGGCGAGCAAGCTGCCACTCATAGCAACTAAAACCAACGCCGAAGTTCACCCTTGCATAACAATACGTCGATCCATTTCTTATGTATTGAGGGCTGCGAAGCTTATAGACTTTACCTTCCTCTACCTCTGCATCATCAAAAGCAACTTGCTGTGCAGCTATTAGAGCATTCAACAAGTATGAAAGAAAAATACTCTTACCAGAGCCGTTTGTGCCAACTAAGATAAGTGGCTTGGGATTACCATCATTGCTAAATAAAAAGTCATAGCCGATTTTTTCAATTGGTCCGACGTTCCTTAGAGTAATGTGCTTAAAGTACATGAAGTTAGTTAATTCACTAGGACAAAAAAGTCGTTTACTGAACTTGCGACTGACTAACAGTTTATTTTGTATCGCTGAAGAGTGTCTACATAACGGTCGCGCTCACCGGACGCAGATAACTTTTGCAACTCAAACAACTATATTGCGGCGTTCCGGTGCAGCGCGATTGTTAGACAGCAATCACTATACAAATCAATAGCTTGACAGCCTACGCTTAAACGACTCTCTTACATTCTCTAGAAGGTTCTCATACTGTAACTTATACTCATAATTTTCTTCTATTTGCCTCATGACTGTTCTCTCAAGCCTATGCAAACCAGGAAAATACCTAGACATTTCTTCCACCATTTGTTTTGAACGCAACTTTATCAACTTAACCTTTCCTACTCGAAAGCTCCTAAAAATGTCCAATACATTGAGTAGGTCTAATCTATCTTTTTCTTCAAAAAAGATCTCCTCTTCACGTACTATTCGGGTAACAATATTCAGATAGTTGACGAATTTGATAATATTATCTTCATTGGCTTGCTCCCACAAATTATCTCCAGCTACGCGAAGTGCCTGTAATTTTTTCCACGTTCGGCAATAAGCCCCAAATTGAGCTTTTGTATAGTCTTTTCTGGGATGAGTAAGACCAATATTTTGAGAGAAAAAAGCAAGTTGTGCAGCAAGATCTATCTGATTTCCAACAAATTGTTCTATTGTAGTGCATTTGTTGGCTTGTATTACGTTAGGGGATTTCTCCTGATTCATATAAATTACTGGAGTTAGATGTTCGGGAATACCCTCCAACTCAATTTCTACACAAGCAAATTTATAGGCATCTTCAAATGAACGACCTGCTCCTAAAGCTTTATAGAAGCCGACAGCAAATGTAATAGCAGCTTTATCTCCAATAGCTTGATTCATTCCTATAACGTAGGGAATGTGTTGAGAAATTGCTTTAGCTTGAATCTCTGAATAACAAGCATTTAAAACTACACAACGAACTTGTGAAACCACTAATTCAAACAACTTAGAAAGTGCAGAAGGTTTAACAGGCTGAGTTTCGCCTAAAGCATTCTCAAAACATAATTCTCCTGTACTTAAGCCGTGTCCAGAGAAGTGAACAATATGTGGTTCAATATCAAAAATGGCTTGAGTTATGTCTCCAGGGCGTACAGATTCACGAGAAATCAATAGAAAATTATCACGCTCCTTAGAGATTTGAAGCTTTTCACGAACATCTCGCAACTCCTGGTTTAGACGTAATCGACTAGCATCACTTGGCTCAGACGACAGAAATAGAATATTCATCTTTTCCAGAGAAAAAAGGCGATTTCTTACCAATATAGCTTTGAGAGCAGGTTAATATTTGCTTTATGAACTGAAGAGATGGCAATAGTAATCTCGTGTGCAGTACTTGTCAGATAACGTTTAAGATCTGCCCTTCCCAAATCTTGCTGTCTAACAACTTATTGTACAGAGTTACTCTGTCTAATTACCCAATACGAGCAGTTATGCAGATTTTCTGCTGCATAATCTCCTGATTTGAGTGAATGAACAGCAGATTATCTGTATAGTAGCCCTGCTGGAGGGAGTTATGCAGCAAAGTTCCGTATATTTTCCATTTTAGCCTCAGTAGTATATGTGTACCATAATGTTGTTTTTGTTACACACTTACTGAGGACAAGGCAATGCAACCTTCTCGTCCCCGAAAACTACTCGATCAAGTGCGCGATGTGCTGCGGCTGAAGCACTACTCTTACCGAACTGAGCAAACCTACATTTACTGGATTCGCCGCTTCATTTTGTTTCACAATAAACGTCATCCGAATGAGATGGCTACAGCAGAAGTAACGCAGTTTCTCACCCATCTTGCTGTCACTGAACAGGTGTCCGCTTCCACTCAAAACCAAGCCCTTAGTGCGATCGTTTTTCTCTACCGTTTTGTATTGCAGCAAGAGTTAGTTGGAGTTGATGCAATTCGAGCCAAGCCGTCGCGCTACTTGCCCACCGTTTTGGCTCCCGATGAAGTGCATCAAGTCATTTATCACTTGTATGGTGGATGCAAGCTGGTCGTACAGCTACTTTATGGCAGTGGACTACGCTTGAGTGAGGGATTGGCATTGCGGGTGAAAGATGTGGATTTTGCTCAACAGCAATTGGTGATTCGAGATACCAAAGGCAAAGAGAGCCGAGTCACGATGTTGCCTGCTTGTGTGGTTGAACCCCTGCAAGCGCATCTGCAAACCGTGCGACAGTTGCACCATCAAGACCTGGAGCGGGGTTATGGCTCGGTCTACTTGCCCTTTGCCCTGGAGCGCAAATATCCCCATGCCGATCGCAGTTGGATTTGGCAGTATGTGTTTCCTGCCGAACGTCTTTCTCAAGACCCGCGCAGTGGTGTGACCCGACGGCATCATCTCCATGAAACGGGAATCCAACGGGCGGTGAGGGAAGCTGTGAAACGAGCCAGGATAGAGAAACGAGTCACTTGTCACACCTTTCGCCACAGCTTTGCAACGCATCTGCTTGAAAATGGATACGATATCCGAACAATCCAAGAGTTGTTGGGACACAAGGATGTGAAAACGACGATGATTTACACTCACGTTCTCAACCGAGGTGGCAAGGGTGTTCGCAGTCCTCTGGATGTCTAAACCCGATCGCCCCTCCTCCCCAATTACCCATTACCCATTACCGATTACCCATCACCGATTACCCATTACCCAAAAACCGATCGCCTTTGAGAACATGAGTAGGATGATTTGAAGATTGTTAGTTGAATGATTGATGGATAAGTTGGAGGAATGGGCGGGCAAGATGCCCACCCCACAAGAGAGATAGGGGCTGCACTGCTGTGCATCTTAACTTAGAGGGTCATCGATCGCACGTAGATTCGCATGATTTCTCCGGGTTCTTTGGTGGTAGCTTGCTGAATTTGGGAGAAGGGTAAGGGTTTTGACCAGTCCTCCACTCGGCAGAAGTTACATTGATGCAAACGGGCGATCGTGATTTCCACATCTTCCGGTTGTCCGATCATCAGGATTTTGACGGAACGACGTGAAGCAGTGACGGGGCGATAATTTCCCGTCGGGATATTGATAAATTCATCAGACATGAGAATGAAACTCCTTGTGTTCCAGGGTTTGAAGAAACCCTAGAGACTAGCCCTCAATTTCAGACAGGGCAGGTCGAAGGCATCGGGTGCTATCATACACCCTAGCCCGGACTAGCCTCAGTAGTCTGTGGTTAGGAGGTTGAGCGTATTGCTTGCCAGGCCACGCTTGACCTCCGCTAGAGAATTTCGCCTCTAGGTCGTCCATCACCTCTGTGGCTGTGTAACCAAAAAGATGACTGTTGCTGAGCCTATCACCAATGATTGAGGAAATCAAGTCAAAATTGATACGATAAATCGCTCAAATCGATCGCCCAATGAGTACTCATTCACGAATTCCCCTCAGCATTTTTCAGCCTGTAAAACGATGATGCAAGGAAAGCAAATCGAATTGAAATAAGGGCAAAAGAATCCTGCCTATTCAATCAACTAGAATTCTTGTGAAGCGGGAAAGATGACCACCCAGTTAATCAAGCACAACCATCGCTCAGATGATGTAATTCATTATCCTGAACACCTTTCTATTCCTTTCAAACTGTTACTCGATCGCGCAAAATGATTCTCTTGCGGTACAACAGATCATATGAGTCATCACAAATGAGCAGAATGAGCGATGGTCAATATTCCCCTTCAAATTCCTAAAACGTTGCGAGTAACCGATGAGCAATTTCTAGAATTGGTCAAAGCTAATCCGGAGTCGCGGCTGGAGCGCACTGCTGAAGGAGAATTAATTGCCATGTCACCCACTGGGAGTGAAGGAGGAAACCGGAACGCTGAACTGACAGCCGACTTTGCAATTTGGAATCGCCAAATGAAGCTGGGTAAAGTCTTCGACTCTTCCACGGGGTTCAGGCTACCAAACGGGGCCACTCGTGCTCCTGACACAGCCTGGGTAAAGCAAGAACGCTGGGATGCCCTGACTCCAGAACAGCAGAAAGGATTTGCACCACTCTGTCCTGATTTTGTGTTGGAGTTGGCATCAGAAACAGACAAAATTGAGACGCTGCAAGCTAAGATGCAGGAGTACATTGATAACGGATGTTTGCTGGGATGGCTAATCAATCCAAAGACTCGGCAAGTCGAAATTTATCGCCCAAATCAAGCGATCGAAGTTTTGCAAAATCCTAAATCTTTATCTGGAGAAAACGTTCTGCCAGGATTTGTACTGGATTTAGCACTAGTTTTCGCAGAATCAGCTTAATTTTCAAAACCATCCCAATTTACAGAACCCACTTCACACCAAAAACGATCGCCCCATTCCAAAAAGGATAGAGCGATCGTCATTGCAATCAAAAGAATGATTTAGGCAAGTTCTGAGGTTTAGCTGATTCGTTCTCAGCTTCATTCATTTTAATTGCCTAAAACCATCTATTTAATGTGACATTAAGCAGTCACAGGCTGGGGATTGTTTTGCTGATTCTGTTGCAGCAAAGCCGGATCAATTTCAATGTTCAACGCCTTCGCAACCCGCTGACCATAATCCATATCCGCCCGGAAGAAATGGCAGAGTTGCCGCATCTGAATGTCGTGTCTAACTCCAGACATAGCCCCTGCGATCGCTTGTGCCGCCCGGTTCTTTTCATCTTCCGAGAAAATGCGCCAGAGGTTTCCAGCCTGCGTATAGTCATCCTGATCGCGAGATTCATAGCGATCGGCAACCACATCGCCCAGTGGCAAACCGGGTTCACGATATTCAGGAGCTTCCTTAGGAGCCGTGCTGTCACTGTTGGGGTAGTAATTGGGGCTGCTGCCGCCATACCCAGTAGACATGGCTCCATCTCGCTGATAGTGCATCACCGGACAACGAGGCTGGTTAACGGGCAATTGCTGATAGTTGGTGCCAATGCGATAACGCTGAGCATCCGGATAAGACATCAGCCGCGCTTGCAGCACCTTGTCTGGGCTGGGGCCAATGCCAGGAGGAAACACCCCAGGGCTAAAGGCAGCCTGCTCCACTTCCGCAAAATAGTTCACCGGGTTACGGTTTAGCTCCAGGATGCCAATTTCCATCAGCGGATACTCATTGTGGGGCCACACCTTCGTCAGGTCAAACGGGTTCCACTGGAAGGTTTTTGCCTGTTCCTCGGTCATCACCTGCACTTTTACCGTCCAACTGGGATACTCACCCCGCTCGATCGCCTGAAACAAATCTCGCTGATGGGATTCACGATCGATCCCAATCAAGTTGGCAGACTCTTCACCCGTCATGCACTGAATCCCCTGCCGAGTCTTAAAGTGAAACTTGCACCAGAACCGCTCCCCGTTTGCATTGACAAAGGACAGGGTGTGGCTTCCGTAGCCGTTCATGTGCCGATAGCTGGCAGGCAAACCCCGATCGCTAAACAAAATGGTGATCTGATGGAGCGACTCTGGGTTCAGTGACCAGAAATCCCATTGCATATTGGCATCCCGCAGATTGGTTTGAGGATGACGCTTTTGGGTATGAATGAAATTAGCAAACTTGTGGGGATCACGGATAAAAAAGACGGGTGTATTGTTGCCGACGAGATCCCAGTTGCCTTCTTCTGTATAAAACTTGACTGCAAAGCCGCGTACATCTCGCTCGGCATCGGCTGCACCCCTTTCCCCAGCAACCGTTGAGAAGCGCAAAAACACTTCCGTCTGCTTTCCAACTTCCGAGAGAAATTTGGCTCTCGTATATTCTGGAATGGCGCGAGTGACGGTAAAGGTGCCATACGCTCCAGATCCTTTGGCATGAACCACTCGTTCAGGAATGCGTTCGCGGTTAAACTGCTGCATCTGCTCCAAAAGCTGTACATCCTGCATCAGCAGCGGCCCACGATCGCCTGCCGTGATTGAGTTTTGGTTATCAAAAATCGGACAGCCGGTTGCTGTGGTTAACTTTTTGTCTTCACTCATGCCGTCAATGTTTCCTTCGATTGAGGTGACTAAAGCTCATCTCAAGAATGAACTGCTTTAATCGTACTCATAACGAGTATGAATTAGCAAATGTTTTTAAATCTCTTAAGAATTTAAGCCGCTGGAGCTTGCTTTTTGATCGCAATACTCACATCCTGCACCTTTTCTGGAATCTGCCCTCGAATCAATTCAGGGATAAAAACGAAAGTCCGTCTACGGAAGTTAAAAATTTAATCGGGTAATTCGTAGCGCAGACAAGATGCCTGCCAGTGAGACGATCGCCCTCATCTCGCGTTCCGCTGCCATAGCCACACCGCTTTGCCCTCCACTGTAAAAGCAAACAAAGGAGCAGGCTGGTTTCTTAAAAGTTTTATTATTTCGTGGGTATTTACACGGTTAATGCCGCGCTTGGTCTGCCCAAGGAGTGAGCCACCGCGAAATCCATTTCAGGCTGTAGTCAATCAGCAAGCCGATCATGCCAATCAGCGCAATGCAAAACAGCACTTTATCCGTCTGAAGAAACCGTTGAGATTGAATAATTTTGAAGCCCAAACCGCTCTGGGCTGCCACGAGTTCCGCAATCACCAGATAATTCCAGGCTCCTGAAATGTTGACTCGCAGCGTATCCAGCACGCTGGGGAAGGCAGCAGGCAAAATTACTTTCAGCAGCACATCCCGCCGATTGGCCCCCATCGTATATGCCACGTTGATCATTTCATTGGGAATAAACTTCACTGCATCAGCCACCATAATGGCGTTATACAGCACCACTCCCAAAAAGATGATCAGCATCTTCGACTCTTCACCCAAGCCCACCCAAATCACAATCAGCGGCACAAACGCCACGACAGGCATATAGCGCACCGTCCCCACGATCGGCGCAAACAGGCTTTCCATGCTGTAGAACGTCCCCATTGCAATGCCCATTGGCACACCGACGATCGCCGCGAGCAGAAATCCGCCTGCCACTCGCCCACAGCTTGCCAGCACGTCTCTCACCAGGTTCTCCTGAGTAAACATCCGCACTCCAGCATCAATCACCGCAGTGGGAGTTGGTAGGAATATTGGCGGAACCCATTCGCCGTAGCTAATGATTGCCCAGGCCACCAGAGGAATTGCCAGGGAAATGGCGACAATCAGGAGCGAAAGCCACCGCGGAAAGCCTTGCCGAATGCTCCAGAAGACCGAAGGTTTAAGATAGCGTTTTTCAGATGGGGACGGACGAGACGAAAGCCTTAATTGCGACACTGATATACCTCCAAAATGAACAAATCAAGCCCCCTGACAAAACTTCGTGAGCCAATTCTTTACCCAGTATGTGGCTCGGCAATCGTCTTCGTTGTAGTGCAAAATTGCTTCCAGGTGCGATCGATCGCCTGTGCCCACCCACTGAGCATACCAGCAGATGGATTGTGCCCCATTCGCCTCCGGATTGCGCCAGTCAAACCCCACCCAACGGGCGATCGGCTTCAGAGCATAGCTTTCAACCGGCAGAATGGCCACGCGAGTCACACGCTCATGCACATCCACAAAGCGATCGAGCAACGGTTCCACCAGATGCAGCGAGGTATTGTACTGCTCGGCTAACCGCTTCACCGTTTGCACCTCATAGGGGCAGAAATGAAAAATTGGAGCAGTGGGATACTGCCACAGGAGTTCTAAGAGCTGTTCCCAAATCATTTGTTCCTCCGCCTGAGTTTCGGCCAGAAGGGGATGAAAGGTTTCGGTATTTGCCTGGCGATCGACCACCAACACCCCATGCAAATAAACCAGGTTCTGCTCTGGAGCTGCTTCAATGTCAAAGTAAAGCTCGACCGGGGCAGTGGGTAGCTCTTCCGTGGACAGGAGTGGCTCTAAGGAGCGATCGGAAAATAGCTGATCAGAAAAAATGATATCCGGTAGGGCTTGGTTATGGAGCGTTGCTTGGGCCTGGCGGATCAGGCGGTGGGTCACTTGCCAACCAAAACCCGGCAAAGACTCCAACAGTTTAGGATTAGCGTTGGCCAGGTCTTCCAGGGTCAGCAGTCCTAATTCCTTCAGGTAAGTGTAGCGGCTGGGGGTGACACCGGGCAGCAAGGATAGGTGCTGTTCTGCCTGAGCAATGCCATAACAATGACCGAGCCATTGGCATAAATCACAACGATTATGGGCAATGAACACCTCCGGAGCTTCATCTTGCCGCAGGGTATCAATGCAGTCTTGCAGAATGTCCTGCATTCTTGGCAGCATATCCACCAAATTCACGGCATAGGCCCCTCGCTGACGCAGTATCAGCCAACTGGTTTCCGACCAAGCCCCCTGCACATCTGCCAACACATAGGCATGGAAGGCCGCCGCCACCTGATAATCAATCTTGGGCCGTTTCCCTAAGCGAATGTCCATCGGCGTGTAAAGCCAATCGCCAAACAGGGAATACCCAGGCTGTTTAATCAGCAAATCAGGGCAACTCACTAAATGGATGCCGTTTTCTAGCTGAACGTGCAGCACCCCTTTCACAATCCGATCGACCCCTTGCTCCATCAGTTCTTGGGTTGCCCTTGCTCCAGCCACCCAGTCTGCACGGGGATATTCGGGTCGGTGGGCTGGCGATTCGGAAAAAACTTTCATTTGATGGGCGAGGCTATCTTGCCGCAGTTTCACCAAATAATCACTGGGTGAGGCACAGTGCTGCTTGTCGCCATAGGCATCCAGGTACGATCGCCGCCGACAGCGTTGATAGTTAAACAGCAAATCGTCTGTGATCCAAAGGTCTGCCGGATCTTGTCCTTCCGAAGGGCTAGGAGCAGACGACACCGAAACCGAGTGAGGATTGCTAGGCACCAGAATCAACGAGGCTGGATGGGTTCCCTCAGCCTCCGGTGCGTTCGGTCGGTGAGGGCTAACAGACAAGAGCCTCCGTCATGGGCAAAGTCGGGGTAAAACAGCAGCGGACAAAATGCAGGCAGGAGAGCAGCGCAGAGACAAACGAGCGGCAGCACCAAATACTGTCCTGCTTTGAATAAGCAGCAGGTGTACAGGGGTGCCGTTGTAACTGCCAAGCTGACGATCGTCTAAAAACGGTCAGACTGCTCTTTCGACGGTTCATACCTGATTCCGAGGACAATACCCCGGATGAAATGGGTACACCATTACAATATGTACATTGCAATATGCACACTGCAATCTGTACATTTGTCTCCTTATTGTACTGAGGAATTCATTTTGTTCCAAGTAATTTTTGCTTTTGCCCTGCTTTCTTCCGGATCTTCTCTCGCTTAAAACCTTTTGGAGAAGGAGCCACCAGCCACAATGGGCTAAAATCAAGGCGCGCCATTTTACGCTCAGGTTTTACAGGTTTTAGTTGTCAGGTTAGTGATTATGAGCCGCCCCCCTCTTACCTTGTTGCAGTTGGATCAATATCGTCAGCAGTTTCCAGCCCTGACGGACAAAGCATACTTTAACTACGGCGGGCAGGGGCCAATGCCTCAAGGTGCGATTGCCGCCATTTCCCGATCGCATGAATATGTGCAGAGATCAGGGCCCTTTTCCAGTGGGGTAAACCGTTGGATTAGTCAGGAAGAAAGGCGGCTGCGGGAGGCGATGGCAACGGAGCTAAATGTTCCTTTAGAAACGATCGTCCTCACGGAGAATGTTTCAATCGGCTGCAATATTGCTATGTGGGGAATCGACTGGCGACAAGGCGATCATTTACTGCTTTCAGACTGTGAGCATCAGAGCGTCATTGCAACGGCTCTGGAACTTCAGCGACGCTTTGGCATTGAAGTCACCACCTGCCCCTTGTTGGCAACTTTGAATGGCGGTGATCCGGTATCGGTGATTCAGCAGCACCTCCGCCCCACCACGCGCCTGGTTGCCCTCAGCCATATTCTCTGGAACACAGGACAAGTGCTTCCTCTCAAAGACATTGCCCACTGCTGCCATGCCCATGCTGGGGTGAACCCGGTACGGTTATTGGTGGATGCGGCTCAATCGGTGGGCGTGTTGCCATTAAATCTAGTGGAATTAGATGTCGATTTTTATGCGTTTACGGGTCACAAATGGTGGTGTGGCCCTGCTGGCTTGGGAGGACTCTATGTGCGATCGGAGTTGTTAGAAGACTTAAACCCAACCTATGTGGGATGGCGGGGGGTGACTCGCGATCAGGCTGGATACCCAACGGGCTATCATCCAGACGGCCGCCGGTTTGAAATTGCCACATCAGACTATACGTTGTATGGGGGGCTGCGAGCCGCGATCGCAACGCATCACCTCTGGGGCAGTGCAGAACAACGCTATGAGCGCATCCAAGAATTGAGCCGATATCTTTGGGAAAACCTGGCCAAAATTCCTGCCCTCACCTGCCTCCGCACGGCTCCCCCTGAAGCAGGGCTGATCTCTTTCCAGCACGCCAGCGGCAATCATGCTGCGATCGTTCAGGCTCTAGAATCTCAGGGCTTTCTGTTACGTACCATCCTTGACCCTTCCTGCATTCGAGCCTGCGTTCACTATTTCACCCTAGAGTCAGAAATTGACCAACTCATTGAGGCGATCGGAAGATTGGCATAGGCGCGTCCATCTTGGATTCTAATTTTTCCCAGTCCTTTCAGTCCCTCCGTCCTCAGCATTTAGTCCCTCAGCAAAAGCAATTCTCGTGCCCAGGCGTAAACGTCGTTCTTATTCCAGGAATTTACTCTGTTGGTTGGTCAAAACGATCATCCAACTGATGCTCCTGGCAATCCTGCTATCGGTTTTATTGGTACTGCCCTGGCGATGGATAGCCCCACCAACGACAAGCTTCATGCTGCAAACCCTAGTTGCACAGTCACGTCCTTACCGCTATCAGTGGGTGAGTTATGACAATATTTCGTCGAACATGACACTGGCGGCGATCGCAGCGGAAGACCAGCGATTTCCAGTGCATCGGGGGTTTGACTTGACAGAGTTGGAGCGGGCGATCGAAGACTACCAGCAGGGGGGCGAATTGCGGGGAGCGAGTACGATTAGTCAGCAGGTGGCAAAGAATTTGTACTTATGGTCAGGGCAAACCTTTGTGCGAAAGGGGTTAGAAGCTTGGTTTACCGTGCTAATTGAGGTGCTGTGGTCAAAGCAGCGGATTCTAGAGGTGTATCTCAATATTGCTCAGTTTGGCGATCGGGTGTTTGGGGTGGAGGCAGCCAGCCAGCAGTTTTTCGATCACTCAGCCGCAGACCTCACTGCCGAGGAAGCCGCTTTACTCGCTGCCGTTTTACCTGGCCCAGAGATTTACTTTGTCGATGCACCGTCTGCTCAGGTGTGGCGACGACAGGGATGGATTTTGCAACAGATGAATCAGTTGGGAACGGTGTATTTAGATGAGCTTCAATCAGAGAATTAGAACGTTTAACTAAACATTCTAGGAATGCTGAATCCATTCAAAAATAGATAGATTTAAGTCTGCACCTTGCCATACGAGTTGTAACATATCTGAGATATACGTTTCTTCTTGATAATCAACTAAGTTGAATGAGCTAAGCGATCGAAAAGGAGACCGTTCAGCCGTGCCTTCTTGCAGCCGTTTGAGAATCCACCACTCCATCACCGATGAACTAAAGGCGTAACCCATTTCTCCCTGTTGGGTTAACTTAACCAGAATGCCCCAGGATACCAAATGCAGCAAATCTCGCTCTCGCTGACGCAACATTCGATCGATTTGATTCAGCTCAATTTCTGCCTGTCCTTGCAGCCGACTCACCACATGCCTCAGCGCAATCACAATGAGCAAGGCTTGTTCCATGTCGTTGAGCTGCGTCCAGGTAGATTGGAAGAAGGGTTCCGCCTGATTTAAAAATGCCTGGACAAACTCAGTTGGCTCCAGCAACCGTCCACTCCGCAATTCTGTATAGAGCAGGGAGCCTGCCAGTTGGAGGAGGGTGGGGTTGCCGCCTGCCGCAGTCCAAACGATGTCTTGGAGAACTGAAGGCATTGAAATGGGGCTGAGCAAGTCCTCTGCCTCAGTGCGGGTGAGTGCGCGAAGGGGTAGAAACAAATAGTGATTGAACCAGGGCGATCGATCGGGCTTAGTGGGGAAGCTGAGTTCGCCTAAGGGATGGGAAGTAGACACCACCATTGAAATTTGCTGCCGTTGAGTGGAAGAGTAGGCCAGGCTGCGCTGTTCAGTTAAAAACAAATCAATTTCTGCTTCGGCATATTGCGGATTGGGCAACATTGCCTCCTCATAGTCATCAATTAACAGCACCAAGCATTTATCGTACTTGCCCAGTCGCCGCAAAATCTGCCGGATGCCTCTGATAGTCACCGTTTGTTGTTCCAGCAGGACATTCATTTCTGCCTGGACATCAGGCAAATCATCCAATTCATCGTGTAGCAAGCTCAATACTTCAAACCAAAAGTTAGCAGGAGTAAAGGGCGGCGTAACGCTGAGGCAACTAACGAGAACAATCACTAACTGAGTTGGGTTAAAGCCATGCTGTTGCCATACCCGTGGCGAGGCAAGCTGTTGCAAAAAAGAGGTTTTACCAATGCCAGGGCCGCCCCAAACGTTCAGGTGTCCATAGCTGGAAAGATGATCAAACGCGGTTGCCAGTTCCGCACTTCTGCCAATAAAGCGACTGGGCGGAATTAATTGCCCGACGGTAAACGGATTGGGGGCTGCTAAATAGCGTTGACCAATTTGGGCTTCGACTTGCTCTAATTGCTTACGGGCGATCGGGTTTTCTGGCTCAATGTCTAATACTTCAGTGAATTGCGCTCTAGCATGGTCGATCATGCCTTGCTGGATCAAATCTCGCCCATAATCTAACAGTGATTGCACCAGCCCATCCTGTACGCGCAGTGCATCTAGCTTAAAGGCACGCTGGTAAAACTTCACAGCCTTAGCAAACTGCCCACATTCTAAATAGGCATCTGCCGCTTCAAATACGGCCGTAAAGTAGTTTGGGTTCATGTCCAGCACTTGCTCATAGTCGTGGAGAGCCGCTTGCAGATTTCCTGCCTGATACTGCTCCGAAGCTGTTTCATAGAGACGTTGGGCTTCAGGGATCAGTTTTTCTAGCTCCCAGGCTTCCTTATGCAGAGGGTAGGCTTCCACCAACCAACGCCGCACCAATTCCACTTTGACTTTGTATACAGGAAATTTAGAATTTCCTGGGGCGATCGGGTTTAGGGCATTCAGAAACCCCCACTCCACTAGACGATTTCCAGCCCGGGCCAGCGTTGCCGTTTGCACAATGCCGTACTCTTTCAAGAGCGTAAGGGGAGACTGAAGCGGATGTCCCGGATGCATCTTAGTCGTTTGCTGCGCTTCGGCGACGGCAGAAAAAATCACCCGTTCTGCGATCGGCAAACTGTCGCGAAACCAGGTTAACCCCGGACGGCTACTTTCGATCGCCTTGTCCACAACCTGTTCCACATCTGCCCGTGTCACCGTCCATTGCTCTTGCGATCGAGCCTGCCCAAAAATGCTAAAGCAAACCACCTGGGTAAAGTAAGGATGCCCTGAAGTCAGGTCAAGAATTGCCTGGATTGCTTCTGGCTCAAAGTGCAGCAGACCCTCAGAGGGCTTGGTAATGAGCGATCGGGCACTGTGTTCATCAAGCAGCCACACCTCCTGAGCAGGAGCCCCTTTGAAGAGGCTAATGAGATTCTGAAGATCTTCCGGTCTTCGTCCGATCGCCGCAATAATAAACAGCTTTTGATGAATCGAAATAATCGATTTTAGATAGGGAAAAAAGTGTTCGATCGCCGATTCAGAACTGTAATTGCTTAGTACATCAAATTCATCGAGCAACAAGACCAAATGTTTATTGCCAATCTGCTGAAAGATTTCTGGTAAAAACTGATATGAAAACTGATCCGGATCGCGTAACAATTCTGCTTCCGAAGGCAGCGACACCGCATTCAGCAGCAAATCATTATCATCTTCTAACTGCTCTACGATCGCATGGGCCAGGGAATACAGCACTTCTCCCAGCATTCGTCTGCCCTGATTCTGTAAATCAAAGGAAACAAAATAGAACTGATCTTGTTCTATAAACTTAGGGATTTGCGCCAACACTGACGATTTGCCAATCCGTCGCTGCCCATAGAGCAGAACCACACGCGCCCCTTGCCGCAGGTTGTCATCAATAAACTGTAATAGGGTTTCGCGCCCAAAAAACATCTGTGTGTCATCAATGGGCGTACCAATGACATAAGGGTTGCCTTTCCAAGCCGTTGAAGCGGTCATACTGGTTTTCCTTCTATTGCACCCTGACTGGTTGGGACTCTACGCGACAAACCCCTTTGAAAATGCTCCTGCTAACTTACCCAACCATTCCGCAATTGCCGGAATCTCTTCTCTATGATCCCACAAATAGAGAATCGCGTTTGTTACTTGGGTGGCTTGTTTCTTGCTCATCAAATTAAGAAATACCTTCTGGCGGTCTTCCAGGGTCTTTTGAGTATCACCTGCCAGTTCTTCAATTTCCTTAATCACCCACCATTCCATCACCGATGACGCAAAGGAATAGGTTACTTTACTTTGATGCATTTTCCGCACAACCACCCCCCATCGGCTCAGATCAATCAATTCTCGCTCTTTTTGACTAAAAATCCGATCGACATCTCCCAAATCGTAATGTCGGTTTCGCAATCGTCCTTTCAGCCCCGATAGGGCAATCAGCATCAGCAAGGTGCGTTCTACTTCATCAATCACGGCCCAGGTTTTGCGGAAGTATTGCTGGGTGCGATCGAGAAAATCAGCGAAAAACTCTTCGGCAGTAGGAACTTTGCCAACCCGCAAGCGGCTGTAGAGAACGTAGCCCGCATTTTGCAGTAGGGTAGGGTTGCCACCCGCAATTTGGCGAATTACTTCTTTGAGGGCAGGAGTCATGGGCATCCCGCTGAGAAGCGCATCCACTTCCACATCGGTTAATGGGCCCAGGCTGAGGTAGAGATAGTGGTTGAACCAGGGCGATCGATCGGGGGTAATTTCTGGCCGGGGCGCAGCGTTGTCACCCCCATTGAAAAAAATTTCTTTTCCCGATGGTGAGACGCCAAATTACGGCAATCGTTCAGAAAGGTTTCCATGTCCTCGTCGCTGTAGCTGGCATTGGGGCGGAGTGCCACATCATAATCCCCCGCCAGCAGTAAGAGGAATTTGCCTTGCTGTCCTAGCTGCTTCAAGGCTTGCCGCAAATGGTTGACCGTCACAGGCTCTTCCGCCAGAAGCGTTTTTAACTCCCCATAAAGCGGATTTTCTGCTGCCAGCTCATCTTGGAACAGCGACAATACCTCTCGCCAAAAAGCAGCAGGCGTAAATGGAGCCAACGTCCAGCAGCTCAATTTAACAATCACCGCGTTGGTGTGGTCTTGGTTATGCCACTGCCACACTTGCGGTGCGGTCAAAAGCTCCAAAAATGAGGATTTTCCCATTCCTGTGCCGCCCCAAATGGCTAGATGCCCTCGGCTAGCTCCATTTCCAGAAATTTGATCAAAGGCAGTGGCAATTTCGTTCGATCGTCCCACAAAGTATTCAGGCGGAACAATTTGGCTGGGAAAAAAGAAAGTTCCTTGCTGCATGGAGGATTAGCCAGATGATAGTTTTACCACTCTGACTTCATTATCGGCAGCAGATTGGGGCGGCCCGGAAAGTGTTGCAATTTAGCGAACACCAATCCCTTTTTACTTGCTTCATCCTCAAAATTCATTGAATGGTGCAGACCTGCCTCAGGAGTTGCGCGACAAGTTCACGACTTCTTACCGTGTTCTATAACCGTAGCCATAAAGTTCAAGCTTTAGCTTTCACCGATCGCCCTTTGACGATCGCCATCACTACGTAATAGTAAATGGTGAACAGAATGGAGGAGAAAATTTGTCCACCCCAAAATCCGTGCCAAAACTCAAAGGATTCTCTACCCCAGTAAGCCTCTGCCATTGCCATCAGCATAATGCGAGGAACGTTAGAAAGCAACGCCAAAATAATGCCAATGACAACCATTAACGATACTTTAGGTAAGCTTTGTTTCAAGAATAAACCTAAAACTAAACTCGCTACTGCAATGATGGAAGCCATATCAAACCCACTACAGCCCCAATCTACCCGCACTGAACCACCGGGCAAAGAAATGATGGTTTCACGAATGGTAGCGGAATGGCCGATCGCCTGTAGTCCTAATCCACCGCTCCATGCCATAAACCGTTCCAACATTTCTGGTGGAGTGAATGCATCCCACACGGCTTTACCTACGGCAGTGGGCTGGGGGAAGAACCCAATACCGATGAGGAAGGCAGGCATGGGATAGCGTTTGAAGAAGGAAATTCCCCAAGAGCTAAGGGCAATTCCTGCCAAAATGAGTATCCAAACCAGTTTCTGCGACCACTCCGAGAAGAAGCAGAATGGAGCTAACCCCACACCGCTGACGATGATAATATGCCCCAGCAGTTGATCTTCCTCTGAGGCATTTCGTTTGGCAAGTTGGGATCGCTGCGTCCAGAGCTGATACCCTCCCAAAACTGAGGCCGCCACCAAGATGAGGCTAGCAGACCCATGAAATGTGCCAACAACAACGTCGTAGAGCCAAAGGGGAGAGAAAACGATCCCAACCAACAGACCGCACGTCACAATTCGGGTGTGAGGCGTTGCCAGGCTGGTGTGCAGTAGGCGATCGATCGAAAGACGAGTCTTCTTTGCCTTCTGCTGCGTCATGACAATTTACCTTCTGCGTAACGACAACCCATACCGCCCAATTCCTGCCATCCCAAAGCCTACCACCAGTAAATTACCTACACTGGAAGCAGCCGTTTTCAATACACTGGTTTTAGCATTTTGCTTTAAGGTATCAGCCTGCTGAGTCAAAAGCTGGGAGGCTCTGGTCAAATCTTCGGTTGTCACATTTTCGCCAACGGCGCGAGGATTCGTTTGAGCATCCCGAATTTGAGTTTGTAGCTGAGTTTCTTGAGCGTTGATGGTGGTAATGGCTTGGCGTTGGAGGGAAATACTATCGGCAACGGCCAGCATGCATAGGAGGAAAAACAGAACCCCTGCGAGTAGGCAAAGGCTGGAAAATTGCTTCAGCCAACGTCGCTTATCTAAGCTGCCAAACAAAATTAAGGCAGAACCGAAAAGTAGAATGATACTGCGATCGGCAAATTGCTGCACAAATCCTAGCCGCCATTCACTACTGCCCAACTGGGGAGGCAACAGCAGAATCAACATATCAATGATGAAGCCAAACAAGCAGACATAGCCAACAATTTGGCAAATGCCTCTTGCACCATAGGAACCAGAGCTAGGAACGGGAGTAGAAGATGAAATAGATGCCATAATGAAAAACCGCTAGTGGGAAGAATAAGTGAACAACTGCAAGAATGAAATAAGTATCTGATTTGAAAAGCAATTGGACAATTTCCTTACTTTCTTCAGTTAGTTAAAGCTCTTCTCCGGATTAGATATTTTGAAAAGATAGACTCTACATCAAAGCGTTATAAAACGGGACGATCGCGACGAATTAAGGATAGAAATTAGATAACAGGTAATTGCTTGATTAATATCAAATGAGCAATTACCTGCCACCTGCTAAACGGCTAAATTTATCCATTAACGCTCACTGACGAGCCAGGTTGAGAACATATCGCACCCAACAAATCTAATTCATTTAGGATCTTGTATAGATACTCCATCTCTCAACCCAACCGATTTTTTGTTTCATCGTACAGGAAGAACACAGCAAGCATTAGGCATTTGCTTCAGTCGCTTCAGGAGTTGCCTCAAACCCTTCACCCTTCCGCTTCTTGCGAAGTGCTGCAACCCCCATACCGATTAAACCGGGCAGTAGTGCAGGAGTCGGAACGGCTACAGCAGCCGAGAAGCTGTTTCCTCCCTGTACAGTGAATTCACCATAACGAATGTATTCACTATCGCCAAAGAAACCAGCAAACTCATAGAGGTTGCCGCTAACAGGTGTGAAAGATGTGAGTGTAAAGTCAAACTTTGGATCAGCTCCTGGGAAAGAGAGGAAGTCCAAAGTCCCAGCAAAGGGCACAGATGCAATATTCGCGATCGTCCCAACTGGATTTCCCTCGAAAGGAAATCCTGCTGAAGGGGTTGTACTCAAGCTTGAGAAGAAGCCTGTTTGCTCAGTGACTACAACACTCTTAGGAGTAAAAGTAAATCCAGCAGCCGGGTTTATAAAGTTCCCTGCACCAATAAAGCTTAAGCGATTATTAGGATTGAGTGTTGCGGCTTGAGCAGATGAAGGAGCTGAAACAATACCTGCTGCTACAACTGAGGTTGCAGCCAGAGCAAAACCAATTGACTTGAAGTTCATAGAGAGATCTACCTTGGTGTAATGCGTAAAGTTTGCAAATTGTTCAAAACCAACAAGCCATCAAAACCGATCGATTTTGATAACCTGGCAGTTGCACCTTGGTAGAGCATCGAAACCCTGATACACTCGATCGAAGACTTAACCACAGAGCCATTCGTCTTGTTTGTCTTCATGCTCATATCTTAGGTAACTCTACTGAAAAGCAGCAACGTCAAACCCGCAAGTTAACCAGAATTTCATTAATTCTGTACGTCGTTATACACCCTGACAATATTGGAGAATAAAATGCGATCGGGTGATTTTACTTAGATCGATCATTCTGCAAACTCATCCGCCGAAAGTTATTAAACTTAACACTTTCTGCTATGGGAAAGGGTTGGGCTAAGGAACATGGATTAAATAACCTGTCTATCGTTCTGCTTCTTTGACTGGGCGGGCAAGATGCCCACCCTACAAGAATTTCAGGTTATTCAATTTGTATTCCTAAGCGTGGGAAGAACCCAAACCCAGTCATGGTCTGCATGATGGTATGGCAACGGATGGAAAAATTAGGGCGATCGAGTCTGCCATATTTCCAGAGGTAGGAGTTTAGCAATGCCAAACCCCTACTGCCATAAATGGTTCTTATTCTTAACCCAACCCTGCAACGCCTATCAAAGCAATTACACCGAGGCACAAGGGTAGACATTAAGCATTCGCTTTCACCGTCTCAGGAGTCGCCTCAAACCCTTCACCTTTACGCTTCTTGCGAAGTGCTGCAACCCCCATGCCCACCAGACCAGGTAAAAGCGCAGGAGTGGGAACGGCTCTGAGATCTCCAGAGTAGGTTGTGCCAACGGCATCACCCCTCAGCAGTACAGCATGATTTGCTTGGGCAGTGAAGCCACCAAAAGCCGGAATTTCTTGACCGAGAGCAGTAACGAATTTTCCAGCTAGGTCAAAATCAAAGAACCGGCTGCTGCCAGAGATAAATGACGAGAAATTTAGCGATTCCAGGTTAAAGCTGGCTAAAGTGCCATCAGTCAACTGAATATTGCTAAGAAACGGAGTAAGAGGGGCAGTAGGCAACCCCAATACGCTAACAGGCGCAGAAAAACTGGCAATGTTGGCAGTACTAGGAGCCACAAACGGAGGGGTATCACTACTGGCCCCAACTCCCGCAACATTGGCAAACGGCGCAAAGTCAAAGGCAAAATCACTTCCAACTTGAGTAACTCTCACGTCACCATTGAAGGTCAGCGTATCTCCCCGCTTGATGGTTGCTGCTTCTGCTGAGGGAGCCATTGTCCCCACACTGACAGCCGTTGCCAGGGCCGCAGCACCTAAACCGATCGATTTGAAGTTCATCATTTGAATCTACCTTGGTGTAAATATAGAGTTTGTACGTGGTCTGTAAGCTGAAGGTTTTCGAGCAAACCTCTATCACCTGGCAGTTGCACCTTGGTAGATGAATAAAACCCTAATTCATCCGATCGAGCTTTCGTTTGAAGAATCAGTTAGAGAAATGAATGCGATCGCACCTTTCGCTGGGGTTATGGGGAAAGGCGAATTGCAAGCTATTAAAGTTAACGGGCACAGTAAAGGAAATATTCCAAAACAGTTGACGAATGAACAATGACAGACTCTATCCAGAATTAAGCAAAAAAAAGACACAGCAATGCTGTGCCCTTGTTCTAATCACATTCAGATTTTTAGATAGCTAGGAGATGATTTGGCTTACCGAACTGGAACAATATTCGGTACAACCGATCGTTCTGGTTCCAGTGCCCAATGCAATACATCGTAGTATTGCTTAGCAATGATTTCTGGAGTGAAATGGGTTTCCATATAGTGTCGCCCAGATTCTCCCAATCGTTGTGTTCTTTGCCGATCTTGGCTAAGTTGACGAATGAACTCTGCCAAACCATTGCTGTCACCATTCCTGAAGGTTTGACCACAATTTGCCTCATTAATGAGAGGACGTAGATAACACTGCTTAGGGCAAACCACTGCGATCGGTCGTCCACTGGCCAGAGCCGAATACAGCTTACTTGGAGCCACCAAGCTTTCCATACCTGGAATGACGCTCACAATGGACAAGTCACAAGCCGTCAGCGAATAGGGCAGCACATCCTTATCCTGGTAAGGTAAAAATCGGATGTTGTCCAATCCTAGCCGTTTGGCTTCCTGCAACAAGCTATCCCGCTTTGCTCCATTGCCAATGAATACAAACTGAATCGGCTCATTTCGCAGTTGAATTGCCGCCTCCAGAATGGTATCCATATCATGACAACGCCCCATGTTACCCGAATACAGCACCGTGAATTTATTGTCTAAGTCGTGCTGGTGGGCGAACCAGTTTTCCTCCTTGGGAATAGGTTTGATTTGTTCAGGATCAGCCCAACTGTGAATCACAAACACCCGATCGGCAATATCAGGACAGTGTTCAATCACACGCTGCCGCATTTCAGGACTCAAAACAATCAAGGCTTTGGCCTTGCGCCATACCATCCGATTCACAGTTCGCCAGAATCGAGCGATCCAATGCTCTTCAGAAACAATTCCCAGTTCAACTGCAATATCAGGGTACAGGTCATACAAAAGACAGACATATGGGAAGCCTAAAAAGAGGCTGGCAAGATATCCTAATATTGGCAAAAAGGGAGGAGCAGTAGTCACCAATAGCAAATTGCGGCGACGGCAATTTTTAATTAAGTGGAGTGCTGTTCGTAACATGAATAAGACACCACTCACCGCTTTTCCGCGAATGCGTTTTGCCCAAAACTGGGTTGACCGCGATCGCTTAACTTGAACTAAACCTTTTTGTTCGTATAGCGGTGCTGTAGAAGTCTGAAAGGCATAACCAGGTTGCCCTGTAAAGACTTTGATATCTACGCCTTGTCGTCCTAATTGATAGACTAACTCTTCAATGAGTTGTCCGGTTGCTGCAAAATCAGGGGGGAAAAATTGCGTAACAACGGACAATTTGAGGAGCGATGATGGAATTTGAATGGTCGGACTTTGAACTGGAAAGTCTTTACTTCTGGAAACATCACGACTAAGTTCATCTGACTTTGGTAAGCGTTTTGGTGATTTCACAATCCTCTCCAACCTTTTTATCTGACGTTAGGGACGTGATCTCTTTGCTTTCAAATCAGCGAAGAGAGTCGTCAAGGTTGGTAGATGTACCGTTTTATGGCAATTCCATGAAATGGAGGGGCAATCCGGTAAAAACACGGAACTTAACGAGCCGACTGCCAGGCTCTCCATGTCACATACCCTAATAAACTCGTAGCACCCCCCAATATCACTAGGCTATTGGGCATTCCGACAAAGGTAATGGCAAGACTTCCAACCCACAGGGCGATCGAATAGATCACAAGTACAGTTGACCGATGGGAGAGTCCTGCTCGCAGTAGACGATGATGCAAATGGCGTTTGTCTGCTAAAAACGGGGAATGTCCTTTGCTAAGTCGGGCAACAATTACGGCTGACATATCAACAATGGGGACTGCCAGGATCAAGAAGGGCAGAAAAATTGCCGTTGCTGTGGCTCCTTTAACT
>PVWD01000241.1 GCA_003003615.1 filamentous cyanobacterium CCP2 | reverse complement strand
GTGTTACCCGGGTCAGAGGCTCCGACAACCGCCGAAATTGCTGAGTTGTTTTCTCAAACCTTAGGCAGGACGATCGCCTACCACGACATACCCGAAAGCACGGCGATCGACGCGATGAAAGCCCAAGGAACACCCGAAATCATCGTCCAGGCTCTTGCAGAGTTAAATACCTTAGCCAGATCAGGACAGTGCAGTCTGCTTTCCCCCGATGTGGAAACGGTGACTGGAACCAAAGCCATTCCTTTCCAGCAGTTTATTGCAGATCACCGATCGGTTTGGATGGGTTAAACGCAGGGGCGTTCCGCAAAACGCCCTTTCCGACCCACCATCATTTAACTAAAATGCCGATCGAGGAAATTGAGCGCATGGTTTCGCAGTTCGTAATACTCAGGCAGTTCTCGGATTTCTTGAATGTTACGCGGATGGGAAAAAGGCACCTCTAACACTTCGCCGATCGTCGCCGCAGGGCCGTTGGTCATCAACACAATGCGATCGGACATGTAAATGGCTTCATCCACATCATGCGTCACCATCATTACCGACTGCCGATGGCTTTCCCAAATGTTCAACACCTGCCGTTGCAGTTTGCCGCGAGTCAGGGCATCCAATGCGCCGAAGGGTTCATCCATCAGCAGCATCATGGGCCGAATCGCTAAGGCACGGGCAATCCCAACCCGCTGTTTCATCCCACCGGAAAGCTCATCGGGGTACTTATTTGCCGCCGCAGATAAGTTCACCATTTCAATATGTTCATTAACAATTCGTCTTCGTTCCGCAGGCGAAATCCGAGGCAAAGCTTCGTCAACCGCTAGCCGGATGTTATCTCGTGCCGTGAGCCAGGGCAGTAAGGAATATTGCTGAAACACCATCATGCGATCGGTTCCTGGTTTGCGGATTTCTTTGCCCTGAAGCCGCACCATTCCAGAGGTTGCCCGTTCCAGTCCAGCGACAATTTTAAGTAGGGTAGACTTACCACAGCCGGAATGCCCGATGATCGAAACATATTCATCTTCCCGAATGGTGAGATTAATGTCTTTGAGAACAACAGAATGATCTCCATCGGGTGTGCGATAGGTTTTAGACAGATTCTCAATCACAAGAAATTCATCATCGGAAGGAGAACTGGCGAAACTGCCGCTAGTGGTGTAAAAAGTTGTTGGTTTCATGGTTTAATTCCTCCGATTAAGACAGAAAAATGCGGGTGGGGGCGTTCGCACGAATCTCGAAACTGTTGAGGTAGCCAACGGGATCGCTGGGGTCAAATGCTTTTTGGTCAACAAACAATTCAGCCGATTCTACTTTGTAATCCTCAGCAGGACATTCAATTCCCATCTCTGCTGCAATTTCACGGTATAAATCCGTTCGCCAGGCTCGTTTTGCCCGTTCTTCAGCATCAGCCGGGAATTCGGTTTGCCCCCAGCGGGCAGCCTGCGTCATCAGCCACAATGCTTGGGACTGCCAGGGGAAGGTGGAATGATCATTCGGAACTTGCGAAATTTCTGAGGGCACATCAAAAAACAGGGTCGTGTCCGGCGATTCCACAATTCGATCGCGTTTGTCAAACCCGCCATAGTTGTATTTCCCAACGAGGGCAGGCTTCGTAAAATCAGCTTTTGCCCCAGTGAATGCCCGTGCTGAGATAATTTCGGACACCTCTTCCCGATTTGCCGGATCGCTGCAATATTGGCAGGCTTCAATCATGGCTTTGACCAGCGATCGATAGGTTTTCGGGTTTTCCTCAATGAAGGATTCCATCACGCCTAAGACGCGATCGGGATGTCCCTGCCAGATTTCTTTACCCTGAGCAAAGGTAAACCCTACCCCTTCATTGCCTTCGATCGCCCTTGTGTTCCAGGGTTCTGCCACCATGTATCCTTCCATTGCCCCAATCCGAACATTTGTCACCATCTGGGGTGGTGGAATAATGATGATGCGGAATTCCTCAAGGGGATTCACTCCTACTGCTGCCGACAGGTAACGGATAAAGTATTCATAGATTGCAGAACTGAGTACCACGGCCCAAATTCGTCGTTCCGCTGGCAGGCTATTAAAATGTCGGCGAAAGTCCTGACCGAATTCATCCAGGTTGCCGTTATATTCCCGCAATGGACGTAAACCTGTATTCCACATTGACTGATTCATCGTCATCGCGTTCCCATGACGGTGAATGGTCATCGCTGCACACATTTCGGCACTCCGCGCCCCTTCCGCACCTAATCGGGCATTTGTGACGGTTCCTGATACCACAGGCGATGCATCCAGTCGGCCAAAAATGACTCCATCACGGGAGGCTCCCCACCCCGATTCACGGCTCAGAGTCACGTTCAGCCCATATTTGTGAAAGAATCCCTTCGTGTAGGCAATGGCAAACGGAGCGCAGTCATTCACAGGGACAAAACCCACCCGCAGATTCGGCTTTTCCAACGTTCGAGGGTCAACCACTCGCTCGGTCTGTGCTTGAGTAATGGCTGAAAAAGAACTTTGGGCTTGCGGAGCCGAACTGCAAGCCGCGATCGCCGTTGTTGCTGCCAGCCCACCTAATCCATATAGAAACGATCGTCGCTTTAAAGCACTCATGTGCAACTCTCCCAAATTCTCTGTTGATGATGGGACTCGCCTAAATTATTCCACCCAATCTAAAACCCAAAACCCTTTCTAGGTTGTTGTGGGTGGGCGGTGAGTAATCCACATTTGTAACCGTCCGAGTAAATAATCCAGTACCAATCCTGTTAGACCAATCACGAAGATGGCCAGGAAAACTGAATTTAAGTTCAGGCGGTTCCACTCATCCCAGACAAAGAACCCAATCCCAATGCCGCCCGTTAACATCTCTACGGCCACAATCACCAACCAGGCAATTCCCAAACTAATTCGCAGCCCAGTAAACACATACGGCAGGCTAGCGGGCCAGATGATCTTAAGCATTTGCCGCCATCTGGGCATTTCGAGCACCTGAGCCACATCCAGGTAATCCTTCGGGACACTGGCAACGCCCACAGCCGTATTGATCATGGTGGGCCAGAGGGAGGTAATGAAGATGACAAAGATTGCCGACGGATTTGCCAAATTAAACGTTGCTAGGGCTACAGGCAACCAGGCAACAGGTGAAACGGGTTTGAAAATCTGGATGAGTGGGTTAATCGCCAGCATGGCCCGTTTGGAGGTGCCAATCAAAAAGCCGACAGGAATAGCGACGATCGACCCTAACAAAAACCCTAGAAAAACACGCCGTAAGCTTGCCAGCAGCAGCCAACCAATCCCTAAATCACCCGGCCCACGACGGTAAAAGGGATTGAGAATGTAATCCATGTTTGCCAGGAGGGCATCCAGCGGTGTGGGTAGCAACGTTGTAAAGAAAGTTGCCACGATCCACCACAGCAGAAGAACTCCCGCAAAGCCAATCAGCGGAAACAAAATATAATCTTGAACGATCGCCGGACGAATTGATCTTCTCCAAGTTGCTTGAGCAGCCAGGACGATCACCTGAATATTAAATTGCAGCAGCATTGAATCCTCCTGAGAGTGCGAGGTTCTTGACACGGACGCTAGACAACCCCTGTGAAGACACACAGATTGCACAAAAAAAGCGTCCCTCGTACAGACTGAGGACACTGAAGGGATCAGGCAGTTAAAAAATGCTGATACTTCAGTCTCCCCTCAATGCCGACGGAGTTAGCTGACGGGCTAGGACTGAGAGGTGTCCTCCATTAAAAAAGGCAAAAGTCCAAAAGTACTTTTGGCCCTTCAAACGGTTCGCCCCAAAATTTGGTTCCTCCGCTCCTGTTCCATCTCACCGATGGGCGGGCAGGATTAGGCTGACCTACTTAATTTAGGTTCTCCTAAAGGTAGCATTCTCAAATTTGATTCGTCAATCCTTCTTTAGAAAGACGCAATTGTCTGACGATGAGAACGTTTCACCCCATGCCTCCGTTAATCCTTCGGTCTACAGACTCCCGATTCAGGTTGGGGGTTCTCCTTCTGATGGAAGTTGCACGATCGCCAATAGCCTTTACAATTTGGGTTAAACAGGCGTTTTGCAGGCATTACCGACCGCCATCAGCAACAGGAGGCAACTGTGGATTTTAGACAAATCGTAAATTTCAGGATGGTGAAGCAGGAAGCGAGTGTTCTACACAAATCGCTCAAGCCAATTCTGGAATTAGACGATCGGTTAGCAGATTTGCTCCTGGTGGATCTGGCGCGAGTCATGCAGATTTGCGGCAAAGCAAGTGGTGAAATTACTTCTGGCGAACTGCTAGCCTATTTAATGGTTTACGCGCTGATTAAAGACGATCAAGAGAAGCTAAATGCGGCGCAGAATGGCTGGGAATTTTCAGATGCAGAACGAATTAAATACGAGAAACTGACGGTCAAAATTCTTTTAGATTTGACCCAAAATCAGCCTGATACCAACTATCTTGTAGTTCCTTCTTTGCTCAACAAACTGGACGAGGAAAAAGGCACAAGATATTTAGAGCAAACTATTAACGCCATTTACAAATTTGCTCAGGTGGTTGTCAAGGCCGATGGGGATGTTTCCATGCAGGAAATGGAAGCCCTGTCGCAAATTTGGCAAATGCTGCATCACTATAAATCGATGGACAGCTACCAGAACGAACTTAAAGCAGCATCGTCCCAGGTCAGAACGTCATCTGCCGTAACAGCATCCACCGCCACAACATCCACCGTAACAGTACCCACCGCCACAACATCAACAGAGTCATCCCAGCCTCAACAATCCACACCCACTCCCCCTACAACGAAACCCGCTCCGTCTCCCCCAGCAGAAGCACCTGCCCCACCGGAAGCACCGCCACCCAAAAGTGAAGCTGAACTTGCCGATATTTTGTCCCAGGCAATGGCAGAACTGAATGATTTAGTGGGGCTAGACAATATTAAGGACGAGGTGAAAACCTTAGCCAACTTCCTCAAGGTGCAGAAGATTCGTGAAGAGCGGGGCCTTGCCAAAACCTCGGTTTCTCTGCACGCCGTATTCTGTGGCCCACCGGGAACCGGAAAAACCACGATCGGCCGCTTAATGGGTCGGATCTACCAGGGATTAGGCTTTTTGAAAAGGGGCCATTTGGTGGAAACCGATCGCGCTGGACTAGTTGCTGGATACATTGGGCAAACGGCGAAGCGGGTGGAAGAGGTGGTCAATTCTGCCTTGGATGGCGTGCTGTTTGTGGATGAAGCCTACGCGCTAGTGCCTAGAGGGGATGGAGGTGGGCGAGATTTTGGGCAGGAAGCCGTTGATGCTTTGCTGAAGCGCATGGAAGACAACCGCGATCGGCTTGTGGTGATTGTGGCGGGTTACACCGATGAAATGACCACATTTGTAGAATCGAATCCGGGCTTAAAGTCACGGTTTAACCGCTATTTTTATTTTGAAGACTATAAGCCAGAAGAACTGCTGGCCATTTTTGAAAAGATGGCAGGAAAGAGCCACTTTCATCTCACTGATGCCACCAGAGCCACGCTGCTGAGACTCTTTGAAGAATTATATGTGCGGCGCGATCGAACCTTTGGCAATGCACGGGTGGCCCGAAACCTGTTTGAGAAAAGTATTGAACGGCAGGCAAACCGATTGGCAGTTCTATCTTCTCTATCCGATGAAGTCTTGACCACGCTCCTACCAGAAGACATTCCAATGGATGCAGTTAATACTCTTGCGGGGAATGTGAACTGGCAAGAACTGGCAACATCCAAGGAGAACCAATCTGAGCAGGCTGAACCTGATTCTGCATCTGAATCTCTATGACAAGAAAGGATGACAAAAAGTGATTAAAGATTAAAAAAGTGATGGACAATTGCCCATCACATTAGCCAATATTCTACGAACCATATTCTGCATTGCTGCATGGTGCTATGCATTTCGTAGAAGCATTATCATGGAACGCCCTTCCCCTGCGATCGGCAGGCTGCCTACGTTGTACTCAAGAAAGGAATACCGAAGATCAAAGTGTAGATCAAAAGCCCAGAAACAATTCCGTAGGAGGTGGATAACAGCGAAGGAAACGGAATATTTCGTGCAAGATAGATCAAAAAGCTGAAGGTGGTTGACAACGCAAAAATACCAGTTGGAATGCCATAGGTGTACTGGTAACGGGTCAAGACGTTGATTAAAAGCAGCAATGTGATCATCCAAACTGCTGCAAAAAAATAAAACACGACTGGCGAAAGGTGGTTAGGCGATCGGAGCGATCGGGTGAAGAAGGCCAGGTAAGTAATGATGATGGGCGGAAGTGCTGCTGCGGCCAAGCTACGAACGCCGGTTTCTGCGTCTAGCGAGAAGGCTTGAACAATCAAGATAAAGTTAATGCTGACAATCAAAGCATGAGCCAGCGTAATACACAACCGATTCAATGCATGAATTAAGGGTCTTGAACGCCCCAAGACCTCAGAATCGTTTGGCTCTTGCCTGTCCCTAAAATCATTCGTCATTCGCTGCATATAACTTAGCGTAAAGAGTTTCTATGCCTTGATTTTTCAGGACTTAGCCACGTTTTGCGCCTACCCCAAGGTATAGATTTGTACGCTGAGGCAGGCAGATCAACAAATCATGGACAAGTACAAAGGTGAACTTACTGATTGGCTTCTTCTGCCTCTAGGGTCTGAAGCACGTTCTGGATATCTTCTGGAGTCGATCGCCGTTGAAGATTCACCCAGCAATGCCCCTGCACTGGATTGGAAACATCTTGTTCAGCAATTGGTGCTGCTGGAGGGGTGGAGGCGAGTTGGCTACCGGGGATCTGGCTACTAGGGATAGTGTGACGGCTTGCAATCAATTGTCCACCTGTGGCAAACGGGCCGCTGGGGCTGATGGCAGGGCTATTAGGCGTGAGCCGTCTACTCGTCATGACCATTGGGGCAGGAGGCTGTCTGCGAAGTTGGCGCAGGGCATTAATACAAGCCGGACAGTCACAGCCAAACAGGGCAACCGCCGCATCGCTTTCTGCCGCGCTGAAATCCAATACGGGATACTCTAACGGAGCCTCAGGGGGCATTTCAACGGGAATTTCGATCGCAGATGAGGCAACCAAAGTACCGTTATGCGGCACGCTTTGAAGGGAGAGCGGAACATCTGCTTCAGGCTGAGTGGGAAAACTACAGGAGGCAGGTTCAGAGATCAAGGCATTTGCTTGCCGCGCCCCATGAGCTTGCTGGGCTGCGACTCCTTCAGCAGCAGATGCCAGATGGACAAATAACATTGCTAGCATCGAACCAGCAAAGGTTGGAACTGCAATGAGGCTTAGCAGTAATTTCTGGTTCATAGGAAACACTCCTCAACGGTCTCAAATCAATCTGAATCAAGGATGGATAAGGGTTTGAATGCGGTCTGCCAAACGCGATCGAGATGCTGCGATTTTCAGTCGTGAGCCTAGTCAGGTGATGATCTGGAATAATGATCTGGAAATAATGATATATTGCTCTTCAATTTTTGGCACGATGAAAGGAAATTATTTCACCCTTTCTGCCCCTGATTCAACCCCTTCCATACGTTACTAGAATTTGTATCATTTAGCACGATCGGCTACGCTTCGATTTTTTTATTGTTTACGATCGGGCGGCTCAATGGGTAGGGCAACCCATGGAAAGGTTAGGACAATCTCAGGTGATGGAAACCCAAAACGGCTCAGGATGGTAACTTTCTGTTCTAAAATTTAAACTGTCCCAAAACTGTCCTAACGTGCCTGCGTAGGGCGATATCTGAATTACCGCATCGCTCGGTACTCCGTGCTAATGGACATGAACACTTGTGGATCAGGAGTAGGCAATAATGGACTCCAACTGTCTACCCTGCGGAAGTTCTTTAAGTGGGCATCGTGAATGGTGGCGCGAACTGCTTCTTTTGAACCGAAGATGATAATGCGAACGAGTTCTCGTCCTGGATTCGGATTTGGATCGTCACCGAAAGCAGGATGATCGAACAGGTTAAAATCACCTGTCATTGGAATGCTCCTTTAAATGATTGGGTTTTAGTTTCTGGAAGAAACCCAAAAACCAGGTTGTCTCCCACATCCGCCCATCGCGACTGAGTGGCAAAGGCATTCAGCGACAGGTAGAACTTACCAGATTAGGTAGAATCTACCAAAAAAGCTAAACTATCCTAAGCCCTACGGACAGCTACGGTCGTCTGTGGGGTTAGAGGTATGTTGTAGGTACCGACTACTTCATACCTCGCCAGGTTTTTGGGAGCCAGGATGCTTCGTTACGCTATCTCGTGACCATTGTCGCAACGAAGTAACCATAAGCACATAGCTTATCAGACTCATCGCATTCGTCAAGTAGTCTGTCGTACAAATTTACTGAGGAATGAATATCGACTGGACAGGCAAGATGCCCATCCCACAATCGTCCGATCGGATTCAATCAATACTTTTCCAGCCATTGCCATAAAACGGTGATACGTTACGCTTAACGATCGGAAGGCAAAGACGGAAGGATGCGAGATAATGATCGAGTGTTTTGCTGCCGCGCTTTTCTCACCGTGCCCGCTCACAGTGCTAATTATTCCAGTGCTGGCGAAGCTTCAACCTTTAATGTTCAGCCCCTAGGGAATCCCATGTCTCAAGCGATCGACTTCCTCAGCCATCTCAACTCTTCTCAGCGACAAGCCGTTGAACATTACTGTGGGCCGCTCCTGGTGATTGCGGGGGCTGGGTCTGGCAAAACGCGGGCTTTGACCTATCGAATTGCTAATTTGGTGCTGACCCATAAAGTTGATCCTGAAAACATTCTGGCGGTCACTTTCACCAATAAAGCTGCCAGGGAGATGAAGGAGCGGATTGAGCAACTGTTTGCGGAACAACAAGCCTGGGTGAAGCATGGCAAAGCCTGGAAAGATTTGGCTCCGGTGGAACAAACACGGCTGCGATCGAGCGTTTATAAGAACATTACCAAAGAACTCTGGATTGGCACGTTTCATGCTCTCTGCGCCCGGATTTTGCGGTTTGACATTGAAAAATACCAGAGCCGGGAAGGGAACCAGTGGACAAAGAATTTTTCGATCGTCGATGAATCCGATGCCCAAAGTGTGGTGAAAGATATTGTCGTCAATCAGCTCAACCTGGACGACAAAAAATTTGAACCGCGATCGATGCGCTATGCCATCAGCAATGCCAAAAACCAGGGACTATCCCCAGAAGATGTGGAGCGGGAACAGCCCAACTATCGAGGACGAGTCATTGCCAATGTGTATGCCGAATATCAGAAAGCACTTGCTAACAACAATGCCCTGGATTTTGATGATTTAATTCTGATTCCAGTGCAGCTTTTTCGCCAAAATGAACAGGTTTTAGGCTATTGGCATAAGCGATTCCGCCACATTTTAGTTGATGAATATCAAGACACCAACCGCACCCAATATGACCTGATTCGGTTATTGGTGACAAATGGCGTAGAGACGCACCAATTTAATGATTGGAATTATCGATCGATTTTTGTCGTTGGCGATGCCGACCAGTCAATTTATTCCTTTCGAGCAGCCGATTTCACCATTCTAATGAACTTCCAGCAGGACTTTGGCGATGGCTTGCCAGACGACGATACGCGGACAATGGTGAAGCTAGAAGAAAACTATCGATCGACTGCTAACATTCTGCAAGCGGCGAATGAGTTAATTGAAAACAACACGGAACGGATTGATAAAGTCCTGCGGGCAACTCGCGGCGAAGGGGAAACGATTTATTGCCATCGGGCAGATGATGAAACTGATGAAGCCTATTTTGTGGTGCATCAAATCCGCCACCTGGAGCTGACGAATCCCGATTTAACCTACGGTAACTTTGCCATTCTCTACCGCACCAATGCCCAATCTCGCGCCTTTGAAGAAGCCTTGGTGAAATACGCCATTCCCTACAATGTGGTGGGCGGCTTACGGTTCTACGATCGCAAAGAAGTCAAAGATGTTCTGGCTTACCTGCGGGCACTGGCCAACCCCGATGACACCATCAGCCTCAAGCGGATCATCAACACGCCCCGACGCGGCATCGGCAAAGCAACGGTCGATCGCCTGGAAAATGCGGCAAAGGAGCTAAACATTGCCCTCTGGCAAATCCTCAGCGATGAAACCTCGGTCAAAACCCTGGCAGGGCGATCGGCAAAGTCGGTTCTATCCTTTGCATCCATGCTGCAATCCTGGCAGGAACGGGTCGAATCCACATC
>PVWD01000240.1 GCA_003003615.1 filamentous cyanobacterium CCP2 | reverse complement strand
CTCCCCACTCCCTACTCTCCACTCCCCACACTGATCCCCAACCACTAAACTTGGGGATCAAAATCGATCAATAGATTTTTACAGAGTTTTAGATCAGGATTCGGCTTATCCCCCTTATACTTTTGGAACATTCTGTTCCGCTGGATAGCTGTAGATAATTAAGTAACTGTAGATAATTATTTCATTGGCAATGCAGGTACTATATCTAGGGCAGAATCAGGGCAAGCTATTTTTCCGAATGTCTTTTCCGATTCAGTAGAATCAGCAGAATTTGTGGTCGCGCAGCAGGTGTGAGGTATGGTTACGGCTCTTAAATCGAGTAATTCACGGCAACTCAAACCCCGATCGAGACGAAATGTTCCTTTGGGCAATGAGCAGGCAACGGCTGCGTCGGTTCGTCTTGGTCAACCCGCACGCTTGCGAAACCGTTCGATCGCTCCTCCAACTGTTGTTGATCCGTCGGTTGTGACAGCTTTGCCCAGCACCCAGCCAGCACCGAGTTGGCTAAAGCTGTTAATCCACACGCAACGCGCTTCCCTAGTTTTGACCTTTTTGCTAGTAGGGTCAGCCCTTGCAGTCTATGGTTGGACGGTTTTCATCCAACGGCACTGGGGGCAAGAATACCACCGACTCCAATTGCTCAAAAAGCACGAACGACAACTGATTGCCGGAAACGAAGCCCTAAAAAACCAAATGGCAGAACAGGCAGAAGCTCCCAACAGTGGGCTAATGGTTCCTGATCCCAGTAATGCATTTTTTCTGGCTCCAGCCCCTGCTCGCCCTCTGGTTGACCCTCAGCGGCATCCAGATTCGCAAGATGTTCCGACAAAGCCACTAGGATATTAAGCTCCGTCAGCAGCAAGTTTGGTTGCGTTCAGCAATATGAAGACCCGTTAGGACAGATTCGTATGGAAACGTCTTTGAATTGCAGCAACCTGAGATTAAGCTAACCTTCCCATCCGTTGCCACATTCACCCTTTCGATCGCTCATGTCGATTTCTTTTCCGTCGTTCCGTTCGCCTCGCCCTCGTCGCACTGCCAAGCGCAGGAAGCATTCTGCTGTAAGAGAATCGCTACACCCTTCAAGCACCCATCCTGCCAATAAACGCTATCCCCATCTTTCTACCCAAACGCGACCCCAACCCCAGCTTTTCCCTAACCGGCGCAACGAATCGGCTCAGCCTAAAACCAGACGGACAGAGCAAACCAGTACCCGATCGTCCCGTTTTGTTTCTCCTTTCCAAACATCGCTCAAGCGGCAACTATCCCTGAGGCAGTCTAGACCGCGCATTGTCATGGTATGGGGCGTTTTGGTGGTTGGAATGCTGCTGTTAACGCTGAATTTGTTTCGCATCCAAGTTCTGCAAGCCAGCATGCTCAAGGAGCGGGCCAAGGCACAGCAAATGATCTACCTCAACCCAATGGTGCCGCGCCATCCGATCGTCGATCGGCAGGGAACCGTATTGGCGATCGACCAACCCGTGTACACCTTGTACGCTCACCCCATCCTATTTCAGACCCTGACTGGTGATATTGCCAAGTCCATTGCCCCCATTCTGAAACAAACCCCAGAAGAGGTGATGAACGCTTTTGAACAGGGTGAAAGCGGAGTGCGGATTGTGGATGGACTAACAGAAGACCTGGCCCGCCAAATTTCTAGCCTACAAGTTGACGGGTTGGAACTCGTGCAAGAGCAGCAACGCCTCTACCCCCAAGAAAATTTGTTTGCCAATGTGGTGGGTTATGTCAACCTCGATCGAGAGGGGCAGTCGGGGGTTGAGTACAGCCTGGAAGGTCAGTTGCGGCAGCCGATTGAGGCAATGACTCTGAGCCGATCGGGGGATGGAACGATTATGCCCATTGGCTTACCCAGCGACTTTTTACAACAGCAAACTGAAGGTTTACGCCTGCAACTGACCCTAGACAGCCGTCTCCAACGCGCAACTCGTTTGGCCCTAGAGCAACAAATGAACAAGTACAAAGCCAAACGGGGAGCCGTCATTGTCATGGATGTGCATGATGGTTCTATTTTGTCGCTGGTTTCGGAACCGTCTTATAACCCAAATCGTTACTATGAAGCGAATCTGGAAAGCCTGCGAAACTGGGTCTTAACGGATCTCTATGAGCCTGGCTCAACCTTCAAGCCCGTAAATGTGGCGATCGCTCTTCAATCTGGAGCCGTTCTGCCAACGGATACCTTCTACGATGAAGGGGCGATCGAGGTGGGAGGGTGGCCCATCCAAAACTCTGACTTTGAGAGCAACGGTGGACGGGGTGTGCTGTCGGTCAGCGAAATTCTTCAGTATTCCAGCAACGTCGGGATGGTTCGCATGATGCAATCCCTACAACCAGGCGTTTACTACGGTTGGCTGTCCCGTCTGGATCTCAATGAAAAGACGGGAATCGATCTGCCTGCTGAAGCGGTTGGGCAAATGAAGACCTATCGGGACTTTACAAATGCCAGCATTGAGCCAGCAACAACGGCTTTTGGTCAAGGTTTCTCGCTCACTCCGATTAAGCTCATCCAGCTAAACAGTATGCTGGCAAACGGTGGAAAGCTGGTTACGCCCCATGTGGTTCAGGGCATGGTAAATCCAAATGGAGAACTGACCTGGAGTCCAACCCTGCCAACACCTCAGCAAATCTTCTCGCCAGATGTTGCAAAAACTGTTTTGGACATGATGGAAGAAGTGGTGACAGCAGGAACGGGGCAGTCTGCCCTCATTCCGGGATACCGAATTGCTGGAAAAACAGGCACTGCTCAAAAGGCAGGTGTTACAGGAGGTTACACAGATGCCCGCATCACCAGTTTTGTCAGCATGTTTCCAGTCGAAGATCCTCAGTATGCAGTGTTAGCCGTTGTTGATGAACCCCAAGGGGATGATGCTTATGGGTCAACCGTTGCGGCTCCTGTGGTCAAAGCGGTTATGGAAGCCTTAATCCAAATTGAGCAAATTCTACCGAGCCAGCCCATCCGTGAAGAAGAAGCCTGGATTGAAGATCGGGAATCTTTGCCGGGTAATTACGTCCCTGATTCAGATGAGGATGCAGAAAGCCAGAATGATGGTGAGGAAGAGAACTTTAATCCTGATCCCTTCACTGAACCGGACTCGCTGAGTGATGGGAATTCAGGGGCGATCGAATAGAAATTAGATGAGAACGCTTGAAGTTAGCCCATTCAATCGTCCGTTTGTCCTTTGTGGGCGTGGCTCTTCTTGCGCGGATTGGTAATCACCAGTTCAAATTCCCAGCCAGGAAGCATCTGCACCTTTTCGCTGATGTGACGCAAATCCTCAGAACCATTTAGGGCTAGCGTTTCCCTCGATCGGACTTCAGCAGCGATCGTTTTATCCGTACTGACTGCCACCAAATCAAGGGAACAGCCTGCCAAATCAGGAGGTAGGTCATCGGGTGACGGATCAAGAATCACCTCAAAACCCTTCTCCTGATATTCCTTTGCTAATCGCAATAGCCTCCGATGCTCCAAGGGGCTTCGGTTCTCCTGGTGGGTCATAACAGCTACTCTACACCTCAGCCTAATCTTCAGCCTGAAATACTTCAGTCTAAGTCTGACGGGTCAGGGGCAGCTTCTACCTTAATATGCAGAAACTCTTCACCTTTACAAAACCCATCTGCCAAAACAGTAGACATTCCTTTGACCCTGAAGGATGCATTCAGATTACGCCGACGACTGATGAAGTCGGTAATTTGATAATCATCCACATATACAACGCCATTCAAGGCATCCCGGACAGGTTTCACTATATTATCACTGTCTGGAACGCCCGACTCTTCCCCAGGGGGGGCATCGTAGTAATGGGTAATTATGACCCTTAACGGCTCACCCAACGGAGCATTGCCCTTCCAAAAGGATTGCGCCTCGCGGCGAACCGTTTCCTTCCAGGCTTGCAAACGCTTGCGATCTTTCGTTTGGTGCGAAATGGGCTTGCCCGTAACGACAAATTCAATGGGTAGCACTAGAGAAATCTCGCAGATTAATCTGGTATGTACAGCCTTCGTTGATTGGTAGATGGCTCTCCCAAGATTTTTTCTAGTTCAAGTCAACAACCGAACACTTTCCGTCTCTACAAACTTGCGTCCTTACAAAAGGATTGACCAAATCAAATCTGCCTTATTTCGACTCTGGACTTTAGCCAAGAAATTTAACTGCCCAAAATTTAACTGCCCAATTAAAGTACGTAACGCTGAACCACTTCGGATTTGAGAGTTTGAACGTTGAGAGGGTTGTGCAATCAAAAGTTTCAGGTGCATCTGCTGCGAGCGGTTTTCAGAATGGGCTTACTTCTATAGTAAACCTGTTCTCCTGCAAGGATGGCAATGCCTGAGAAGGTCAGGAGAATTTTAGGGTTCATGCCATAAAAAGATGACAAGGATGATTGGAAAAGTCTGCATTCCCAGGCTGCTTGGTACCTGCTTTGTTCCCACAATTGTCCTAACCTTTCTACTCTTTGCCATCACTTCATTAATCATGACGATCGAGTTGCTACAAAAAGTTGCATCCAGAGTGAAACCTCTGCCGCTCAGGAGGTCAGGCTCTCCGTTTAGTTTGCCCATCACCAAAATCAATTTACCCTCTGACAGCCTTGGCAAAGCTGGCTCTTGCTTCATCAGAGCGTCCTAATCGCATCAGGGCATCTCCTCGGCTGACCCAGGCATCAGGAAAGTTTGCTCTCAATTCAACGGCGCGATCGAAACTGCTCAGGGCTGCCTCACACTGACCCAAACCCATCAAGGCAATCCCTCTTGCGGCCCAGGCTTCTGGGAGATCTGCCTGGAGTTCGATCGCCCGATCGAAGTTGGGAAGGGCTTCCTCCAAACGCTCCATTTCCATGAGCACATTTCCCTTGGTTGTCCAAACGGTTGGTAGGTTTGGCTTCAGGTTAGTGGCATGGTTAAAGCTGTCTATAGCTGCTTGGAGCTGTCCTGCGGCAATGAGGGTGTAGCCTTTACTTGTCCAGGCTTCTAGCAAATCAGGTTTGTAGGAAATAGCCCGATCGAAGTTGGGAATGGCTTCTTGGGGTCGGTTAAGGCTAGTTAGCACAGTGCCTTTGCTCACCCAGACTTCTGGCAAGTTTGGCTCTAAATCAGTGGCGCGGTTAAACTCCTCCAGGGCTTCGTTGAAGCGTCCCATCATGCAGAGGGCATATCCTTTGCTGGCGTAAACTTTTGGTAAATCTGTACGAATTTGCAAAGCTCGATCGAAGTTGGGAATGGCTTCTTCAATCCGGTTTTGCCTCACCAGCAGGTTCCCCTTGGTCGCCCACACTTCGGCTAAGTTTGGCTGCAAGTCGGTGGCACGGTTAAACGCTGCTAGGGCTTCGTCTAATCTGCTCAAACGAAACAGGGCATACCCTTTGGCGGCCCACGCCCCTGCTAAATCGGGTTTTAGGTGAGTAACGCGATCGAAGGTTTTTAGGGACTCTTCCTGCTTTCCCGCTTCCAACAAGTCTATTGCCTGCTGGCACAAAGCTTGCTCCTCTGATACTTCCTCAACGGGAGCAGGGGTTTCAGCCGTTTCTTTTGACTCGGTTTCTGAAGGGTGCGTTGAAACGGTTTCAGGGAGTTGCGTTGCTCTCAGGCTGCGATTTGTTAGCCTCCGGACGAACAGAACTAGCAGTGCTAAGGGCAAAAAGCCCAGCAGCCAGAACAGAAAAGTTTTTGGCGCAGAGGGTTCGGATTCGGGAGCAGGTTCCAAGGGAGGGGCGATCGGTATGGAATCAGGCTCAGATTCTTGTTCCGCCGATACTGAGGGTGCGGCAGTGTTTGAAATGGACACATCAACGGTTGGCACTTCTGCCTTCGCTGGGAAAGCAACAGCGACGGGTGTAGCGACGATCGCCAACAGCAGCACGAGTTTGAAAAGGAGAGTGCGTTTGATTAGCATATTGTGACCTGCTATCACCTCAGCGTTCCAATAACATGAATCTTGCCTGACGGATGATGCTTAAACACCTATCAAAGGGAGAATCAGTAACGTGGCAATGAAAGCTGTTTTGACCTTCCCATCCGCGTTGCTACAGTCAAGCAGAACTTAAAGTATTCTACGCTGAAAAGCAAGTCAAACTGGATACGCCTTAGGCGATCGAGGATAGAGGGCACCTCCTAGAGTGCCCCCGACTGGGAAGCCATTGGCCAGCCCAAAACAGCAGTGCTGCATTATGCCAACCCAACCAACTTCTCGCTCAAATCCCACATCCGTTCAGCTTTTTCATCATCGCGGGCCTGAGCAGACACCCGTTGCACAAAGGATTTGCCCTCCTTCTTCTGCCGGTTGCCCCAACTCCAGTAAACCCCAGACTGCCGATATGCCGGATCAGCAACAACATCAGCCACCCGCTCACCTGCTAATTCCTGGGAAACATAGCCGCCGGTAATGTGCTTTTGAAACAGGGGAAACAGCTTTTGAAACAGGGGATAGTGATTGCGGAAGAGCGGTGTATCCGCAACACAGCCCGGATACAGCGAACTAAAGGTAATTCCAGTGGAATCATGATAGCGACGGTGTAATTCCCGCATGGTCAATACGTTGCACACCTTGCTGTCTTTATAGGCTTTGACCGGCTCATATTTTTTGCCATTAATCATGGAAACAGGCTCTTTGAACCCTGCCACAAACCCTTCGAAGTTACCCAGATCAGGACGAGGCGGAATTTTGCCGCCCAACTCATCGGGGTTGTGGGTGACAGTGCCTAAAATCACCAGCCGCTTGTCTGACGCAGGTGAGTTCTTGAGGTCTTCTAGCATCAGATTGCAGAGCAAAAAATGACCCAAGTGATTGGTTGTAACCGTCAATTCATACCCTTCTGGCGATCGTTCTGGTTCTTTGAGTAAGGGTTTATAAATTGCGGCATTGCAGACCAACGCATCCAACGAGCGACCACTTGCCCGAAAGTTATTAACAAACGATCGGACGCTTTCTAGCGAACCCAAATCAATGTGCATCAGGGTGTAGCTGTCCTGGGGAATACCAACAGTCTCAGCCGCTTTTTCCGCCTTTTTCAAATCTCGACAAGCCATAACAACATGCCAGCCTCTCTTGGCAAGGGCTTTCGCAGCGTATAAGCCAACCCCCGAAGAAGCACCTGTGATGACAACTGTTGACTTCTGATTTTGTGCCATTTTTTAAAACTTCGTTAATCACCGTTGAGTATCTTTATGATCTCATAGCATTGTGTCACTCGATCGGACTGATTTAAGGTGCTTAACACTCGTGAAGATTGAAAGATTCAATAACAAGAATATCCAAAAATAAAAACTCCCTCGATCCTAAAAGCGATCGAGGGAATTGTAGCCCTTATGGAGGTGAATGAAGGTGGGCAAAGCCCACCCTACTCAAGCTTCTGCACAAGTGACTAAAGTTTAGCTAAACCGCCCAGTCAAGAATGACGGAGAATAGTCAGACCAGGACTGTTTCACCAGATCCTCATCAGCCAGAACGCTGCCCAGGTAGTTACCCGCAGGCAAGGACGGGAACCGCTTGTAAGGCACCATGTCCTCACCAAAGTACCGAGCATATTCTGCACTGTTCACCATTGCTTCCACAGCCACCTTCAAACCGCCATCCGCCAACAGCTTATTGTACTGACGGATTTCCGCTTGAGTTGCCGGGGCCCGACCCAAAATGTGACGGAACAAGAATTCAATCACCTTCGTATTCGGGTAAGGCGTGTAGAAGCGACGGACATAGATATCAGAGCTTGCGAGCGTCTTAACAAACTCCCGCACTGAAATTTCACCGTTCTTCAGCTTGCTCTCCAGGTCAGAACGACGGATCTCACGCGGCACTTGACCACTGAACACATCCATCACCTGCACATAGAGAGCATTCACCACCAATTCCTTCTCGGCTTGGCTGGAATCAGGGTTGAGACGATAGATGCGGGCAGGCTTGCGGCGGGCAGTTCCCACACCCACCTCCACCGACTGTCCATCCCCATTCGTAAAGGAACGACCCAACTCCACAAACTTCGGCTTGCTCATGTCCATCTGACGAGCTTGCTTCGCCAAATCAGACATGGCCTTGCTCATCAGCGGCATCTTGGTAATGTCCATCCGAGACTTCACCGGCTCAAAGCTGGGCACTACCAAGTCTTTGTTTTGCTTGGTGAGCTGATTGTAAAGCCGTTGTGTATTCGGGAAGTTGGCAGCAGGCAGGGTGGGGAAGCGGCGGTAGGGCACCGTATCCTCGCCGAAGTTCTCAGCATACTCTGGGCTGTTGAGCATCGTGCGGATGAACTCCAACAGACCTTGAGCGGCAAGAATTTGGTTGTACTTACGAATCTCTGCCTGATCCAGCGGAGCACGACCCAGGAAATGCTTCGTTCCCAGTTCGATGACCTTGGTATTGGGATAGGGCGTGTAGAACTCCTTAATATACAGGCTGGAAGTTCCCAGAGCCTCAATGAACTCCTTCAGGTTGATTTCACCGTTTGCCAGCTTGCTTTCCAGCACAGTGAACTCATTTTGAACAATGTAGGGTTCAACATCCCGTTCAAAGACTTGCCGATAGGCCGCCCGGATGACCGTCTTCACCGCAGTGGGTTCCAGCGTTGTCAGCTTAAAGATCTTGGTTTGATCGCGCCGCTTACTGACCCCTTGGTTAGAGCGGAATGCAACATCGGCAATGCTGCGATCTTCTGCCACAGACCCCTTCTGAACGAACATCGGGGTTTCTTCTTTGACGGGTTTCGTGCCCTTGTCGGCAATGCTGCCAATCCGGTTCGTCCGCAGGGAAACTCCACCCGGAGTCAGATACCGCTCATAGGGAACGGTGTCTTCACCAAAGGTTTGGCTATACTCCATGCTGTCGATCATGGCATCTACCAATGCATAGAAGCCTTTCTTGGCAGCAATATCAAAGTAGGAGTTAATTTCCTGACGACCGTAGGTGGGACGACCCAACAGGCGACGGTGAATGTATTCGATCGCCTTTGTCACATACAGCGAAGTCCAGTACAGCTTACGGAACAAATCCGACTTAGCAATCTGCCGGACAAACTCCCGGACGGTAATCTCACCATTTTCCAGCTTAATCTCTGAAACCTTGAGGCGTTGCCCTTCATAGACATCGCGCCCAAAGACTTGCAGATACGCTGCCCGGATCACCTTTTGAGTCGAGCTTTCCGAGAACTTGACGCTGATGCCCTGCGTATTGCCGCCGCCCTTGCTGAAGGTGCCCGTGTAGCTGGGAAGTTGATCCAGCTTAAACACCTTCGGCCCTAGGGAGCCAGGAGCCACACCCCGCGCCGCTGGATTGCTCAACTGGTTGTTGATGCCCGGCCCGCGATTAATCAAAATCCGGCGGGTGTCTTTACCAAATGGAGCAGGCTTCGCGCTGGGGTTGCGGGTCTGTTTCGGGAAGATCGCTCCAAACTGGATTTCCAGCGGATCGTTTCCTGAACCGTAAACGTGCTGATCGGGTAGGGGTTGATTGTAGCTGGCAAAGGTCGTGATGAACTGAGGCACCTTACGGAAGGGCGCACTGTACTTAAACAGATCTTGCTGTGGCCCCCAGTTGCGACACTCTTGTGCCTCTTGACCCAACCCACGCAGGTAAGGCACGGTTTCCTCGCCGAAATAGTCTGAGTACTCCTGCGAATCGACCAGGGCATCAACCAGTGCAGGCAGACCTCCATTGGAAATAATTGAGAAGTACTTTTGCACCTCTTCCCGAGAGGACGGCCCACGGCCCAGAATGTGGCGGAATGCCAATTCTAACGCTCGGCTATTAATGTAAGGTTCATAAAAGTTTTTGCGATAAAGCGGAGATTTAGCCAAACGGCGAACGAACTCCTTCATGGAGATGTCGCCATTTTTCACCTTCGATTCCAGATCGGAAATCGTCAGCGAGTAGGCACGAGTAATATCGCGTTCAAAAATTTGCCGATAAGCTGCCTTGACAACCTCATTTTTTTCTGAAGCAGAAAGCCCTGGCTTCATGACGAATTTCGGACGACGCTCGGCTGAGTTGAAGTAAATTTGAGGCAACTGCAAGCCTTGAAGGTCGCCACTTGGCCGTTGGCGCAGCTTATCCGAAGGGGTAGGTGCTCTGAACTCGGTCAGCAAGACATCAAAGTACTGAGCCACGATCGCCTTTGCCTCGTCATCGCGCTCAAAGTATTCTAATGAAGCTTGTCTCATCCCCAGCAATGCCACCACCGTTGCATCGCCAGAAC
>PVWD01000239.1 GCA_003003615.1 filamentous cyanobacterium CCP2 | reverse complement strand
GAGTGGGAGCAGGGAGTGGAGAGTGGGGAATAGAAGAGAAGGGAGATTGAAAGGGCGATCCTGCGGTTTGGGGTGGATGCTTAGCGGACGGCAACTCTAATTTCTGACTCCCGACTCCCGACTCCCGACTCCCAACTCCCGACTCCCCATTCCCGACTCCCGGCTCCCCATTCCCCCATTCATCGATCGCCAAAAACGTTCTCCCAAACCCGCCCTGTCCAATCAGCCGAATAGCACGGTATCGATCGCCCAATCGCAACCCCGACCCACAGGTTTGGCAAAACTTAGCATTGTCAGGATTTTGCGGTTTCCGGCAGGTTGGGTTGAGGCAATAGGTCATAGGGTGAAATGCCGATCGTAAATATGCTGATCGCCAGTAAAACGATCGCTCGTGGATCAGGAAAGGGCTAACCTGATCCTAGCGGCAACCTGTTAAAACTCGCTGAGCAGCAAATCCAGGAAGGTGTCGGCAATTTCCTGGGAAGTATCATGGGCAACAAACATGATGGCAATACTGCTTTCCTGCCCGGTTTCATAGCAAAGAATCCGAAACGCTCCATCTTCGTAGTAGCCAGAACGATGGTATGGCCCTTGCCCGGATGAAATCGTTTCTAAATTTTTGATGACTTGGTCAGCCCGTACCAAACATCCTTGCAAGTTGGCTTCGATCGGCTTTTCACCACTCGCAATCAGAGGGCGGGCAAACGCGATCGGAGTGAACAAACCCAAACCAAGCATCGTTACAGGGATAACACCTGCCAGCTTCCTCACAGCATTCTTCATGAGTTCAAAAAAGATGAAGGATTATAACTAAGATGTATAAGCTAACACCTGATGTGTATCAAGCACATAGGTAACGTTGAGCTTTAAAAACCGTCATCTTAGCTTCGCTTTACGCCACCCTTCAGCCTTCACCTGCCCACAGCTTAAAGGGTGGACAATGCCCACCCTCCCTGATGCTCTGTACGAATCTCTTTTGCGACCCTCTGCCCTACGTCGGGACAAGCTCTCCAGGACGAAGCCGCGACCATTTGCCCGCCTCTTCTTTGAAGCTTAAACAGCCCACCACATCCCACTCCATTTCAATGACATCACCCTTATTGCGGATGTTAACGTTGATAGTAGGTTCTACTGCCTCAAAGGTAGGCATTTCTGTTAGGTGGGGCTGCTGATGCTGATGTTCCACAGCATGATAGGTCGTACATCGATCGACGTAGTGGCAGTTAACGCAAATGCACATTTGGGCTTCCTCCACGATTCAGCAGCTAGACTAGGTTTCAACCCTGCCCTTTCTGCTACTGTAGCTCAATTTTTTCAAAACACGGATGAACGGGTGGGGAATGTTGCAAAATGAATTAATTGTTTCAAAACAATCGGAAGCGTTGTTATTACCCGACTCCCCCTCATCACTTGAATGGACTCGATCGCAGGAACGGTTTGTGTCTGTTTTATCTCCCCAAACTTGGCCGATTTGCCTGGAGTTGCTGCCACCAGCAACTTATTTAGTCGGGGGAAATGTTCGAGATGCGCTGTTGGGGCGGCGGGCAGAATATTTGGATTTGGATTTTGTGCTGCCGGAAGGGGCTGTGAAAACGGCAAAAATGATTGCCAACTACTATCGGGCGGGCTTTGTGCTGTTGGATGCGGAACGGCACATTGCGCGGGTCGTGTTTGAAAAGGCCACCGTCGATTTTGCCCAGCAGGTGGGAGACAGCCTAGAGGAAGATTTGCAGCGACGGGATTTTACGGTGAATGCGATCGCCTATAGCCCCCACACGGAAGAAATCATTGATCCCCTGCAAGGGTATACCGACCTCCAGCAGCACCTTATCCGCATGATCGCCCCCATGAACCTCAAGGAAGATCCCCTGCGGCTGTTGCGGGCATACCGGCAGGCGGCCCAGTTAGGCTTCCGGTTGGAGGCACAAACCCGCCTGATGATCCAACAGCTTGCAGACCTGCTGCAATTCATCGCGGCAGAACGAGTGCAGGCAGAATTAAGCTATTTGCTCAGCACGGCAAAGGGGACTCCTTTTCTCAAAATGGCTTGGGAAGATGGACTCCTCACCCACTGGCTGCCCCACGCCACCACCACCCGTTTGAGCTGGGTGCAGTGTATTGATCAGGCGGCGATCGACCTGGAAGCAAGTTTGTCCGGATTGAATTTATCTGGACTAAATTTATCTGGATGGATGCGGGATCAGCAGCGTGTCTCTGGAACGGGGCGCAGTTGGCTTAAAATTGCCAAACTATCAGCATTGGTGGCCCATGATCCCAGTTTGGCAGAACAAGAACTGTGGCGGCTTAAATATAGCCGGGTGGAAACGCAGGCAGTCTTAGCTGTGATCAAGTGTTTGCCGTTTTTTCAGCCTTTTGCCCAGTCCCAAACACGACCCAGTCTGTCTTTGGGGGATCAGTACCATTTGTTTCGGCAGGTTGGCTCTGCTTTCCCGGCTTTGGCGGTGTTGGCCGTTGCAACAGGAATTCCGATCGCAGCAGTGGCTCCTCTAATTCAACGATTTCTTTCACCCAATGACCCCGTTGCCCACCCCAACCCACCGCTCACTGGACGGGATCTCATGGCATCGTTGCAGATTCCTCCTGGCCCACAAGTTGGGCAACTTCTAGAAGCAATTCAATTTGCCCAGGCAGAAGGAAATATCCAGACCCGTGAGCAGGCTCTTGCATTGGCTCAACAGTTATTCGATGCGGAAAAACAATGAATTGTGATAAAGTAGACCTCTTGCAGGGGATATTTCCCTCAGATGTTTCCTGATTACTCATTTGTTTTGGTTACGATGGGAAAAGAATGCCCAGCGTCCCGCTAGAGTTTTTAGAGCATAAATTTTCTCTAAGGGGCATGGGTGAATGCTTAAACCGATCGAGTTTGTTCAAAATCGTATCTATTTAGACCAGTCGCGTAAAGAGGTTGAGAATGGCTAAACGCCGAAACCTGAAGAAAGAAAAAGCACTCCGTAATTTGGCTTATGCCCGTAAGTTCCGCAAGCGCACTAACTCAGGGCGTTTCCGCAATAACCGCCGCCAAGGTAGCCCAACGGGGGCACAGGATGATGATAATGATCAAGAGTCAAGCGGGGCTGAAGCTACTGAATAGAGTGGCTTGCCTCATAGTAGGTTAGGTTTTTGCATTGATTCTTTGACGAAAGTAGTGCTTTTGGGATGGGGGGCAGTTTTGCCCCTGATTTTTTCATAAATATGCTTTTGCTCTAATGTGTATTAACTGGAGTCAAACGCATTTGCCCTTGCAGCCGAACGATCGCAGGTTGCCATTCCATATCAGCCATTTGCAGACTGATTTCTGCACCTTGAACCAAAAGCAACAATTCCGGGGCAGACTGTTCGATCGTTTGCCAAATCGCTTGTTCCAGATCTTTTAACAAAACAGGTTGGTGGTAATCCTTCAGCGCGTGAATTTGGATTAGAGCATCTGGACTTAAAGAGCGGTTTTCGTCAGTTGGGTCAGGCAAAGTTAGCTGCCCGGTTGTCCTGTTCCATTCCCAGTCTGCTTCGGGAGTTTGCACCTTTAGCGCAACAGCAAACTGAAGAATTCCGGTGCAAAGCGTCGCCTGGGGTTGCAAAACAGTTGCCTCGATCCCCGTCATGATTTGCATAACCAGGTAAGCACTGTGCATCAAACACCACATGAGCCGTGCAGCAAATTGCTCCATCGTCCAGGGTTGATTGGCAATTTGGCGACTAGCAATTGTCCAACTTTGACAGAGGCGATCGGATATTTCGTAGGCAGTTGCAACCAGTAGAGACAGCATTGCTTCTGAGTTAGTTTCTAGATTGTTTGTCTCTACATTTTTCTCTGAATCTGACAACCTCTCTTTGAAGCAGGCAAACTGGCTAAACCCGCTTTGCCAATAATGCTGAGATACGGCTTGCGTGTAGGCTTGCCTCCAGTCGGGAGCGGTGAATTTGAGCGTTGAGGCATGGGGAGTGGGGAGCGAGGTATGGGGAGTGGGAACAAACTCGAAGGCGAGGTCAAGTTGGATGGAGCCATCTTGCCAAGAAAAGCCGGGGATCAAGAGCTTGAGAGCCATTCCTTGGATGAAGGGAACGATCGCCGGAGTGGTGTGCTGCATTTCCTGGGTGAGATGGGCAATGAATTTTGCCACCAGGGTAGGCTGATGACAAAAATCCCCCTTCATCTGAATCAGGCGATCGGTTGGTAATGACTCTGGAACCAGTTGATCGGTGGCCAAATCAATGCAGCAGGAGAACAACGGCGTGTGGATTGCCAAAACGGGAACTAAGCGTAACACTCCCGTTTGCCAAACTTGTTGGGGTAATGCAACCTGAGCCGCCTGACCTTCCAATAACCTCATGCTGTCATGGCTACACCGAGCGATCGTCCAAAGCAACCATGAGGTCAGCGTTTTTAACCACACATAGTCCTGCTCAATTAGGGCTTCTCCTTTTGCAAGGAACACCTGCATCCCCTGCGGTTGACTGTCCCGAAGGGCAGCCCACACATCCTGCGCCTCATCTAAAACATAGGGCAGTAAAACTTTTGGCGTGGGTGCTTCCTCCTTCAGCCAGTCCTTTGCCGATCGCCGTAATTCTGTCACCAGATCAACCAACCGATTCATTGCATCCACCACACCAGGAGGCAGATTAGCGATCGGTTGAGATGGCATTCCATTCCAGCAGACTGGACTGAATGGGGGCAACTTGAGGGCAATATCCCCCACACTACCCGTCGGCAGGGGAGTGAATCGACCCGATGAGGCTTCATATTCCATGTTGCGAATTTGGATTTTAGAGTTTTGGATTGGAAACCAGTCCGGCGATCGGGTTTCACCCCATCCTTCTCATCCCAATCCTGTATGCTCCTTAGAGTGCCCAGTCTAACTGCCCGTTTACCCCCTTCCATCCAAGTTTCATCAAGCATTGCACCATCGCTGCTCCGGCTCCTGGGAGTCTTGCAGCCAAGATGCCCATACAAACAGGACTTACGCAAGCTCTATTTCATGCCTCTAGATTTAGCGTAAGGTGGGTACTGCCCACCCCACAAATGAAGGTTTTGCGTAAGTTCCGACAAAATTCTTCCCTCAGCACTCAGTCTTTACTCTCAATTCGCCGCAACAATTCCCGCACTGCCGACGCATCCTCTGCTGAAGGCATTTGGTTTAGGTAGTTTTCTAAATCCTGACTGGCTTCTGTCCAGCGGCCCATTTGATAGTAGAGCAAACCCCGATCGCGTTGTTCCATTGGGGCATCAGGAAACAGCAGGAGAAGGCGTTCGATGACGGCCAATGTTCGGCGTAAGTCACTGCGTTGGATGTAGATGGCCTTCAGGTTCATTAAAATCCGCGCCAGGAAGTGATGGGCATCCACTGCCTGCAAAAATTCGGGACGGAGATCAACAGGTCTGCCGTAAATTTGGCTGAGCCGCTCCTGGCAGTCTTCCGTGAACATCACTTCACCTTGATGAAACGCATCCACAAAAATCTGCATATCCCCCACGGTGGGGCGAATTAGAAAATGACCTGGCATCCCAACCCCCACCATCGGAAAGTCAATGCGTTTGGTGATTTCTAAATAAATCAACGACAGCGTGATGGGAATTCCCAAGCGGCGATCGATCACCTGGTTGAGATAGCTATTGGCAGGATCGTAATAGTTATCTGTATTGCCAACAAATTTCAGGTCTTCAAACAAATACTGATTGACGGTTTGAATAATGCGAAGCGGATACCGTTCAACGGGCAACCGTTCTTCCACCTCAACGGCCATCATGTCCAGCGCGTTGAGATATTCTTCTGGGTCAAGATCGGGATATTCTTCCTGTGCCAAAAAAAGAGCGGCACTGGCTAGGTTAATTTGCTCCTCTGGCTGACGGATTTCCTGATAAAACCGCTGTCTTGCTAGGGGAAAATCCATGAGAATTTAAGGGGCTTCCTTCAAACGATTCAGCAACCAATCTAGTCTAGCCTTCGCCAGTTCCAGGTTGCTGATCACTTGCGGGTTCAGGTCTTCATCTTCATCAAGCGTATTATTTTTGGTATAGCCCAACCGACTCACCGTATCCCGCAACCGATCGGACAAAAACACCGCAACCGCATGGTAAAAGTGCGCTGCAAATTCCACATCGTGCATCAGCTTGGCATTGAGCTTGAGACGCGGAATGCTCCAAACCGTCGAATCGGCCATTGCCTTCACCGTGGCTGAGGGTGGACGCGAATCTACAAACGACATTTCGCCAATCACTTCACCACTGCTCAATTCGGCGATCGTTTCTCCGCCAAAGGCTTCCACGCAAACCGCCAAAGTCCCATCCAAAATAATGTATAGGGCATCTGTTGGTTGTCCTTCCTGAATCAAAGACCGCCCAGAGGGAACCGCCAACCGCCGCCCCGCCGTGAGCAACCATTCAAAATCTCGATCGCTCAACTGTGCCAGCAGATACAATGCTTTTTTCATCACCCATTAATCCCCGTAATCATTCCCCGATCCGTACTGCCATGCATCCAACCACCGATCGAAGTCGTATCGCTGGGTCGGCGGTAGCCCTGCTATGAGGGGTTTGATGATGCTTTGTCCGAAGTGATGCAGCCCTGCGTAAAGCCCTAGATTCGTAAAGTGAAGCATCCATTCTAGCAGAGCCAGCAGACCCACCTGGGGGATAACCTTCAGTCCGAGCATGGGCTGGGAAACTGAAACGCGCAGCAGCGTTTGCAAAAGGGCAGAAAACTGCACCACGTCTTGTAGAAAAGGTTTCAAAACGTCATCTCCGAGCTGGTTCATTTCCTGAAAGACTCCAGACAGAAGCCGATTAATTTGCTCTGGAGGAATAGACTGCCCCACCCGTACACTCATCGCTTGCTGGAATAACCAGGTGACGCTTAGGCTGGGCTGATAGGGCTGCAAAAGGGACAGCGCATTGCGATCGAGGCGATCGGTTTCCAGGGCTGCGTGGATACCGTTGGTGAGCCGCTTCAAGTGACGAATCATCGCTCCAAAGCCACCAAAACTCAGGGGAGACTGGCTGCCACTACTGTCACCGATCGGCAAAATGCGATCCCAGCTTGAACGGAGCGGACTTTGCCGATAGCAAGGAAAAAAGCCAAACAAGGCGCGTTTTATTTCCAGATCCGCCAGTTCCACCTGCTGATATTCCGGCAACAGCCGCCAATAGTCTTCAAATAAGCTCTCCAAACTGGGGCGATCGGGATGGGCATCCACATAGGTAAAAAGATAGGTAGTGCGTCCATCGCGGGCAGGAAAGGCTTCCCAGAAAGATTGGCGATCGGTTTGGGTGGGGGTGAAGGAGTAAAACAAATCTCCGGTGTCATTGGCTGGAAATCCGGTAGCGCAGGTTCCCACCACCATACAAACGGCATCTGGCGTTTTTCCTTGCCGTGCCTGGCGAGAGATGGGGGAGAAGTGGCCCATTGCATCAAGGAGGAGGCGTGTAGAGACACGAGATATCGCGTCTGTACAGGAAAGGATAATGCCGTTGGGATGGACGATCGCCCGGTCAAAGGCAGTGTGTTCCAGGAGTTGTCCGCCCGCATTGAGGAATTTGGACTTAAGGGTGTCGAGCAGAAAGACGGGGTCTACGCCAATATTCAGAACATTTTCCACCCAAAGTTCAGTGCCTTTATGAAAACCAATCCGACCAGGATTATATTCAGTGGCGATCGTCTGCTCCAGTTCTGATTCGGTGAGCAAGTCCAGATCCACCAGGGTTTGTAGCTCATGACGAGAAATATTCCACTCTTGATCTCTTCCTCGCAAGGTTCCCCGCTCAATAACGGCAACTCGCCATCCCCGTTGCGCCAGTGCCGCCCCCATCATGATCCCCAATGTGCCACCACAAATCACGACATCCCATTCTGGAGATTCGATGAATTCTGCACTTTCCTGGATTACCTCCGGTACGGGCAGCGAATTCTCACGGTAAGCCGTCCAGAGGGCATCGGCACGTCGCAATCCTGCTAAAGGGCTACCCGGAAGCGACGAGAGAATGTGTTCAGTTTGGCTCATGGTGCGTCAACGGCGATCGACAGTAGGTGAATTAGATTTCTCCCTTCGATCGTAAGCTGAATCAATCAATTGCCTAACCAATCACCCAAAAACCGTTATTCCGCCAATATTGTTCCTGTAGGGCACGAGTCAGGTGCTCGGCTGAAATCAGCGATCGATCGACGAGCAATTCACCCAACTGACAGTGCATTGAGGCTTGTAGCTCAAGAGCCTGATTTAACTGCTCCTGCGAAATTAACTTTTTCCTGACTAGGAGTTCACCAAGTTTCATAACCACCCCTTACTAGCCCTGTAGCGTAAAAGCGAGATGACGAAGAACCGATCGTGGCAAAATGTTATGCACAAAATGTTACACACGATACGTTATGGATAATCTCATCATATCCACAGAAACGAGCGATCGGTTAAAAACAGATGCCTGAGGTCGTTAAGAGTTTTATCTTCTTAAAAAATGCCGGAATCTGGGGTGATCCTTAGTAAGGAAAATATTTCTGCGGCAAATCCCCGTTGAAATACCATCACGAGAATTGATGGCTTAATTGATAGCGCGGCAGAACACTCCTTGCCGTCCCTTGGCACAATGGTAAGATGCCGATCCCACAAAGTTATTTTTCCTTGCCCTTTTTTACCCTCCTATTCTTTAGAAACCATGAGCTTTAACGACGATTTTGAACTTCTCCTCCGTGCTCGGTATCCTCTGCTCTACATTCCCACCCGTGAGGAGGAACGGGCAGAAGCAGCCATTACCCAATCTGCAAAGCGGCAAGGGAATCGCGGCGTGTATGTTTGGGATTTTGTCGATGGTTATCAGGGAAATCCTAATGATGAGGGGTTTGGGCGGCGCAATCCGCTTCAGGCATTAGAATTTGTGGAAAAAATTCCGGCGACGGTGGCGGCCGTTTTTGTGCTAAGGGATTTTCATCGCTTTTTAGAGGATGTGTCGATCGCCCGGAAACTGCGAAATTTAGCGAGGTTGCTCAAATCTCAGCCGAAAAATATTGTAATTATTGCTCCCCAAATTGCCATTCCTGATGACTTGAGCGATATTTTAACCGTTGTGGAGTTTCCCCTGCCCCATCTTCCTGAAATTAGAGCCGAACTTGAACGGCTGATGGCGGCATCTGGGCAAACCCTGGAGCCGCGTGACCTGGATGAACTGGTGCGATCGTGTCAGGGGTTATCAATGGAGCGGATTCGACGGGTTCTGGCAAAGGCGATCGCCACCCATGGAGTCTTGCAAGCAGAGGATGTCGAGCTAATTTTGGAAGAAAAACGCCAAAGCATTCGGCAAACCCAAATTTTAGACTTTTATCCTGCAACGGAAAAAATTTCAGACATTGGCGGGCTGGATAATCTGAAGGATTGGTTGTTGCGTCGGGGTGGGTCTTTCTCGGAGCGGGCCCGGCAATATGGACTGCCCCATCCACGCGGACTCTTGCTAGTCGGAATTCAGGGAACTGGCAAGTCCTTAACGGCAAAGGCGATCGCCCATCACTGGCACTTGCCCTTGCTGCGGTTGGATGTGGGTCGGCTGTTTGCGGGGTTGGTGGGCGAATCGGAATCGCGAACCCGCCAAATGATCCAACTTTCTGAAGCTTTGGCTCCCTGCGTATTGTGGATTGACGAAATTGACAAAGCCTTTGCCGGGTTTGATGGGCGAGGTGATTCAGGAACAACTAGCCGTGTATTTGGCACATTTATTACCTGGATGGCGGAAAAAACTTCACCCGTTTTCGTGGTGGCAACGGCGAATAATATTCAGTCTCTCCCGCCGGAAATGCTGCGACGAGGCAGATTTGACGAAATTTTCTTTGTCGGATTACCCAATCAAGATGAACGCCGCGCCATTTTTGCGGTGCATCTCTCTCGGTTGCGTCCTCACAACTTGCAAAGCTATGATCTCGATCGCCTTGCCTACGAAACCCCCGATTTTTCTGGGGCCGAGATCGAGCAGGCGATCGTCGAGGCCATGCACCTGGGCTTCAGCCAAAACCGCGACTTTACCACCGACGACATTCTCACCGCCGCCAGCGAAATGGTGCCCCTGGCCCGCACCGCCCAGGAGCAGATTGAAGCCCTACAGGCCTGGGCGGCGGCGGGTAAAGCCCGAATGGCCTCCCGCAGCGGCCTGGACCCCAGACTGCGACCGACCCTGCCGGATACCAACTAGCGAGTCGATGCCGATTAGCC
>PVWD01000238.1 GCA_003003615.1 filamentous cyanobacterium CCP2 | reverse complement strand
CCCTCCTCCCTCCTCATCAAAGTCATCGACCAAGGCCGCGGGATTCCCTCCGACAAACTCGAATCCATCTTTGAGCGATTTCAGCAAGTTGATGCCTCCGATTCCCGCCATAAGGGAGGTACTGGACTGGGATTAGCCATTTGTCGCAGCATCCTTCAACAGCACGAAGGACAAATCTGGGCAGAAAGCACTCTGGGAACGGGCAGCACTTTCTGTTTTACCTTGCCGATTCTCAATACTTTTGAAGGGTCTCAAACGGTAATCTTAAATTCTGAATTCGCTGCTCCAACCTCAAACTTAAGACGTGAGCCGCAATCTCCACTGGTGCTGCTCTGTGATGATGATGCTTCGATTCGCAAAGTGGTGCGGGTGATGTTAGAACGGCAGGGCTATCAGGTGTTGACGGTTCCTTCAGGACAGCAAGCCATAGAACAGGCGCGTGACCATCATCCAAATGTGATTTTGCTGAATCTGCTCATGCCAGATATGAATGGCTGGGAAACGTTAGCAGTTCTCAAACAGCAAGCTGAAACACAAACGATTCCCGTGATCATTTTGAGTGGTCTATTACCCGATGCAAGAGAAGCCCCCTACGACGGAATTAGTGATTGGATAGTGAAACCACCAGAACCCAAAGTATTGCAGCAAGCATTAGAGCGTGCCCTGACCAGCCATGACCACCCTTTGAAAGTGTTGATCGTTGAAGATGATTTAGATTTGGCACAAGTCCTGACGACTTTATTTTCTCGCCATCCGATCGAAACGTTTCATGCTCAAACGGGACGCGATGCCATTCAACTCAGCCAGCAGGTCATTCCTGATTTGCTCGTCCTTGACCTGGGACTGCCAGCCAATGATGGCTTTGCGGTTGTAGACTGGCTACGGCAGCATAATCGGCTCTATCGAGTACCGCTGATTGTATATACTGCTCGCGATCTCAATGACCATGAACGTGAACGATTAAGACTGGGACAAACGCTATTTTTAACCAAGGGACGCATTACTCCCCAAGAATTTGAGCAACGGGTAATCAACCTACTCAACCGCATGATTCGAGGTAAGACAGGAGACAGTCTTGATGACAACCAAACGAATTTTGATTATTGATGATGAACATGATATTCGGGCAGTCGCTCAACTCACGCTAAAGACGATCGGGGGCTGGAATGTATTAAGTGCATCTTCGGGTCATCAAGGCTTAGATAAAGCAGCCGAGGAACAGCCAGATGCAATTTTGCTTGATGTCATGATGCCTGACATGGACGGAATTGAAACCTTCTGCGCCCTGAAAGCCAACCCAGCGACCCAATCTATCCCGGTAATTTTGATGACAGCAAAGGTGCAAGCAGCAGAACAGCGACGGTTTGCTGAACTAGATGTCGCAGGAATTATCACAAAACCCTTTAAGGCAATAAAACTGCCAGAGCAAATTGCCCAAATCCTGGGCTGGAGTTAGGGGATAGCCGATCGCCAAAGAAGGGGATATCTAGAGTTTTAGGTCAAATTTCGATCGGTTTCGTTGTTCCAATCCCTTGCAGATGAGTTGCGGGCTACCTGAAAATGTTTTTTGCCCTACACAAGTTCTGCATTTTTCAGCCTTAATTTAGAAGCCAGTCGAGAGTAAGAATGAAATTCTATCCTTTGCATCTACCCTTCGGCCGATTGTTTCCCTGATGGCTTTACAGCCTGACTGTATTGTGAACCACCCAAAACCTTGGCACCTCAGCACCCTGCTCCACCCAATCCAACAACGGCTAGAATCGATCGAAATTTCTAATCCGCAAACGGCGCGATCGCTTTGCAAAATCATTCCGGCTCGCTGCCCGTTTGAACGCCAAATCAAGCTGTTTAATTACACACTGGTTCGCATTCCGCCCCTTTGTAAACTCAATCCCTTCTACGATCAAATCGTGAGTCTGCGCTTTAAATCTCTCGTTTACTTAGCAGATCACTGTGGTGAAGACGTGTCGTTTTATTACTAAACTACTAATCCAATTTCTTGGGGAAATTTCCCCTAAAAACCGAGGCACTCATGGCAACAACTCCCATGCACGAGGCAATTTCAGAAACGCTCCTCAAGAAGCCATGCTATCCAGAACGCTTGACAAATGCCCATCAAAATAATCCGATCAAAATGTCGCACAATTATGGGTCAGAAACCGCTCCTTTAGATTACGGTCGAGTTGCAATTTTCGTTGATGGTTCAAACTTGTTCTATGCTGCTTTACAGCTTGGAATTGAGATTGACTACACCAAGCTACTCTGCCACCTCACCACAAACGCTCGACTGCTGCGGGCTTTTTTCTACACTGGGGTCGATCGCGCGAATGAAAAGCAACAGGGCTTTTTGCTGTGGATGCGGCGTAATGGCTATCGGGTCATTACCAAAGATCTGGTTCAATTGCCGGATGGTTCCAAAAAAGCGAATTTGGATGTCGAAATTGCGGTAGATATGTTGACTTTATCGAACTATGTTGACACGGCAATTTTGGTTAGCGGCGATGGAGATTTAGCCTATGCAGTTAATGCGATCGCCTATCGTGGAGTGCGTGTTTCAGTTTTCAGCTTGCGTTCCATGACGAGTGACAGCTTGATTAATGTGGCGGATCACTATACCGATCTCGACACGATCAAACAGAACATTCAAAAGCCTGTCAATAGCCATACAGACTGTGTGACAATGCCGTAAAGAGATCGCTCTACGGGCGATCGTGCATCAATCACTTACCTCTGCCGGACTCGCTGCTGCAAAAATCTGTGCTGCCGTAATATTCAGTGTTTCAACTTGGGTCGATCGGATCAGAGCATCCTCTTTAAAGGTGTTTGCTTCAATGTAAGTGGAGCCATTCAGTTCCAGAACCAAAACCGTCTCCGCCTGCGAGTCAACGATCCAGTATTCAGGAATGCCCAAGTCTTGATACTGCGATCGTTTGGCAATGTAATCTCGATCGCGCTGCAACTCCCCCGGACTGACAATCTCAATCACCAGCATCGGAGGAGCCATACTCAGCCGAATCGTGTTGCGCTTCCTGAGCAGCTGAATATGTTCTTCACGAATAATCGTTAAGTCGGGATAGCGATTTCTTGGCTCTCCTCTCACTTCAAGCTCTAATCCGTGCCCTCGAACGCGATCAGTACCAAGCAGCAGAGCAAAAACCAGAAAAAGCCGATTCGCAATTTGAACATTTTCTCCTGACTCTGGCGGCACTGCGACTAGCTCTCCATTAAACAGTTCATAAAGGTTCTCCGTCCCATCGTCGTAGGAGAGATACTCTTCAAAACTCAGAAATCGCGGTTTCGCTTGAATCATACGTTGAATGGAGCGTTGAGCAGAGAGGATACGTAACCCTTGAACTGCCTACATTCTAAAACTTTTAGCTGTTGATGCTTACCCCCGGCTCTTGACTCCGTTCTTTTCCCCCTGACGGTATTCCTGGGAAAGGATCACCAAGGTTGAAACGGTGCAAACCGCTAAAATGACCAAGGCAGCGGCAGCAGCCTGAGAAAAGGCCGCATCTTCAGCAGTGGCAAGCCAAACTTGGATGGCTAAGGTACGAAACCCGATCGGCGCGAGCAGGAGCGTTGCAGGTAGTTCTTTAATTGCAGTGAGGAAAATCAGCATTGCTCCACTAATAATTCCAGGACGCACCAAGGGAATGACGATATCGCGAATGGTTTGCCAGGAAGTCCGCCCCAGACAGCGAGCCGATTCTTCTAAGGTCGGGCTAACCTGCAACAGAGAGTTTCGCACCATGCCAACCGATTGCGGCAAAAACAAAATTAGGTAAGCAAAGATGAGGATGGGCAACTTTTGGTATAGCGCAGGCAAATAATTTGCCCCAAAGTAAACCAGTGACAGTGCGACGACGATCCCTGGCATCCCAAACCCCAGGTAAGAACAAACCTCCAGGGAAGTACTAAAGCGGCTGGGAAACCGCACTGCCAAAATGGCGATCGGCAAGGCAAACAGAGTGGAAACCAAGGCTGCCAACCCTGCCGCATAGATTGAATTAAACGCAAACGTCAGCGTTCCCTGAAAGGGAGCCAACCCTGCTCCACCTGAAACCATCCCCCGATACAGCCAAAAACCAATGACTCCAACGGGTAAAACCAGGCTGATTAAGGTGATGAAGATACAGAAAGCAAGGGCAAGTCCTTTCCATTTGCCTAAGGGGATGCGCCGCTGCTGTTGTCGAGAACCAGACCCCCGGCTGTAATATTTTGCTTTAGTGCGGGCCCGGTATTCCAGGGCCAAAATTGCTAGCACTAACAGCACCAGCATTAAGGCCAAGGCAGCGGCCAAATTGCGGTTAAAGCTCGATCGATATTGCAGAAAAATTGCCCGCGTGAACGAATCAAACCGCATGAGGGCAGGCGTACCAAAGTCTTGTAGGGTATAGAGCGCAACCAACAACCCTCCTGCTGCGATCGCCGGCCGCAAGTGGGGTAAAGTTACTCGAAAAAACGTTGAGTGAGAGCTATGCCCTAAACTGCGTGAAGCTTCCTCCAGGGCAGGATCCATTCCCTGAAGCGCACTCCGGACACTAATGAGCAAATAGGGATACGTAAACAGCGTGATGGCCACCGTCGCCCCAAACCAACCATAAATGGACGGCAACCGTTCCACGCCAAGCGGTTGGAGCAAAAGCTGTAAGATACTCCCCCTTGGGCCAAAGGCCGCAATCAGGGCAAAACTGCCGACGTAAGTCGGAATGGCTAAAGGCAAAGTGGTGACGATTAGCCAAAACCGTCGCCCAGGTAAGTCCGTTCGCACGGTTAGAAAGGCAAGTGGAATGGCAATCAACGCCGACAGGAGCGTCACTGTAATTGCCAGCCCAATGCTGTTAAGGGTGATTTCTAAGGTACGAGGGCGGGTGATTAGTGTCCATAATTCTTCAACGCCTGCACCGGCCGCTCGAATGAGTAAATAAACGAGAGGCAGCAAAATGGCGATCGCGGTCATTACACCCACAAGCTGCAAAATAAAATGTGGTCGTGCTGTCGGGCGACCCACTTTTTGCATCCAATGAAACGGAGCAGAACGAGGAGAAATGTCTTCAGCCACTGAAGGAGATTCCAACGATGTTAAATAAAAAGCTGAGTGTGAAAGAGAGAAGCGAACCAGTGAGGTTTCAATAACCGATGCAGTTTTTAGCTTTAATCTGGACAAACAAAGCCTTGTTTCAGCCTTGTTATGGCTGTAGCCATCAAGTTCAAGAAACTTTCCGTGTTTCCAGCCCTATCCGTTCAGTGGAATGAGTAACTTCAAGTGCCCTCATCCAACTATCCGTTGCCACAGCCGATCGCCGATTTACAGAACGCCAGCCTCTTGAAGCAGTTCCAGCGTTCCTTCCAAATCTGCCAAATCGCTCAAGTCAATCCGAGGTGGGTTAATCTCATCAATGGAAAGCTGGTCTTCGGGTGGTTCAATTCCTACGACTAATGGATATTCCTTTGTTTCTTCTGCAAAGAATGCCTGACCTTCGGGCGTAAGAAGATACTGGATAAATGCCTCAGCGTCTTCTGGCTGGTCGGTTGTGTCGAGAACGGCAACGCCAGCAACGTTAATCATGGAACCTGCATCCCCACGAGTATAGTGCTGAGCTACTGGAAAGTCAGGATCTTCTGCCAAGAACCGATAGAGGTAGTAATTGTTGACCAATCCTAGCTCTACTTCACCCCGTCCAAGTGCTTCCACAATGGCGGTGTTGTTGTTGTAAATAATGGTGTCATTCTCTTGCATACCGCGCAGCCACTCCAACGCCCGCTCATCTCCTTCCACTAGGCGCAGTGCGGTGACGAATGCCTGAAATGAGCCATTGGTCGGTGCCCAGCCCACTCTGCCACGCCATTCTGGTTCGGTGAGTTCCCAAATGGAATCGGGCAATTCAGACGGGTCAACCAAATCAGTATTGTAATTAATTACGCGAGTTCGGCCAGAAATGCCGACCCACTGCCCATTCGGAGAGCGAAACCGTTCATCAACTTGGGAGAGCAGATCATCTGAAAGCTCAACGGTGCGTCCTTCCCGCGCCAAAGCTCCTAAAGCCCCTGCATCCTGCCCAAAAAATATATCGGCTGGGCTATTACTTCCCTCTTCTAAGATAGCGATCGCCAGTTCAGCAGTATCCCCATAGCGAACTTCAATATCAATCCCAAGATCTTGCTCTGCTTGTTCAATCAGCGGGCCAATCAGGGCTTCGCCTCGACCTGAATAAATTGTCAACGTTTGGGCTAATGCCGTACCAGCCAGCCCAACGCCCCAAGTTGTGAGCAGAGCAACAACGCCTGCCGAAAGTTGAGCAAATTTTTTGACGGTAGCCAAAGTCAAGCTCCTCCTAGTTGAGAGATTTTTGCAAATTCAAGGATTATATATAGCATTAACCTTGACACCAAAACAAGAATAATTCTCATTTGTTTTCCTGGCTTTTGCTCAAACTTTGAGTCTTTTTAGCAGCCAAGCAAGAAAATAATCTATTTTTAATTACTTGCGTTCATTACACAGAAGAGATTCTATTTTTATTCTTTAGTTAAAAGTATTCTATACAGGTTGCGAAAGCGCACTCAATTGGCAAAATCACTGCATAATTGTAAGATGAGCGAGTGAGGATTCATTTGCAATTATGAAGTTCTACTAGTTGATCAGAATTTTTGGAGATAGTGTGCAACGTCGATCAGGTCAGTCGGTCAAGATAGTGCGAATGTTTACCAAAGAAGAGTTGCAATCACTGGACAACGAAGCACTAGTTAATATCGTTTTGCAGCACCAAGAAGAATTTAACTCGACGACCGAACCCCAAAATTTACCGTCACCTTCTCCCCAAGCTCCTGCTCATGGACGATCGCCCCATGTTCGTTCCACATCACCTTTCCCAAAGGCTTTCAAATCGATTCCGCTAGGGTTGGCACTGGTGGGGTCGATCGTGCTGCATGGCTTGGTGCTGCTGTTGCCAACAGCCTCTCCGCCAGAGGAGGAAGCGGTCAGTACGGAATTGATCATTCCCATGACTGAATTGCCCCCTCGATCACCAGACCCACTTCCCCAACCATCTGTTGCCGCCTCTCCCACCCCAGAACCGTCTCCCCCTCAGCGATCACCATCGCCAGAACCTCCCGCTGTCGTTCAACCGCCTCCCCTTCAAGTAGAACCGTCCCCTGTCCAGCCATCACCTCAGGCAGAACAACCAGTGCGTTCAGAGGAACCAGAAGAGCCAGAAGTGGTAGAGGAACCAGAGGAACCGGAGGAACCAGAGGAACTCGAAGAATTGACTCCTCCTACGCCAGCCGATATTGCTGGAGTTCCCCTTGATTCGGCATGGCAGGTGCTTGAGCAACCCGTGGAGCAGGGGGTTAATGATGCAGAATGGTACGCTGGTTCAGAGGGGGAAGTGCGGGAAGGAATTCGAGGATTGGTTGAAATTCCAGAATCTAATTTTGAAGAATTTTTTGCTGGCTATCGTCAACAATTGGCTGAAGCCGGGTTCAACATCCGGCAGGAGGGTTCATATCAGGGAACGCCCATTTTTCGCTTAACGTCTCCATCAGCCGAAGGCAGCCTTTTCATTACGCTAGAAACCCTTGAAGAGGATGACCGTATTCTCATGGCCGTTTGGGATAAATATCCGTGGTAATTATAGTGTCGATCGATTTATTAGTTGCGTTGAGAATTTTATTCCGGTTGGCATCTTAAAACGTTCCTATTTTGGCAATATTTGCAATCAGAAACTTGCCCAAAATAGGGTTGCTGTCCTTTCCTTCTTACTGGATGCGATCGGTTCCCGTTCGGAGTTTGAAATGAGAGCTTCTTCAAAAACATCAGCCCTGAGCAAAAAACACCCCCGCTTCATCAAGAAACGAGGATAGCCCATTTAGGTAAAGATGTGAGTGTGCGGAGTCAGCTTCAGAGACAAATTGAAAGACTGAATACAGAAAACCTAACGTAGCGAAGTTGCACAATTTTACTTCGAGAGCTGTAAGCACTGCTCCACGACCAATGCCGCCACAGTAGCAAACCCAGTAATACCGATCGCTAGGAGGGGATGCTGCCCCTGACTGATGGCAAACGTTGTGACAACACCTGCACCCAGAGCAGCCGTGACACCAGCAGTTAACCAATCTTTTTTAGGCGTTTTATCGTACATACGTTATTAATCAAAAGACGCAGTAAATTTCAGGTAATGAAAATCAACCTACCATCCCAAGCTTCCTCAGTGAATTTCCCGGGGTTATCTTGTAATTAAGTGTTAGGTTTGGTTATTCTTCTTAATTAAGAAAGTTAAAGTGTAGAGAGTAGGAAATTTGGTAAAGAGGTTCAGTCGCTGGTGGCTTGACATGAGTCAATTGAAATGCTGACTCAAAACAGCCCGAATTTCAGCGAGAAGGCATTCCTAGGGCAATATTGCTCTTGCTAGCCGTTGCAGACTGATTGTTTCTAGCAAACTTCTCTGCCCTCACCCAGAAGCTTACTTTGTGTAGTATTTTGAAAGTGCTTGATTTTTTTAGCACTGTTCAGTTCCACTGTCATCGATTCAATAAGGCTTGGTTTTTAGCTGTCCATGTTTGGTTTAATCGGTCATCTCACAAGTTTAGAACACGCCCAGTCCGTTGCTAGGGAGTTAGGTTATCCAGAATATGCTGATCAAGGACTAGATTTTTGGTGCAGTGCCCCGCCGCAAATCGTTGACACGATCAAAGTCACCAGTGTCACAGGGCAGCAGATCGAGGGACGATACGTGGAATCTTGCTTTTTGCCAGAAATGTTGGCAAGCCGTCGGATTAAAGCCGCAACTCGCAAGATTATTAACGCAATGGCTCACGCCCAAAAGCATGGGATTCATATTACGGCTCTGGGGGGATTCTCTTCAATTATTTTTGAGAATTTCAACTTGCAGCAGATTAGCCAAGTCCGCAATATCAAGCTGGAATTTGAACGGTTTACAACGGGCAACACCCACACCGCCTACATCCTCTGCCGCCAAGTGGAGCAAGTCTCCCAGCAGGTGGGCATCAACTTGTCAGAAGCGACGATCGCGGTTTGTGGGGCAACAGGCGACATTGGCAGTGCCGTTTGCCGCTGGCTTGATGCCAACACAGACATGAAAGAACTCTTGCTCATTGCCCGTAACCAGGAGCGGCTCCAAGCCCTTCAGGAAGAACTGGGACGCGGCAAGATTCTTTCAATGGAAGAGGCCCTGCCCCAGGCGGATATCATCGTGTGGGTTGCCAGTATGCCCAAAGGCATGGAAATTGACCCAACTCAACTGAAGCAGCCCTGCCTGCTGATTGATGGTGGCTATCCCAAAAATATGTCCAATCTGGTGAAGCATCCAGGCGTTCACGTTTTGAATGGTGGCATTGTTGAACATTCCCTGGATATCGACTGGCGGATTATGACGATCGTCAATATGGATGCACCAGCCCGCCAGTTGTTTGCCTGCTTTGCTGAATCAATGCTGCTGGAGTTTGAAAAGCTCTACACCAATTTTTCCTGGGGTCGCAATCAGATCACGCTGGAAAAAATGGATTTGATTGGTCAGGTGTCCCGTAAGCACGGTTTCCGTCCTTTACTGACGGTGAGCAGCTAGGTGAACCAGCCCGATACCACAGGCGAATGGTTTCAAGATTTTCAGCCGATCGCCGCAATTACCACAACCCCTGCTGGCATGGCGGCCCTCCAACCCCTTTGGCAGTCTGGAGCCGTAACGCTGTGGATTCCTGAAACTCTATACCAAAGCCATCCCCCCAATCTTCCCGTCTCCACCATTCAAACCTACACAGGTTCCCTTGCAGAGCAGCTTGCCCCCCTCTGGACAACGCATCGCAGCTTGGTTTTCTGTCTAGCCACAGGAGCCGTTGTGCGCCTGATTGCCCCCTTCCTTCAGGACAAAGCAACCGACCCAGCAGTGGTGGTAGCCGATGCAACAGGGCGTTATGTTATCAGCCTGTCTGGAGGACACCAGGGCGGAGCCGATGCCCTCACCCGATCGATCGCCCGACAGCTAGGAGCAACCCCCATCCTCACTGGCGGAGCCAATGGACTGAATCTACCCGCGATCGATACATTAGGAACCCCTTTTGGTTGGCAGCGTGGTACGGGAAATTGGACAGGGGTCAGCGCGGCAATGGCTCAAGGGCGATCGGTTCAGGTGATCCAGGAAGCAGGCTCAACCCTATGGCAGAAGGGCTTGCCAGAGGAACATCCGTTTGTGGTAGAGGTCGGAGTCCAGGCAGAGGAAAATAGGAAAGGGATGTTCAGCACCCCCCACGCCCCACTCCCC
>PVWD01000037.1 GCA_003003615.1 filamentous cyanobacterium CCP2 | reverse complement strand
GCCAGGGGCCCTCCTTGCCAATTGGCCATGCGTTGCTGTCCGGGGCGCAGGCGATGCTGGAGGCGGTGTAAGATCTGTTCTCGTTGGGTGGGCTGATCAAGGTTTGTTGACATGAATGGTAGTGGTGCGTCTTACTTGTGTAGTACCCATACATCAAGGGGTAAAGCACTCAATAGACAATTTTTAAGATCGGTTTTAAATCCAGTTTTAGCAGTTTTACTGGTTTGAGAGAATATGGCATTACGCAGAATGCTTAGGACAAGTTCCCCGGTGTTAAGCTCATCCGTTGTGGATTTCAACAAACTCGGCCGTCCCAGCTTTTCCATCCGTTGCCATACTTGATTGAATGCTTTGTCCCTACTATTGTGTGTCAATTCTGATTGGGTGACTTTGACTCTGTGAGAATGTCTCAAATAAAACGACCCGGTTTGCATTATGCGGTGTTGGTTGCCATCCTGCTGGTTGGGTTGGGGTTGCGGTTTTGGCAGTTGGATTCTAAGCCGCTCTGGTTGGATGAAGTCATCACGGCCCTATTCAGCACAGGACATCGGTATGCTGATGTGCCGTTGCAGGTGTTTTTTCCGTTGTCGGAGCTAGAGCGAGTTTTTGCATTTCAGCCAGGAAATAGCTGTACCGAAATTGCTCAGCGCATTGTCATTGATTCGGTGCATCCGCCTGGTTTTTTTTGCTTGCTCTATACCTGGATGGGATGGTTGCAGCATTGGACGGAAAACTGGGTGTGGGCATTGCGATCGTTGCCTGCTTTGTTTGGAGTAGGGGCGATCGTGGCTTTGTATGAGCTGAACCGAGTGGCCTTTTCTCCACAGGCAGGGCTGGTGGGGGCGGCTCTGATGGCGGTGTCTCCCTTTGCGGTGTATCTTTCCCAGGAAGCACGGCACTATACGCTGCCCATGTTGCTGATTACTTTAGCACTGCTAGGACTGGTACAAATCCAGCGAGATCTGATGTCTGCGAACCAGTTCCGTCCCTGGATATGGCTGGGTTGGAGCGCGGTCAATGGATTGGGTTTATATACGCATTACTTTTGTGCCATTGCCCTGGTTGCCCAACTTATGGCCCTGCTGGGCTGGATGATTTTGCAACGCCGCAGATTAACTTGGCATCAGTGGGGGGCGATCGGGCTTGCGGTTGGTCTGATTGCCCTATGCTACTTGCCTTGGTTGCCCATTTTCTTTGAGCATTTCAACCGTCCTGAAACAGACTGGCTCATTCCCTATCGGCTGACCTGGCAACGCCGCCTTGCTCCCCTTTACCAAACTTTGGTGAATTGGGTGCTAATGGTGATTGCTCTACCCGTTGAAAATCAGCCCGATCGCGTGGTCATTCCCCTTTCGCTGGTCATGCTTGGCTTTAGTGTTTGGCTAATTTGGCAAGTTCAAAAAGGCTTCCGTCACCTCTGGCAGATTTCTATTCATCGCCCCACCATCCAACTTTTGGGCGGCTTTATCCTGGGCATCTTGCTGCAATTTTTTGCGATCGTCTACCTGCTAAATAAAGATCTCACAGTCGTTCCCCGTTATAACTTCATTATTTATCCAGCAATCTGCGCGTTGCTGGGGGCGAGTTTGGCAGAGAGAAGGGAGGAGGGAGGAGAGAGGAGTGGGGTGATACCGACGGGGTTAGAGCGTCATTGGCACGATCGGTTCAATATCTGGATCGTGTCCGCCAACTTGGTTAGTTCGCAACACCCAGACGGTAGCCTCGTAGTTGAGGAAAATTTTTACAACTGTATCGCTGGCATAGCGGGGAAGCATGGTGCGCCAACTGCCCAGTCCGGTAATTAAATTGCGGAGGGGTTGGTCTTCCAGGCTGCTGCCTAAATTGAATTCGCCCCGTTCCCAGGCAGAATAGTCTCCGCTGAGGGGTTGCAATTGCTGACGGAGTTCTCGTCCTAGTTGCAAGAGTTGGTTAAATCGTTCTCCTTGTTCTGGGTGTTCTGCCTGCCATTGCCGTAAGGTGTCTACATTTTGCTGAACCTGATTTTCCATATATTTCAGGCTGGCAAAGAGGGCCTGGTTGGAATCTTGGGCACAGTTATTAGCCGGGCCAACGTAGGTTCCGCCAGTGCCATCGCCGGTGCGATATCGAGCCGTCATCACCTGAAGCTGCATCAGCATATAGAAAAGAGCCGATCGCTGGGCACCGTTGAAGTCATAGTCCTTGGTAAATGCATCGTGTTTAATAATTAGATCGCAAACAGGACGAGTTCCCAGCCAGCCAAACTGCCGATCGCCCATATAGCGCGACCAATGCAGGGTTCCGGCAATAATGCCATCCGTATTGTGGGTGTAGACTTGCTCATAGCGAATATCAAAGCGCAACTCATTCGATAGCGGTTCCCAAATCACGATCGCCAACCCAAAGGCAAAATGCCCAAAGAAAATGGGGGTTGCCGCAGCAGGCTCTTTGTGGTTTCCGCCAATACCGCCATAGGTATGAACCACCAACGCTCGATCGCCCTCTTGCCACTCGTCAATGGCAGCTTGAATGGCCGAAGAAGATTCATCCGATCGGCACGTACATAAAACTGAAGAAATTCGTCCTTTTTGAGCTTTTGCCTCGGCCCAGGCTCGTTTGCGAATGTAATGGTAAGCAGCTTTTTTGCCAAACACCACCTCATCCGGCTGCAACCGAAACAGGGCCCGGGGAGCCAAAGACTGCACCACAAACATTCCACTGCCATCTTGCGCTCCGTAAACGTACCAGCCCGTTTCATTCAACGGCGATTTTTCCAGATCGCGAGTCGTGGAAAGCGCGCTGCCATAGTCTTCTGAAAAAACGACAGGAGGAAGCCGCATCACTTCTTTAAGCCCATCAAACTGGCGAGAGTCCCGGTTAAAGTGAACCACCTGAAACTGATCCGTGTTGGCGATCGGTTTGATAAACTGCACCAAGGCATAGAAGCGGCCGGTAATTTGTACGGGCTGGCTGCCAATCCGCAAGCCCCCTTCCTCCACTGCAACGGGTTCATTCAGCATCACCACCATGTCATCTTCTGGGCGTGCCCCGGCAAGGGATTCTAACGGCCCAACTTGCAACCAGTGATTTAGCCGATCGGGATGCACCATACCGCCGTGTTTGCTGGTGTAGGAAGCCTCCGCGCTAAAGTGAATGTCCTGCTTGACGGCTCTGACCAGCTTTTGGACGATCGGGTCTTGGCTCCAGCGTAAAGGCACAATTTTCCCGACTAAATGCTGATAGGCTGCGTCGGCGTGATACACCTCAAACAAGACTCCCCGAATGGTTTTGCGTTCCTCTGGTTTGGGCAAAATTAATCGGCCCATCCAACTGCCGATCGGTCGATACCACTCGGACGGTAAGGATTGTTGAATTGGGTAATAGTCGGGTCGGTTAAAGGCAGCAGATTGAATGTAATGCTCGTAGTTGCTTAGCTTAACGGAAGTCAGGTCTTCTTCTGGCAGAATTTCTTCCCGCAGGATGCCGTTAATGGTGTCGATGGTTTGCTGAAGGGAACTGCGTCCATCGGGCAGGATGAGCTTGGGGTCAAGAATGCCGCCTGGAACCTGATGGCCAATATCTCCCATGTCAAAAAAGGAAATTTTTCCGCGTCGCTTGGCCCGGTTCCAGAAAGACAACGGCAGCCACTTCCAGCGTCCAGGAAACATGATGGCTCCAAGCCGTTCCACGGAGTCCTTCTTTCCAGACAGGTGATAAAGGTGTTCCAGAGCCAGAATGTTGCAGTTCGCACTAATGACTCCGCCCAACGAAATAACATCGATCGGGGCCCGCAATGCTTTTTTGAGGAACGGAGCACAGGCACAGGCCATCTGCCCACCGCCACTGTAGCCAATCAGCGTTACCGGAATGCCGCTGCCCAGTTGATAACCATTTTTGACGAGTCCATTAAACACGACCTGAGCAATGCCCTGGTTGTAGAGTGGCCCATACCGGCGATCGGCAGACACGCCCACAATAATCACGTTACGCAGGTTGACCAGTAAGCCGAGTAAGTCAGCGGGGTTGTCATATCGATTGCGATCGGCCAGTTTCCACAAAAACGCTAGGGGACGGTCTTCATCCAGGGGGTTATTAATCACCGAGTAGGGCATAATTCCCCGCACCAGGGCCACATCTTCGGGTAAGGTCGGCGTTAACCCGTTGAGAAAATCTTCAATATCAGGCAGATATTCAAACGTGGATTTGCTAATCCCATCCAAATACACGATATAGCGCGAAATTTCCTCTGGATTGGCGATCGGCTGCGCTAATTCTCCAGCATTAACCGTCGTATCCACTTCATCGTCATACCCACCAGCCCAGCGTTTCCAGGGGAGCCAGCAGCCCCGCCACAACAAGAGCAATGACTCCAATCCAGCCTAGATTAAACACAAACCGCAGCACCCTTGGCAACGTGGCATACCAACCAAACCAGGCATCTCGAACGGGTCTAAGGGAAATGACTACCAAAAAGGTGAGCAGGGCAATACCGACGAGTCCCAGGATGGTTCTCAGGGTGTCATTGTCGAGGGTGGGACGATGCACGGAAGTCCGACGGGTGGAGTCCTCAGGAGCAGAAGAGCCTCCAGAGGAAAAGGTCGATTCGCCCACTTCTCTTTCCCCAGAACTCGCCATAGACTGATGGGTTCCTGGAATGAGTCCTTCTCCTCCCGTCAAAGCACCGACTAAATCTCCTTGGCGCACTTCCTCAATTCGTCGCCGAAATTCTTCTTGCCAATGGGTTGCCGACTCTTCTGCTCGGCTGTAAATCACGTCTACCACGTCTCGTCGATGGGTGATTAGCTCCACCCCTGCCACCGTATTTGCCAGCCATTTGCCTAAATTGGCGATCGGCCGACCAATGGTTTGCTGCAACAGTTGTAAAACGAGCCAGCCAACAGCAACATAGCCGAAAGCGTGTCCTAGATCTGTCCCTGTGACGGCTCCAAACCCGACGACCATTGCCAGTAAGTGCCAAACCGACAGCACCGAGAGCAGAGGCGACCCCAAGTAGGGCAGACCCCCCAAAAAGCCAAACAAAATCGGGGCGTAGCTCAGCCCCAACACGGCAATTAATTTGGGAAAAGAAACCTGCACCGTCCAGGGCAGAAGGGTAATGAGCCAGGTGCTGAACACGAGAAAAATAAAACCTGCCGCAAACAGCACCATGTTTAGGAGCAGGCTAAAAATAAAGCGGGCCGGTCTAACTTGATTAATAAAAAGAATGATGCTTTGGGCAACAGCGATCGACAAGCCAGCCACCAATACCACCAATAAGGCCAGCCTTATCCCGCCGGGAGCAATGCTAATTTGCTGGTACGCCTCGGCATCAAGCTGAAACGCTCCCCCCAACAAATCCCAAACTGAATATGCAGTTGCCGCTTCCATAGTCGTTTACCTTATTCGCAAGCGTTACTTAGAAGTACCGTAACCAGAGACTACCACGAGCAAATCAGGGATTTGTAATAAGAAAATTCTGCCGGGGCGATCGACGGATTTGCTGCAACAAGGATAGGAAAGCGTAATTTTTGATACAAACCTGCTGCAATGACTCACGTTTACTGAATACATTGCAAATTTTCAGCCACTCGTCGTTCGTGTCTCATTGGTTGGAGTAGGCTCCCCCATCGCATTGCGAACTGCTTCAAAAGTTTTCGTCACCCAACTTTCTGTACTCCTTTTTTCACAAATTAGAACTGGGTGCAGGGCTGAAGGTAGGCATCGTTCTGCTTTGTCGCCCCAAACAGATAGCCAGTTTACTGAAATGCCCGCCGTCTGCCTTTTTAATGCAGATAGGATTTTGTCTCGTGCGTATCCTGCCCTCACCCCTCACAATGACAGATAGACTTTCCTGGAGACAAGCAGCATGAACAATCTTAAAGTTGTGGTGATCGGAGCCGGAATTGGTGGATTGACTGCCGGAATTGCCCTCAGCCAAGCGGGCTACGAAGTGGAGGTGTACGATCGCGTTCAGGATTTGCGTCCCGTTGGGGCTGGAATTTCGCTTTGGTCGAATGGGGTCAAGGTTGTGAATCGGCTGGGATTGGGGGCAGAAATGGCCAAAATTGGCGGCAAAATGGAGCGAATGGAATACCGCACCAAAACGGGCGAACTGCTCAACGACATCACGCTGTATCCCCTGATTCATACGGTAGGGCAGCGTCCTTACCCGGTAGCCCGACGGGACTTGCAGAAAATGCTGCTAGAAGCCTTTCCAGGTGAGGTGAAGCTGGGGCACAAGTGCATTGGGGTGGAAGAAACCGACAACGGCGTGACGGCCGTCTTTGAAAATGGTCACAAAGCCCAGGGAGACTTGGTAGTCGCGGCAGATGGGATTCGATCGATTTTACGAACCTATGTGCTGGGGCAGCAGATTGAACCGAAATATGGCGGCTACACCAACTGGAATGGTCTTGTCCCTGCGGATGAAGCCCTTGCCCCTAAAGACTGCTGGATTATTTATGTGGGCGATCACAAGCGGGTGTCAATGATGCCAGTGGCGGGCGATCGGTTTTACTTTTTCTTTGATGTGCCCTTGCCCAAAGGAACGCCTGCCAACCCTGAAACCTATAAAGCGGAACTGAAGGAACACTTCCAGGGCTGGGCAGACCCCGTTCAGGCATTGATTGAATTGTTTGATCCGAGTGGCGTTGCTCGTCCTGAAATTCATGATATTGGGCCGATCGATCGCTACGTGAAGGGGCGCGTTGCCCTCCTGGGAGACTCTGCCCATGCGACTTGCCCCGACATGGGACAGGGTGGCTGTCAGGCGATGGAAGATGCTTGGGTGTTAACGCAATATTTAATGACGACAAATTTAGGAATTGAATACGCTCTGAAACGGTACGAAATGGAGCGAACAGAACGGGCCAATGCGGTTGTGGAAAAGGCCCGCAAACGGGCTGAGCAAATTCATGGGAAAGACCCAGCGATTACCCAAGAATGGTATGACCAATTGGCAATGGAAAAACCAACCGATGTCACCGATGCAATCACAAAAGTGATTATGGCGGGGCCCTTACGGTGATGGGTTTAATATCTGTTTAGTCATGCAATTTAGAGGATTGGAGGATACATGGCGCAATCGAATCAGGAAATTGTTTTAGGCAAAGAAACCCAAGCGGATGTTGCCGTTCGCACTGGCTCAGAACTGATCTATGGACTGGACGATCGCCCTCCTGTGGTGGAGTCGCTGTTTGTGGCAGTGCAGCATGTGTTAGCGGCTTTTGTTGGCATCATTACACCCCCCTTGTTGATTTGTTCGGCACTGGGAGCAGATGCAGCCACAACAAGCTACATCATCAGCATGTCGCTGTTTGTTTCGGGGATTGCCACCTTCATTCAGTGCAAGCGGGTTGGGCCCGTTGGTTCTGGGTTGCTGAGCTTACAGGGAACCAGCTTTGCCTTTCTGGGCCCGATTATTGGAGTGGGAACGGCTGCCACTGGAGCAGGGCAAACCCCTGAGCAGGCCCTCGCCCTCATTTTTGGAGTGTGCTTTTTTGGGGCATTTGTTGAAATCTTTTTAAGCCAATTTTTGCATTTAGCGCAGAAAATTATTACACCCGTGGTATCGGGTACGGTGGTTCTGATCATTGGACTCAGCCTGATCCGCACGGGAATGTTCAGTTTGGCAGGGGGAGCCATTGCCCAGCAAAACGAAACCTTTGGCAGCTATCAGAATTTGGCATTAGGCGGATTAGTCCTTGCCATTATTATTGCGCTGAACATGACTGGCAACCGCTATTTACGCATGGGATCGATCGCAATTGGTTTGGCGATCGGCTACATGATTTCTCTGGCGTTGGGGCTAGTCAACCTGAGTGCATTGAGCAATTTACCGTTGGTGCGGTTGCCGATTCCATTTCGCTATGGCATGAGCTTTGACTTTGCAGCCTTCCTGCCGTTTATCTTGCTGTATCTCATCACCGCCATTGAAACGATCGGCGACCTCACCGCAACGTCAGCCGTCTCCAAGCAGCCGATCGAAGGGCCAGTTTACTTTCGCCGCATTAAGGGCGGAGTCTTAGGAGATGGGGTGAACTCTTTGCTGGCAGCTGTGTTTAATACATTCCCTAACACCACCTTCAGCCAAAATAATGGCGTAATTCAAATGACGGGAGTGGGCAGCCGCTATGTCGGTTTCTATGTGGCAGGGCTGTTTTCCCTATTGGGCTTGTTGCCTTTAGTCGGCGGCATTTTTCAAGCCATTCCCCAACCCGTTCTCGGTGGAGCCACCATCATCATGTTTGGTTCGATCGCGGTAGCAGGTATCAACATTTTGGCTTCTACTCAAATCGATCGGCGTGCTTTGATCATCATTGCAGCTTCTCTAGCCTTGGGGTTAGGAGTTGTGTACGTTCCCGAAATTTTGGATGATAAGCCTGCTCTAATCAAAAATGTCCTTTCGTCTGGAATTTCCACTGGCGGCTTAACGGCAATTCTGCTCAATTGGCTGCTGCCCCGCAACATGGGTTCTCCAGAGATGCAGGAGAATCAGCCAAAAGCATAGCCAGAAAAATTAGACCTGTTTCAGTTGCATAGAAAGTTGCACAGTGAAGGTGGGCAGTTTGTCCACCTTTCTTGCGATCGGCAAGATCTTGCATTGTATACAGCATACATTTATAATCAAGTATACAATTTTTGTATACAAAACCAATCTAGAGCGTAACCTCATCAGTCTGTTTCTTTGAGCCAGGTCTAAAGATAAAACTGTTTACCTTTTGTTTTTTACGCCTCACATTACAAGTTACTGGCATCACACCAAGGTTTTGCAATGAAGGAATCGCAATGAAGTGCCCTAAATGTGGTTCACAGCAACTCCAAAAAAACGGACACCGACGCGGTAAACAAAACTATCGTTGCAAGGAGTGTAGATGCCAGTTTGTCAATGCGTATACTTCAAGAGGATATTCTAAAGATGTTAAGCAGATTTGCTTGAGAATGCATCAGCTTGGCTTAACATCACGCGAAATTGAACAACTGACGGGCGTTAGCCGTACTACAATTCGCAACTGGATTCGATCGATGCAGCATTCTTCAATAAATCATCTTCCATAAGCTCAAATCTCAAGAACGTGAAGAAATTCTAGAATTTAATTTATCAACTAAACTGATCCGTCGATTGATGTCTGCACGAGCATTCAGAGCCGCCTCGATTCCGTCTAGGTGCTGCCTTGCCGCTTCGATCGCCGCCTCCGCATTTCCTGCCACAATATGCTCCAAAATCTCGCTATGTTCATCTTTCGTACAAACCGGCATCTTACGAATTTCATAAAAGTATGCGAGCGAGGTTTGGGGAATCAATTCCTTTAAAAACCGCCCCAAAAATTTATTGCTGCATAAATCAGCTAGCTGCATATGAAACTGGATTGATAAGCGGGTTAACAGAGGATAATTTTGCTCATCACAGGCAACTCGTTCAGCCGCAATGAGTGAGCGCAACGAAGCGATCTGCTGGGGTGTAATGCACTCCGTTACGTCTTGAATAATTGCCCCTTCAACTAACCGCCAAGCTTCATAGATTTGTCGAGCTTCTTCTAGTGTCAGGCTGGCAACAAACGCCCCTCGGTTTGGTTCTAACTTCACCAGTCGATCGCTAGACAACCGCAGCAGCACCTGCCGAATAATGGTGCGGCTCACCCCATAATGCTCTGCCAGCATTGCTTCGCCCAGCTTCGTGTCTGGGGGTAAATGGCGTTCACAAATTGCATTGTAGAGATCAGTATAGATAAAATCTTCGGTTGGTTTTGCGTCTGATTTAGAATGCCGTCGAATGCTGACCATAGTGAACGTCCTAAAGAGAAAGTCGGAAATTGCGGGATGAGACTAATGTATTTTTGGGGGTAAACCAACCCTCTAAAACCATGTTACTCGGTCAATTGCGGGGCGAACCCTAAGCAAGTGGAAAAAACATCCTTCATCCCCTGCTTGACCCGATCGAAGGAGAATCGCAAATTTAATGATGCTTTGACATTCGCTGAAGCCGTGCGGAAATTGTAGTCTAAGCTACTTTTTACTCCCCATAAATTGTGTACAACTCTTGTATGCAAATTTCGTGCTGGACATCTCAAACAGGTTTGTATACAAAGTACGATTTGCTGCTGCGACTGTCAATCTTTTACCGATAATTCTGGGTTTCCGCTTAGGTAACGCTCATAAAATCGCTGAAACAACGATCGATCGCAAATTGTGTTCTCGAACACGGTTATTTCCTGGAATTCTTTTGAAAATAGTCTATTAACTGGAGGTAAGTTGAACCGTCAATTAAGTATAAAAGATTGTGTACATTTATTGTATGCGATTTTTCGTGAACAGAATTTTTTAGCGGTAAGGTCAGGCGATCGAAATGAAGGGTGGGAGCAGCATCCAGCGGTTTGCCGTTCAATCTGGCAGCTTATTTAAGCTTTGACAAAGCAGTGACCCAAATTGTCATTCCTAAAACTGTCATTCCTGGGGAGTATTGAGCCATGATGAGTCGATCAACACAACGCATTACCCGTCGCGCTGTTCTGGGTACAGGGCTATTTCTGGGAACGAGTTGGGCACTGAAAAGCTGCGCTTCTGCACCCAATGGAGATGCCACTGCCGATGGTGGTGAATCCAGTCCTGAAGGAGGTGCTACCGCCGGGGAACTAGTCGTCGCCTCGTTTCCAGGAACGACCGACAGCCTCTATCGGGAAAAACTAGCAGCGATCGTAGATCAGGAAACGGGGATTAAGGTTAGCGCAATTCCCTTGTTGGCATTTGAACAAGTAGCACGGCTCAAGGCTTCTCCAGACAATCCCCCCTTTGATGTGGTGATTTTAGACGACGGACAGAACGACATTGCCCTCAGGGAAGGACTCATTCAGGCTTTTCCTGCCGACAAGAGCCAGAATCTCGCAGATGTTGAGCCTTCATTCATTGACTCCCAGGGTTTGGCTCCTATCTTCTATGCTCAGGGGGCTGTCCTTGGCTATAACCCAGAGCGCATCACCACACCACCCACCTCTTGGGATGCTTTGTTTGATCCGAACCTGGGAGGACGGATTGGGCTAGTCAGCATGAACAGCGTGTTGGGGACTTCGTTTATGGTGGAGTTGGCAAAGCTGAGAGGCGGTAGCGAATCAGAGATTGAACCCGCTTTTGTAGCACTACGGGAAATTTTGTCGAATGTGAATGGGGTTGCAGCAAACCCTGGTGCATTACTGACTTTGTTCCAGCAGGGCGAAATTGATATTGCTCCCATGTGGCACAACGATGTGATGAACTTGAAGGCACGGGGACTCCCCATTGAAATGGGTTTGCCGGAATCTGGCATTATCGCCGCCCGGTATAGCCTGAATGTGGTAAGTCAGCCTGTGGCAGGGATCGATCGCGCCGTTGCCTACGTAGATACCATGCTGGGGAAAGCAGCCCAATCTGCTGTGGTGGGTGATCCATATTTTTATATTCCTGCCAACAGTGCAGCCGAGTTTCCTGCTGAGTTTGAAGAGATCATGGGGGTTTCCAGCATTGCTGATTTTATGGCAAAAGCTAATACATTAGACTGGGCAACAATTAACCAGCAGCGATCGGCTTGGATTGAGCAGTTCAACCGAGAAATTCAGGTGTAGGAGGACTGAATGGCTTGAGCAGGAGTCATGCTCAAGCAACTGGGCAGGCAAGATGCCCACCCCACGAGAGTAATCGTTTAGCGAATTTCTATTTTTTGAAGTGATCGGGTTCGCTTCTATTTGATGAATAACTGAAAGGTTCTATCCATGCCTTCTACCGTGCCTGAATTGAGTATGCTTTCATTCGTGCCAGATGAAATGCCTGATCCGGCTCCCTATCATCTGCTGACCAGCATTGTGGCTCCTCGTCCGATCGCTTGGGTGTCAACAATCAGTGCAGAAGGAATTCCCAATCTTGCCCCCTATTCGTTCTACAACGCGGTTGCAGGATTTCCACCTACTATTCTGTTTTCTGTGTCATATCGCAGAAAGGAACCCAAAGAAAAAGACACGCTTCGCAATGTTAAAGAGATCGATGAATTTGTTTGTCATGTGGTGGATGAAACCATGTCGGAATCTATGATTCAAACGGCGATCGATTTCCCTCATGAAGTCAGCGAATTTGAGACGGCAAATCTAAAGGCAGTTCCCTCCGTTGATGTGCGTCCATTCCGCATTGCTGAAGCACCTGTTGCAATGGAGTGTAAAGTCACGCAAATTGTTCCAGTGGAGGGCGCAACAAACGTCATGGTTTTAGGGCGAGTTTTGCGGTTTCATATTCGCGAAGATCTTTACCGCAAAGATTTAGGACTGGTTGACACGATGCAAATGAAGCCAATCACTCGCCTGGGTGGCCCGATCGAATATACCAAAATTGGTGAACTGTTTGCCTTAAAAATTCCCACTGTCTGATGGTCATTTGCTGAATGTCCGTGTTGGTGTTCACGAATCAAACCTTTGAGAGGATAAGTCTATGGAGTCGGTAGAACAAATTAGCCCATTGATTGCTCCTAGTGCCACCCAAGCCATCCCCCATGTTGGGCACAGTCTGGCTTTAGAGCAAATCATGCACCGCTTTGGGGCAATGGTTGCCCTTCAGAATATTAATCTGAACATTAAGCCAGGAGAGTTTGTCTCATTGTTGGGCCCTAGCGGTTGTGGTAAAACGACGCTGCTACGAATCATTTCTGGTTTCCTAACCCCCACCTCAGGGCAAATCCGCATTGATGGTCAGCCAGTTTCCGCCCTGCCGCCAAACCAGCGCGGTGTGGGAATTGTGTTTCAAAATTACGCTCTCTTTCCCCATATGTCTGTTTGGGACAATATTGCTTATGGGTTGCGGGCAAAGGGGACTGCTCGTGGGCGAGTGTCGAACAAGGTGGGCGAGATGCTGGAATTGGTGCAGTTGGGTCACTTGGCGAAGCGATATCCTAGTGAGCTATCTGGCGGACAACAACAGCGTGTTGCGATCGCCCGTGCTCTGGCAGTGGAACCCAAGCTAATGCTCTTGGATGAACCCTTCAGCGCGTTAGACAAGAATTTGCGGTTAGATATGCAAATTGAAATTCGACGGCTCCTGACTGAGCAAGGCGTGACAGCAATTCTCGTGACCCATGACCAGGAAGAAGCCATGAGCATGTCCGATCGGATTGCAGTCATGTCTCAGGGAGAAATTCATCAGTTTGGTTCTCCGAGTCAAATCTATGATCAGCCTTCTACTCTGTTCGTGAGTACGTTTGTTGGAACATGTAACTTACTGCCCGCCCAGGTAATTGAGCAAGATTCTGCTAGCCATCTGATTCAAGTTCTTGGTGGTGGTCGCTTGCTGTTGGCAAAAGATATCTCGTTGCCGTCCGATCGCCATATCCTGATAGCGGTGCGTCCTGAGAATTTCAGAGTTCAGTCAGAACCTAGTTCCCACTGCATACCGGGTACGGTAGAAATTTGTCTGCCGTTGGGTGCAGTCATGACCTACGAAATCCGCATCGCACCAGATACCAAGGTCAAAGTGACACAGCCCCGTATTCCGGGAGTTGCCCCCCTCGCGCTGGGTGAAACCATTTATCTAGAACTGGCTTCTTCTCGCGCCTGCTCCCTATTCCCAGCCAATCGCTAATTCAATCGCCAACCCAATTTCATCCTGCTTCTATCTAAACGATCGCTCTTTTTGAATCATCATTTCATCTTAAAAAACGAAAGGACAAAATCCAATGTCAAATCATAAACGGTTTCGGATGACTCGCCGTGCGATGTTGGGGGCAACATTATTTACGGGCGCAAGCTTGGCGTTGAAGGGATGCGCGAACGGTTCCAATACGGCAACCAATCCTGATACAGAGAATTCTGCTGGTGATGCTGCCGCCGATTCTGCAACCAATTCCCTGGCAGGTGGAACGCTGATTTCAACAACTTTGCCCGGATCATGGGAACAGTTCAACCGGAATACCCTCGTTCCTAAGTTTGCGGCAGAAACCGGGGCAGAAGCTTCCCTGGTCACGGCTGTTTCTGCAGATCAAATTGCCAAACTCCAGGCATCGCCAAACAGTCCCCCTTTTGATGTTGTATCGCTGGATTCTGGCGTATTTGAGGGTGTGCCGAAGGAAGAATTATTTCAGAAACTACCTGTTGATCTGCTCCAAAATTATAATGACCTTGCCGATCAATTTAAGAGTACTGATACTTGGGGACCCCTCATTGGAGTGCAGGCAGTGGGAATTGCCTATAATCCAACGGTCGTCACGACTCCGCCCACTTCCTGGGCAGATTTATGGAATGATGCATACAAAGGTCGTGTGGCGTTGATGGCAATGCGGAACAATCACACGATCGGTTTTATGCAGCAGATTGCCAAGATGAACGGTGGCAGCGCAGATAATCTTGATCCAGCATTTGCAGCACTGGAAGAACTGGTTCCAAACCTGGCAGGAGTGGTGGCAAATTCAGGGGCGTTGATTACCTTATTTGAGCAAGGAGAAGTGGTGATCGCGCCTCATGACTTAAACAGTGTTCGCCTGCTTCAGGAAAAGGGCGTAGACATTGATTGGGTGTTGCCCCAGGAAGGAGGATTTGCCCTGACTCCGATAATGAGCATTGTCAAAAATCCGACAGCCAGTGTGGAGCTAGCCGCAGCCTACATTGATGCTGCTTTGAGTCAGGATGTACAAACTCAAATGGTGGAAACGAACTATGTTTTACCAACGAACAAAAATGTGCCCATTCCAGCCGAAATTGCCCAAAAACTAGGCGATGATTTGGACGCAATTTTGACGAAATTGGAACTTCTAGATTGGGCAACCATTAATCAAAACCGGACAGAGTGGGTTGAGCAGTTCGATCGAATTGTTCAAGTTTAAGCCATTCACCCTCGAATCTATTCGGGGCTAGGAACTGAAGTCCGTTGAAACAGACTCGATCGGCTGTAGAGAAGGATTTCAACCATTAATGGAAGTTAAGAATTTAATCGGATAATCCGTAGCGCAGGCATCTTGCCTCCAGTGGGATGATTGCCAATCGAAATTACTGAATTAAATTCTTAACCTCCGTCAATGGGTTCGAGCCATTCGTCCACAATTGATTGCAGGACAGATGTGAAGACTAGTGCAACTGAGTTTCAGTATTCAGGTTTAGACGTTACAAAGTGTGATTCTATGACTTATCCATCCTTCAACCGGGTGTCTCGTCGTGCCGTATTGGGAGCCGGATTATTTACCGGAACGAGCTTGCTGCTCAAAGCCTGTGGTGGTAATCCCAGTTCCGTTAGCGCAAACGGTTCTGCCGATGCAGGGGCGATCGGTGGTCGCTTAATCGCTGCTTGCTTTGCGGGAAGTTGGGAACAGTTTTATCGCGATGTCTTGGTTCCTGCTTTTGTGGAAGTTACTGGAGGTGAGGTGAACCTAACCCCAATGGTGTCACTAGAGCAAGTTGCACAACTGACTGCGGCGGCTCAAAATCCTCCCTTTGATGTGGCGTTGCTCGATGAGGGCCCCTTTAATGCTGCACCTAGAGATGAACTGTTTGAAAAGCTGCCCGTCGATTTAGTTGACAACTATGCCGAGGTGCTGCCCGAATTGCAAAACCCAGACGGATGGGGCCCCACCACCGGAGTGCAGGTCATGGGAATTGCCTACAACCCGACGATCGTTTCTACACCGCCCACCTCCTGGGAAGATTTGTGGGATTCCCAATACCGAGGGCGAGTGTCCATGCAGGGAATGCAAACCACTCAGGGAACATCCTTAATGGTGCAGATTGCCAAAATGAATGGCGGCAGCGAAACCGACATTGAACCTGCCTTTGCTGCCCTCCAAGAACTGAAACCCAATTTGGCGGGTATTGCTTCCAATGCAGGCGCACTCGCAACATTGTTCCAGCAGGAGGAGGTAGTCATTGCACCCCACGACTTAAATAATGTGATGGCACTCAAGGCAAGGGGAGCAGAGATTGATTGGGTGATGCCCCAGGAAGGCGGAATTGCCCTGCGTCCCGCCCAGCAGATTGTCAAAAATACCAGTGCCGATCTGGAATTAGCAGCGGCGTTTATCAATGCTGCATTAAGTACGGAAGTGCAAACGGCAATGGCGGCTGAACCTTACTACTTTGTGCCGTCTAATCGAAATGTTGCCCTGACAGGAATACTGGAGGAAAAACTGGGCAGTAATTCAGCCAAAGTATTGGACAAACTGGTGCTGCTGGATTGGAATGAGATTAATAAAAATCGTACTGCCTGGATTGAACGATTCGATCGCGAAGTGCAAGTTTAAGAGGTGCAAAATTGTAAATGAAAATTCCGAAATTGTTTGCTCCCCGTGAATCCCAATTAGCCTTACCCTTAGCCATCTTTTTGCATTTATTTTATGTCGCTCCCCTGATCGTCCTACTTGCCTCCAGCTTTCAGTCCCGTGAGGGCGGAGTGTCCCTCGGACAGTATTTGCAGTTCTTTCAAGATGCAGTCAATCTCAAAGTGCTGGCAGATACCTTTTGGCTGGGTGTGCAAGTGACGATCGGTTGTCTGATTCTGGGTTATCCCGTTGCGTATTTATATCACTACACACCCGCGAAATGGAAAGGGATTCTCACTTTTCTCATTCTTTTACCCTTACTAACTAGTTCAGTGGTTCGCACCTTTGGTTGGGTAGTGATTCTAGGACGACAAGGGTTAATGAACTCATTTTTGCAAAGTTTCGGATTGATTGAAGAACCGATTCGGCTACTATTCACCCACAAAGGGGTAATGATCGCCATGACGCAAATCTGGCTTCCGCTGATGATTTTACCGATCATTGCATCCCTCGCACAGATTGATCCTCGCTTGGCGGCGGCTTCTGCCAGCTTAGGGGGTGGAGCTTGGCGAACGTTTTGGCAAATTACCTTACCGCTCACCTTACCAGGAATCATTTCTGGATGTTTGTTGGTGTTTGCGCTGACGGTCAGTTCCTTTGTTACACCGTCCATCATTGGCGGGGGGCAGGTGATGTATATGCCAACGTTGATCTATCAGCAGGGAGTCGTGTTGCTTAACCGTCCGTTTGCTGCCGCGATTTCCGCCATTCTGTTGGTGATGGTATTGATTGTTGTCTTTGCATTCAGTGCATTAGGTCAGAGGAGCCGTGAATATGTCCGCTAATCCTTCAGTTTCTACATCCAAATCTGCTCAGTCTTCAGCAAAACAGCAATATCAGTTCGATCGCCTCTCTTTCTCCTGGGTGATTGGCGGCATTGCTATCTTCAGTTTGCTATTGCTTACCATTCCTACCCTAATTGTCTTAATTGTTTCCTTCAGTTCTGCCCAAACCATGCGCTTCCCGCCACCGGGCTTGTCCTTGCAGTGGTACACCGCACTATTCAGCTATCCAGAGCTATGGTCAGCCGCCGTAACCAGTTTACAGGTAGCAACTTGGGCAACCCTGCTCTGCGTTGTGCTGGGGGTGTGTGCTTCGTTGGCAATGGCTGGGAGCCGTGCCCGTTGGGTAGCAGCAATGGATGCGTTGGTGATGTCACCGCTTGCCTTGCCAGGAATTGCAGTCGGTTTGGGCATGTTGACCTATTTCAGCCTGATTGGTTGGCGGTTATCGCTTTTCACATTGGTGATCAGTCATGCGGTGATCTGTATTCCCTATGTTGTCCGGACAACGCTCGCCAGTTTAACGCAGCTTGGTTCATCTATGCGGGAAGCTTCAACTGTTTTAGGAGCTAGCCAAACCTACACATTCTTCAAGGTAACGTTACCTTTAATTAAACAAGGGGTGATTACAGGTGCGTTTATGGCATTCCTAAGTTCATTCGATAATATTACTGTTTCGCTGTTCCTATCGGATGCAAGAACTGAAGTTCTGCCGATTCGGATGTGGTCAATGATTGAGAACGATTTGGATGTGCGGGCAGCAGCAGTATCTGGTCTTTTGATTGTCGCAACAGCATTACTCATGCTGGTATTAGAGCGTATTTCCGGTCTATCTAAGTTCTTGGTGAAAGGCTAAGCTTTTGGTGAACAGTGAGGGGCGATCGAGCAATTTGTACATAGCCATAACGCCCCTGCCACCGAAAAGAAGCCCTGCTGCAATTTGGTCAACTCTATCTCGCCAGCAAAGACGGTAATATTCCCTGGAAACAATTCCCTGAAGTACTGCAAACCGCAGAGGTCGCTAAGATCCCATCGGCATAGAGAGCAATGGGTGCCATACTAAGATTAGCGTTTAAGACCGGGGAAAGGCTTAACGATGAAAACTATAGAAACGATTGCCACAGTCAATCATGAGGGAAAGCTAACAATTGAATTAGCATCAGATTTGCCACCGGGAACGCATCGTGCAGTAGTGGTGATTGATGAAGCATTGTTAGCACAAACAGCAGCGACTAATAAGGATTTGACAGCACACTCATCCATCACAAATTCTTTAACAAGTGGATAGTCGTTTGCCTGTATCTGTGTCATGTGAGGACTGATAGGGATGTTAAAGTTATCTCGTCAGCTTAGCTTAAATCAAGCTCGGCAAACTTAACCATTAGCGCATTAAGGATAAGAGCTTATCTCGTCAAGATTCTTGCTCAATGATTTTTGTGCGTTTGCCCTAAGCAGCCATTTCGATTGGCACCGTGTACGCCATTTTCTTAATCCGCCGATCGATCAACCGTTCAGTTGAGGCGGGTAAAAAAACCCTACTAGCAAGATACCCACTCCAGCATTACGGGATTCAATTTTTGACTTTCATTTTGCCGGTTTGAGCCGTTAGCCAATGAAACCGCCAAACAAAAATGACTCCAGCCACAGCCACACCGATCGACTGTCCAATCCACAATCCCACCCCTTGCAGCCCCAGAGGAAATCCCAGTAAATAACCACTTGTTAATCCAACTCCCCAAAAGGCGAAGCCGCTCAACAGCATGGGGATGCGTGTATCTTGTAGTCCGTACAATGCGCCCATTGCCACCCGCTGGATGCCATCTAGGAGTTGAGCGAGGGCTGAGATCAACAGTATGGGAACTGCTAACCGAATGACATTGGCATTGTCGGGATGATGAATATCTAAGTAAATGCCAACCACTTGCTGACGATAAAGGATGAGAACGATCGCCGTTAAAACCATGAACGTTGCCACACTAGCGATTCCCACATATCCGGCTCGTCGTACACCCTCAAAGTCTCTTTTCCCAAACCGCTGCGCTACACGGGCCGTCACCGCATAGGACATTCCCAGGGGAACCATATAAATAATCGTCGCAGTTTGGTAAGCAGTTTGGTGGGCCGCCAAAGCTTCAGTTCCTAAAATCCCCATGAGAAACGTGATAGCGGCAAACATCCCATATTCCAACACGATCGTAACAGCGATCGCCACACCAATTGTCACGAGCCGTTGCAAGATTCGAGGCTTCAACTGATGAAGAGCTTGCAGAAATCGGTATTCTCTTAACTGCGGATGTTTCAGAATATAAAGTAGGAAAATTAAAAACATCAACCAGAAACTTAACCCACTTGCCAACCCCAATCCTGCTAGCTCCATGCGCGGAAAGCCAAGCTTACCAAATCCCAGAACGTAATTACCCGCAATATTGAATACAGTTCCAATTATCACAATCACGGTTACAACATGCGCCTGAGAAAGAGCTGAGACATAGCCTCGCAGCATGGCAAACCCTAACACCGGAAAAATTCCCCATAGGATAAAGTGAAAATATCGCTCAGCCAGGGATACTAATGATACAGGTTGTCGGAGCAAAAGCAGTACCGCATCAAGATGTCCGATCGCAAACATCAGGGGAACACCCAGGAAGAAAGTTAGCCACAATCCTTGACGAGCAATTTGCTCAATTCTTGCTTTCTGACCCGAACCATAGGCTTCCGCCACAAGCGGGCTCACTGCCATCACCAGCCCACTTGCCGTATTTAACAAAAGCTGAAACGTGGTTGAGGCTAGCCCTCCTGCCGCAAGGGTTTCTGCTCCTAAATGTCCCATCATAATCGTATCGACAAACCCCACAGCAGCTTGGGCAACTTGGGCACTGGCTAAGGGAACTGCAAGCTTCAGAAATTCCCCCACTTCTGTGCCAATCTGCGATCGAGCAAATACTTTTGTCACCATTGCCGCGCCTCTTTACTACATCTCTGATTCACCCCCTTAATTTATGAAACTGAGTCAGACTGGACTACTCAAACTTTGCTCAACTATCAGGTTCTTGCGGTGAATTTGGCATGGTAAAAAACTATCGCGTTCAAATCCATTAAACTAAAGCATGTAGCAAGATTTTTCTGTGCAATCAGCCGTGACATCTTCAGTGAGAATTGCTCAATCGCCTCAAAGAGGACTCCAACCCCCGATCGTTTCCAGCAAAGCGTCTGGTTGGCAGAATATTGTGGTGGAAGAGTTTCACCAGCCTCCAGGTGAGGAGATGTATCAAAACGCAACCGAACATACACTGTGTTTATCGCTGAACCCGCGTCCGGGGCGGCTATTGCAAACGATCGCCGATCGCCGTCATATCAGCCTTTTTGCCAAAGGAGACATTTCCATTGCCCCTGCCGGAGCAGTCTTATTCAGTCAATGGAATCAGGAAGATCGATACTTGCGCGTTCAGATTGCTTCTGAGTTTCTGGAACGGGTGGCGCAAAGTGCGATCGAAATTGGCTCTAATCGTGTGGAATTGCTACCCGAATTTCGAGCCAGAAATCCTGAGGTTGAACAAGTGATGATGATGCTGTTAAGCGAACTTCGCACGGGGGGAACCGTAGGAACGCTTTATGTTGAATCGCTCACCAACGTTTTAGCCGTCCATTTGCTCAGAAACTTCTCAGCCCTGCGATCGGATTCAACATCATGTGAAGGAAAGCTGAGTGATTATCAACTGCTGCAAGTGACGGATTACATTCGTGAACATTTAGCAGATGATATTCAACTTGCGGATTTAGCGGAACTGCTGCAACTGAGCCAGTTTCATTTCAGTCGGTTGTTCAAGCAATCGATCGGAGTGGCTCCCTATCAATACGTGCTTCAGCAACGAGTCGATCGCGCTAAACATTTACTCAAAACAACTGATTTATCTATCATGGACATTGCTTTGAGGTGTGGCTTCAGCAGCCATAGCCATCTTGGCAAGTGGTTTCGGCAATATACCGGCATGACTCCCAAAGCATTTCGCATTTTGTAGGTTAGGGTTGAGCGCAGTATGGCAACGGATGGAAAGGTTCGGGCAACCTCAGGTGACGGAACCCCCAAAACAGATAGGTTTAGCAATATGCAACTGTCCTAACGTGCCTTCGTACCGCCATAAAACCTAACGTCATCAACCCAACCTACCCAAACAAAACCTTAGATCGGATTAGCGATCGAAGGATTCGGCAGATATCCCAGCGTTTGTAAAGTGGATATTACTTTGGCTGTGCTTTCTTCTAGCGTTTCCAGATCAGTGCGGCACTCCACCTCAGGGTTGAGCGGCGGTTCATAGGGGTCATCAATGCCCGTAAACTGCTTAATTTCCCCAGCACGAGCTTTCTTATACAACCCTTTCACATCTCGTTGCTCACAAATATCCAAAGGTGCATTAACATAAACTTCGACAAAGTTGTCAATTTTTTGCCGTACCTCTTCTCGCACAGACCGATACGGAGAGATTGCCGAAACTAGCACAATGACACCATTACGGGTAAGAAGGTTTGCCACAAAACCAATTCGCCGAATATTTTCATCGCGATCGGCTTTGCTAAACCCTAAGCCTTTTGTCAAGTTTTGCCGAACGATATCACCGTCTAGCACCTCGACCTTAAGGCCCTGCCCCCGCAATGCCTGCTCGATCGCCATCCGAATCGTTGTTTTCCCTGCACCGCTCAAACCCGTAAACCAAACGGTTACACCGTGCTGTGTTTGACTCATGTTTTATCTCACTTACGCTTAAAATCAACTCGTAGAAATTTACCTATTCTTGCAGACTTTGTCAGGAAAATCGCAGTGGAACATTAATGCTCATAAAATGCTCATAACAAAATTCTGCTCCTGGTTCCTGCAAACTGGTAATGTGGATGTTCAGTATTCAAATGTTTAGTATTTAAGGCTTGGCCGTTAAAATTCAGCATCAGAGCTTCGCATTTTGATTGCCCCATATGGTTTGATTGCTTAATATTCTTGCCCTTGTTGAGGAGGCTTCTAGTGGCATCATCCCCCACTTCACCAAAACTTCTCGTCGTGTTAAACGGCAAGGGCGGTGTGGGCAAGACAACAACGGCGGTAAATCTGGCTGCGGCTTTTGCAGAACAGTTCCGGGTGTTGTTGGTAGATGCCGATCCGCAAGGCTCAGCGACCTGGTGGGTGGAGCGAAATACAGGCGAGATCGGGTTTGATTTGGCAAAAGAAACGAATCCTGCCTTCCTCAAAGATTTACAGCGCATCCAAGGGTATGAATGGGCGATCGTGGATTCGCCGCCTGCCCTGGAATCTCAAACCCTGGCGGTCGTGGTAGATCTTGCTGATTATCTAATCTTGCCAACGCCTCCAGCTCCGATGGACTTGTCTGTGCTGATTGAAACCGTCAAACAAAAGGTGGCTCCCACCCACATTGCCCACCGAGTTTTGCTAACACGGGTAGACCCCCGCAGCATTGGTGAAGCTCTAGATGCCCAATCGACCCTCACCGAAATGGGGATTCCGGCTTGCAAAACCTTCATTCGGGCATACAAAGCTCACGAACGAGCCGCTCTAGAGGGGGTTTCTATTTTTCAATGGCGCGGCAAAAATGGACGAGAGGCCCAAACAGACTATCGCAATGTTGCTGATGAAGTGCTACGAGATTGGGCAACAATGGGAAGGGAAGGGAATCGATGAGAAAAAAGTTCCCCCTGCTTGAAATGATATGCCGTGCAATGGAGGCGATGATGGCTAGAAAACGACTATCTGATTTGGTGCGGGAAGAGGCAAACAAAGCTCAGCCTGAGGCAGAACAGCCCGCAGTGGAGCAATCCGCAGTGGAGCAGTCCGCAGTGGAGCAGTCCGCAGATTCCCAGCCGGACGCAGAAACACCCCCAACGCCCAGGGCAGCAGTCCGATCGCAATCCAAAGCCAAGTCTGCTCAAAAGCCTATCCCTGATGCTTCAGGGGACGAGCCAGTGGATGTTAAAGCAGAACCCGTAACGGCAGACTCCTCTGCGGCAGAAGATTCCAGCCTTTCGGAGGCGCAAACCAAAATCCAGGAACTTGAAGCGACGATCGCCGATTTGCAGTCCAATCTCAAATCAGCTTATGAAACGGCTCATAAAAATGAGGCCAAACTCAAGCAAAAAATCACCGATTTACAAACTGAACTAGACGAGAAACAAGAGACGATCGACCAGCTTCAGGAAGATGGCAAGCAAGTTCGTCAGCTTAAAGCCGAGTTAGAAGATGCCAAAAAAATGATTCTGCAACTGTCTCAGGTAAATGCCCAACCCGCTCCGCCTCGTCCTACGCCAGCTTTGAACCGGGCTGCTGAACCAGAACTGGAATCATCAAGTTCCGCAATGAAGCCTGCTGCTAAGGGTAGCCCACCGCCCAAGCAAAACCAAATTGCGCTCCGCCAAATTTTGGATCACCCAACCCGCCCTGGCAAGTTACCTGCCATGCCATCGGAAAAATTCTCCGAAAAGGTGGAGGAAACCGATAAAATTGACATCGGCTGGATGGATTAAGGTAAATTGATCGGAATTCTCCCATCAGAATGCTACGCGATCGGGGGTCGTCAGGATTAAGATAGATGAAGAAATTAGCGGACAGTTAAAAAATTCTGTTTCATGCCCTCAACCTACATCACGCAACCCACTACCCTCAACGCACCCACCCTCCATCGGCTTTCCAACGGTCTCACCATCATTGCAGAACAGCTACCCGTTGAAGCGGTAAACCTGAGCCTCTGGCTCGGCATTGGCTCTGCGATCGAAACTGACGAAATCAACGGTATGGCTCACTTTCTAGAGCATATGATTTTCAAGGGAACCGATCGCCTGGAAAGTGGAGAGTTTGAACAGCGCATCGAACAACGAGGAGCCATCACCAACGCGGCCACCAGCCAGGATTACACCAACTACTACATCACAACGGCTCCTCAAGACTTTGCTGAACTGGCCCCCTTACAAATGGAGGTGGTTCTGAATGCTGCCATCCCCGATGCAGCCTTTGAGCGGGAACGGTTGGTTGTTTTAGAAGAAATCCGGCGTTCTGAAGACAGTCCTCGACGACGTACCTATTACCGTTCGATGGAAGCTGCGTTCGATCGCCTCCCCTACCGCAGGCAAGTGCTTGGCCCAGCCTCCGTCATTGAAAACCTGAGTCCGCAGCAAATGCGCGATTTTCACGCCACCTGGTATCGGCCGCAGTCCATCACGGCCTCCGTAGTAGGCAACCTGCCCGTTGAAGAATTGATTGAAATCGTGGCAAATGGCATGGCATCGGCCCAACTGGGCGAAGCAAAATCAACCGAAGCTTACAAGCCGGTCTTTCCCGTTGCCACTCCGGAACCTGCCTTCACCACCATTCGGCGTTACGAATATGACGACGATACCCTCCAACAAGCCCGCTTAGAAGAACGCGGCTTAGTTTCGGGGATTTCCGTCAGCAACATGACCTATGCCCACCAGGGTTTGTTTTATATCTCTGCCCATCTCCCGGCTGAAAACCTGGACACCGTAGAAGCGGCAATCATTCAACATATCCAAACCATCCAAACCGAACCGATCGCCGAGTCCGAAATTGAGCGAGTCCGGACGATCGTGGCAAACCGTTATGTCTTCGGTAACGAAACACCGAGCGATCGGGCCAGTTTGTATGGATATTACCAGGCTGTTTTGGGCGATTTAGCTCCAGCATTTAACTATCCGGCTCAAATCCGGGCGATCGATGCTGCCCAACTGCAAACTGCTGCTCAACAATACCTTTCTCCTGACTCTTATCGGGTTGTAACGCTCAAACCTTAGCCTATGGATGCTGCCTGCAAAGCCCAAATTATCGCCAGTGAGAAAAATCTTCTGGAGGCAATGAAAACCAGCAACGTGGAGCTTCTAGACGAGTTGCTTCATGACGATCTCCTATGTAACAGTCCAACTGGCGAAACGGTAACTAAAGCAGTTGATCTGAACAACTACCGTTCGGGGAACATCCACCTGCATACGGTTGAATCGAGTGATCAAATACTCAGTGCGATCGGAGACACTGTTGTTGTTGCCGTTACGGTAGAAATCAAAGGAAATTATTTGGGGCAGGAACTTGATGGCAAATTCCGCTATCTCAGAGTGTGGAAGCAATTTGAAAAGGGCTGGCAAGTGATTGCAGGAAGCGTGATCGGCCTCAGCACTAACCTCTAAGGGCAGCTTTGCAACGGTCTTCTCCCCCCTGATGCTATGCCTGGCTCCACTCTTTTACCCACTCTAAATGTTGGGGTAACAGATTGCTTAGGCGATAGGAATCTAGGATGGTTTCTCGCGCCTTTTGTCGTAGGGATGCCATCCGATCGGGGTGATCCAGGATTTCAATCATGCGCTCCACAATGCGATCGGGCTTGAAGAAATCTACGAGCAAGCCGTTTTCACCGTCTTGAATCATTTCCAGGACAGGCGCAGTGTTTGAACCCAGGACTAGGCACCCTGTAGACATAGCCTCCAGCATTGACCAGGACAACACAAAGGGATAGGTCAGGTAAACATGAACAGAGGAAGCCTGCAACACCTTCAAATAGTCCGTGTAGGCTAAATAGCCTGTGAAGTGCAGCCGAGACAGGTCAAGGGGCAACTGTTCTAACATGACCTGCTTGTAGGTTTTGCCATCGGGCAGTTCGCGTCCATAGGCAACTCGGTTTTCGCCAACAATCACCACATGGCAGTTAGGGCGACGCTTTTGCAGCAGGGACACCGCCTGCATAAATTGGGGAAACCCTCGGTAGGGTTCCATGCCCCGCGCCACATACGTCACCAGTTCATCCACTTCAGACAAATCAATTCCCAGAGCGGGTAAAACGAGTTTGGCTCCGGGGTTAGGCTGGAAAAAGTCGGTGTCTACTCCGTCATGGAGCACTTTAAGCTTCGATCGAAATTCTGAAGGAAATTGCTGCTGTTGCCAGCGCGTGGGGGTCAGCCCCTGATCACAACTGTAAAGGTCAAGCAAAATCGGCGAGTTTTTAATCCGAATTCGGGCTTCATCGTCGGCAGTCAGGGGGTTGGCGGGGTCAAAATCGCTATCTGATCCGTGAGCATGGTAAAACCACTCAAAATAGCAGAGCAGCTTGGCTTTGGGTAAAGCATCTTTGATAAAGAGCGTTGGCCCCCAGCCCGAATGCCCATACACCACATTGGGCACAAATCCTTCATCCTTAAGCTGCTGAATCAGTCGGTACACTGCTTGCCCCTGAAGCACAGCACTTTCCAGCGATCGAACATAGTGATGGGTTTCGGGGTGAGCCTCTCGGTTTGGGGCATACAGCACCTTTTTCACACCGGGAATTTCCCCTTCCTGGCGGGTGGTTCCATAGACAATTTGATAATTGGGATCGTTCGCTAAGGTGGTTGCCATGTGGCGAAACTGGGCTGGAAAGTTGGGATGCAAAAACAGGATTTTGGTAGGATTTTTGACCCGTTTCCCCTGCTTGGTTTTTGATTTAGGTTGAAAGCCCAGCCCAGCCCGCTTGCCTTCGGACGCTCGATCGCCCGCAGATTTTTTCAACTCAGGCTCATCAGGCTCACCAGAACTCATCTTGTCCCCATCTGCTGGTTCATCCTCAAGCTTTTCTGCATCTGCCTGGTCTGCATCGATCGCGTCCAGCGTATCCTGTGAGGCTTCTCCGACCTCTGTTTCCTCGACTAGAGAGGGAATAGCTTCCTGGGGTTGCTCCGCTTCCACTGCACTATCCTCTTCCACCGCAACAGCAGTTGTCCCTAATGACGTATCCCTTCGCTGCACCGCTTCAGCCTCCTCGGTAGATGGCTCCACTTGACGCGCCGAAGCCTGTTTTGCTGCCAGATATTTGCGGTTTTGCTCTCGAATTTGGGCATCCTCATCGCCATAAAAGAAGGAAAGCAGCGCGTACCGCCGTCCTTCCACAACGGGTGTCACTTCATGCAGCATGGAGCAAGAAAAAATAACGGCTTCCCCTACGCCGGGGCGATACAACTGCCGACCATACTCCGGAAACCACAAACAGCCGCCCTCATATTCTCCCGTATTGAGGTTTAGGGTCATGGCAAAGCGACGGTGGGCTGTGCCCTTGGTGGTGTTGTCGCGGTGACGGTTGAAAAAACCCTGATTATGGGACTCGTAGCAGGCGATCAGATGCCGTTCAAAGCGGGTAATTTCAAACTGAAAAGCCTTTTCAATTTCTGGTTTAATCCGCCGGAGGACAAATGTGTTGATTGCCTCTAGCAATGTTGGATCTTCCACCAGCACATCCCGCCGCTTCTTGAAGCCATAGTCCATCACAGCAACGGTTTTGCCATCCACCTCGCGCATAAACCCAGACTCTTCACCACCTTTCGTTTCATAAAGACGAATCAACTGCTGGCAAAATTCTGGCTCAAATACTTTTGGAATCATCAGCACTGGGGCTTGGCGCGATGCCATGACGTGAGGCTCTTGCGCTGGCAGGGCCTCCAGGAGGTTCATCACCTTGGCTGCAAATGACTCTGCATTCTCTATCGGAAGAATATGCAAAACCCGCAAACTTTCATCAATAATGAAAACGGTTGGTGCGTAGAAGGCATTCTCTCCGTCAACCTGACACACTCCGTAAGACTGGCTGACTTGCCGCTCAAAGTCCCACAAAAACTTAAAAAAGGTAGGAGTGCCGATCGCCGCTTTCAGTTCTGCATCTTCCGGGTCAATGCTGACCCCAAAAAAAGGCACATTCAGCCGTTCAAACTGGTCTTGGCGTTGCAAAAAGTCTTTGAGAATATCAGCAACTTTCGGGATTTTGGAGCTGCCAAAGAAAAACAGAACCGTCCGATAGCCACCCAGCGTATCGAAGTGGTAGGTCGGGTTTGAGGTTGAAGGCAGCGTAAACCAGGGGATAGGATCACCAATGGTTAGCATAAAGATTGATAGGGCTTCCGCCTGACGCAACAAACTGAAAATCCCAATGACAAGCTATTTTTGTGACAAATCCGGTAAATTTGTCGGTTCTCAGCACTTCAGGCATTCAGTTACTTGCCATTTTAAGGGACAACAGGTTTCGTGAATGCATTTATAGAACCGTTAAGACAAGTGGAAAGAACAACCTCTATCAGCCCGAAATATAGAGCTTTGAATAGCCATCCTTTCGCTTGCCACATCCACTGAATACCCAGTTCGTTAAGGTTACTGATTCAAAGTGGGAAAACCTGGGCAAGAACGGGAGGATTTGGGGGGGAAGAAGTCCCAAAAAAAACCCCAACTCATCTTCCGAGGTTAGGGCGTACAGTGCATGAAGGGGTACTCTAGAGCATTTATGAAATCGCTACGTTTAAGCGTACCGTGTCAGTCTTAAAAAGTGGGGAGAATTTCGGGGGGGTTTCGGGAGATTTAGAGGGAAATCGGAAACAAGGCTTGGTTTTGGCGGATGTTTCGCTTTTTACCTCACTACTGGGTCTGCTGTAAGCGATATCCTAGCCCATGAACCGTTTCAATAAAGTCTTCGGGGGCCCCAGCCGATCGCAGCTTTTGCCGCAGCGTTTTAATGTGAGATTTAACGGCCTCTTCGGTGGGTGGGTCATCTGCTGCCCACAGTCGTTCAATGATGCCAGGTCGGCTGAGTACCCTTCGGCCGTTGGTGACGAGTAGCTCTAATAAGGCATATTCTTTGGGGGTCAGCGTCAGAGGTTGGCTGGCATAATTGACTTCATAGGTGTTGGGGTTGAGGGCCAAATCTCCCCACAGTAGGTTTGGCCGCACCGTAGACCCTCCGCGCCGCAGCAGGGCCCGAATGCGTGCCATCAGCTCTTCAATGTCGAAGGGCTTCACCATATAATCATCAGCCCCGGCATCCAAACCGATGATTTTGTCGGCGATCGTATCGCGGGCAGTTAGCATCAAAACGGGGACAGCAGAATGCCGATCGCGTAACTGTTGGCAAAACCGGAGTCCGTTCATTCTAGGTAAGGTAATGTCAAGCAAAATCAGGTCATATTCCAAGGCTTCCGCCCAACTCCAGGCTTCCTCTCCATCCTGTGCCACATCAACTTTGTACTGACGGTTGGTTAGGGCTTCCGTCAGCATATCAGCAATTTGGACATCGTCTTCAACAACCAGAATACGCATAGAGTCAGTATGAAATGGTTACACGAAGGAAAATGGATAACGGGCGGGTTTGGGCTGGCAGTCTTGTTAATGGGTGCAGTCAGCGTTACCTCTTATCAGAATGCGACGCAGTTAGTAGAGAGCGCAAATCAGGTGAGCCAAACCAATGAAATTCTTAATGTTCTCACGAATTTGTCTGTTACTTTAGCAGATGCTGAGTCACGCCGATGGGGATATGTCCTTTCGGGCGATCGAACGAGGCTTGAGCAATATCGTGTCGCCATTCGTGAACTTGATCCAATCCTGAAGCAGTTAAGACAACCCCTTGCAGATGCACCCATTCAGCAACAGCGACTAGACGCACTAGAACAATTATTAATTGAACAAGTGGAGTTATTGGAGGGATCGCTCGAAGCTTACCAGGGTAGACAAACGATTCCTTCCATCACCGATCCTTTAATTGTCCAGAGCCAGCAAAACCAGGAAGCCATTCAGCAGCTAACGGCGATCCTCAAAGACCAGGAAGAGCAAATTTTACAATCGCAGGTGGAGCAAGCCCAGTCCAATTTACGCTTGAGGATGCTAATTGAGCCATTAGGAACTTTACTGACCTTCGCCATTTTATTTGGCGTGTATGCCCAACTCTATCGGCAAATGGTCAAACGACAGTATGCTGAAACGCGCCAGCGCACTCTCGCCCAGGAAAAAGAGCTGAGTGAATTAAAGCTGCAACTGTTTTCGATGGTGTCCCATGAATTTCGGACACCCCTCAGCCTGATTTTAGGGTCTGCTCAGCTTTTAGATGAAACCCTGAAGCATCAGGTGGAACCCGCCAAACTCAAAAACCTCTACCGGATTCAATCCTCTGCCAAGGTGATGACTCAACTTCTCAGCGACATTTTAACCTTGGCCAGAGCCGATGCTGGAAAACTGGAATGTAAACCCGAATGGATTGAGATTCAAACCTTTTGCCTGAATCTAGTTGAGGATTTTCAACTGTATGGTGATGCCAGCCGATCGCTCACCTTTAGCCAGCAGGGAGACTGCGTTCGTGCCTACGTGGACGAGAAACTGCTATACGCTATCCTCAGCAACTTACTTTCCAACGCCATCAAATTTTCACCGCCCGAAAGCACGGTTCACCTTGCCCTTTTCTGTGAGCCTGATGCCGTTTTCTTTCAGGTCAAAGACCAGGGAGTCGGCATTCTTCCAGAGGAACAGCCCCATGTGTATGACTTGTTTGTGCGGGGGAGTAATGTCAAAGGGGTTGCAGGAACCGGGTTGGGGTTGGCGGTGGTGAAACGCTGCCTGGATCTTCACAATGGGGAAATTTCGATCAAGAGTCAGCCCGGAGTTGGCACAACCTTTACGGTGCGGATTCCCCAAGAGGGGGAGTGGGGAGGAGAAACGTGAAATTTCACATCTGTACAGCCGATCGCCCCTACGGAATCTGATTCCTCATTACCCAACCAAGGATCATGAATTAGATAACCTCTGCAATGCCTTATTGGGCTGAATAGGCGGGCAAGACTTCGGCTTGAGCTCAGTCGAAACGCTGCCCACCCCACAAGACTTTCAGGTTATTAAATTTGCATTCCCAACCGACTTAAACTGTTGGAACAGGCTCCAGACCCAACTTTGCCAACAGCCGATCGACGTTGAATGAAGCTGCCATTAACTGGCTGATGGTTTGCACCTTGATGGGTTCGTGGACGCGGACTTGCCCAAAGGTGCGATCGATGATTTCCACGGTTGTGAGGGTGTCTAAATCAACTGAAAGAATGGGAATTTCTAGATCCTCAGCGCGGCTCAAAACGGCAGGGAGGGGTGGCATATGCCCGGTTAAGATGAGACATTGCGTTGAAGTTTCCAGGGCAGCTAACTGAATGTCAGTTCGATCGCCCCCTGTCACAACTGCCATGTTGTAACCTTTGCGGAAATATTCCAGGGCCGAGTTCACATTCATTGCCCCGATTTTAAGGCTTTCTACCATCAAATCCAGGCGATCGGGACGGCACAGAATCTCTGCTCCTAGCTGGTGTACCAATTCGCCAACGCTGACGCTGCGAAGGATGTCACTGCGGGGCAAGATCCCTAACACTTCAATGCCCTGTCGCTCCAGGAAAGGCTTCACCTGAGTTTCCACTTTTTCTAAATGTTCGATCGGCACATCGTTGATCAGGACACCAATAAGATAATCTCCAAGTTTTTGCTTGGCAGCCATTAACCCTTCTACCACCAGCCCAGAATGATAACGGCTCACCAAAACCACCGAGGCGTTCAGGGTTTGCGCCATCTGCAACAGGGATAAATCAAACAGTAGCCCTTCCTCTAGGGTGCCTGTGCCTTCCAATAGCACCAGATCCCCACCTGGAGCTTGCAACGTTTCCTGGAGGATGTGGGAATAGTTGGACTGATCCGCACCGCTAATTCGTTGGGCGATCGTGTCTTCATCCAAGGACAATAGCGTTGGCAGCAGGCGATTGTCTGCTAAGTCCAGGGTGTGGGCAATCAAGCGGACATCCTCATCAAGATTGTCCACTGTAGATTCGCTCAGACAAGTGCCGATCGGCTTGCCATATGCTAAGTCAATGCCCTTTGCCTTGAGTTGATGTGCCATTCCCAAGATCATGGCAGATTTACCACTGTAGGCTTCCGATGAACCAATTAATAAATACTTCGCGGACTTTGGCACGCCCTCACTCCTGAACTCAATCCAATAGTTTTTTTAAGGTCAACTCAATTTAGGTCGAGCATCTTTCTCATTCTATTGATCTTGTTTCATTTATCTTCACCAATGCGTCATAAGATTTTGCAAATTTTATCCTAATCGATCGGGTGTATCCCAGTTTTGCAATTGCATGACCGATCGCTCATTGGCAGGCAAGGTACTCACAATGCGGCAAGCAATCCCATCTGCATCAATGGGAGGTTCCCCAATCGATCCAGGGAATAAGAGGCGTTGTTCACCCCAAGGATTTAAACCTTTCCTAAGGATGCCTCCAGGCTTGTTGTAACCAAGAGTTTTGTCTACAGTCTGTCTCAAAGAACACGGCTTGAGTAAATGCCTTCGCGCCAACACCCCCAGAGATGACTGCTCAAGCCTACAGGGGCGGCGGGTTTACTCTTTTTTCAAATTCTGAATGAGGAGTAAAATGCAAGGGGGAAAGTGCGTAAGTTGTGAGAAATCTAAATCACTTATAGAATTTTGATATTTTCAGGGTATTTGCCAGAAAATCTTGTTTTTTTGTAGAATTTCCCTTCTATTCAGCAGTAGTTTTACTGAAGGTTTGCTTTACCGATAAGCTTCAAAGCCCTTTTCTGAAGATATTTAAGAGCTTTCTGGAATCCCTTCCATCAAAATTGAATTAACTGTCAATTTTGACACGATGCAATTTTAGCCAATGGTAAAAATTGGTTAGCTGCCCAACGAGTCATGAATTGCCAACTGAATATCACTGCCAACTGAATACGAACCAACCGAAGGACAGTCACCTCAACTTAAAGATGGAGTATTCAACGCATGACAACTGAAGGACAAATGGTAGTTCGGCTGGATCGGCTGCCTCACAAACCG